>NZ_JAWRXI010000016.1:0-129902 GCF_046535075.1 Brevibacillus sp. SIMBA_040
AAAGATGTCCTAATTAGGGGGATGAAACCTTTTCATATATCGGTTGATTGAGTTTACACAAAAATCTTGACAGACCCGAATCTATCTAGGTTATATGGTAAAGGCGAGTCGGTGCTTGTCATTACTACACAGCAGCGTAAAATTATGTTTGCCATAGCCATATTCTATACAATTGTGATTCTTTATTTTATATTTCTAGCGTTCGGTAGAGGAGATTCCTTGGATCAAAGGACGAGTTACGTCTTCATTTTTTTACCGGACAGTTTTTTTAGGTTGCCAAGTGTATCAGATCTTCTACATCCTACTCTGATGGACTTCGTTGGTTTTGGAAACATCGCTGCATTCATCCCTTTTGGCATATTGATTCCGTTGTTATATCGGACCAGTTTTATTAGATTCATTGCAATGTTCATCCTGTCCATTCTCGTGATTGAAACGATTCAGGCACTAACTTTACTCGGCAGCTTCGATGTTGACGACGTAATTCAGAACTCATTAGGTGCAGCAGTCGGATTCGGTGCGTACAAACTTGGCTTTCGTACAAAATATGTCTGGAGAAATATAGCAGCTACGGGAATTTCCATTCTTGTCCTTATGACCATGGTTTGGGGAATCTTCGGGATCGTTGACAAAGCGTTCATCAAAGATATTGGCCCTTTCGTGACGTTGAACGAATTGACAGACAGCACCGGAAATAAATCTACTGGTACAAAACCATACAATTTCAAAATTGGCGGTCAAACCGTAGAACCCAAATATAATGTGTATAGTGTCGAAGGCAATAATATTGAAACGTACACGTATACATTAGGCAATAAGGAGCTTTATCTCTCCTTGCATTATGGGATTCCCGATCAAAAGGATTTTCATGGGAGTTTAAGTGTGTCCGTCGACGGACAGGAGTTCCTGTCTACCTCTGCAGAAAGTCAACGCCATGAGCCAGATATGTTACTAGTTTATCTCGAAAATGCAAATGAGCTTACGATAACCATTGAGGGAAAGAAACAATATGGGATGTTGCGTTTCAGGAGATGAAATATTATTGGAGTTGGGAAAAGCGCGAGGAATAAGGCGAAATACCAATGCATATGGAGCCTCAAAAAGTAGGGTAATCAAAAATTCACCACTAGCTCAATTAACCCGCCCCCAATTTAAGAGGGGGTTTCTTCATTAAAAGTTTTTTTCATGTAATCATACGAATAAACAAACTCTTTTCACTGGCGATGATATATCGTTTCAAGTTCTCTCTAAACGATCGATCTGCTAGGGCAAGCTCCACAATGAACGCCTGCGCGCTGTCAAAAGATTTGCTCAGCTTCGCACTCCAGTATTAATTCTTCGACAGCATTAGTGAAGTTTTTCTACTTTTGACAAGCCGTATCTGAATATCCTCTCCACAGGAGGGGATGAACGATGCATATAAGAATGATACCCGGCGATTCTACTGACAGTATTCGTTCTGCCTGCTATCATTATTTATTAGGAAAGTACAGGAAGGAGAAGCAAAATGGTCGGAATATACGCCAGGGTGAGTACGGAAGAGCAAGCGAAAAGCGGATTCAGCCTCGACGATCAGATAAGGGAGTGCAGAAAGAAAGCCGGGACGAGTGAAGTTGCTGAGTATATAGATGATGTTTCTGGAGAGTTTCTTGATCGGCCTTCTCTCTCACGGTTGAGGCAAGATGTAAAGGATGGAGTAATTACTAAAATCGTCTGTCTTGATCCCGACAGGCTATCACGGAAGCTAATGAATCAATTACTCATAACAGATGAATTTGATAAACGTGGAATAGAGCTGGTTTTTGTAAATGGAGAATATGCGAAAACACCAGAAGGCCAACTGTTTTACAGTATGCGTGGTGCAATTGCTGAGTTTGAGAAGGCAAAAATTAACGAACGGATGAGTCGCGGAAGAAGAGAAAAAGCAAGGCAAGGTCGTGTTCTTCGTGACTTTCAGATATACGGATACGGTTATAATTCTGAGAAGGAACAAATTGTCATAAATGAAGCTGAGGCGGCAGTAGTTCGTCTGGTATTTGATTTATTTACTCAGCCTAATGATTTGGTTCATGGCATAAATGGAATAGCGGTTTACTTAACAAATAAAGGAGTACCTACGAAGCGAGGAGCTAGTGTGTGGCATCGTCAGGTTGTCCGCCAGATGCTCATGAACGAGGCATATGTGGGCCGGTTCTATCAGAATAAATGGAATACTGAGGGAATGTTGGGTAACCAATATCGCCAACCGGATGAGAAAGTACGTATGAAAATGCGACCAAAAGAAGATTGGATATCATTGCCTTGCCCGTCAATTATTGATGAAGCCAAATTTGAGCATGCACAGCGCCTGCTTAAGGAATCAAGAAGAAGGTGGGCTGGGCAAAGTTTAAACGAATACCTGTTGAGTGGATTAGTGCGTTGCGGCAGCTGCGAAAATACGATGCCTGGTAGAAAGGCGAAGAACTGGGGACGGCATGTGTTTGAATACACTGACATAAAGAATACTGCAGGTGCAAAAAATAAAGGTTGCGGTCGTCATGTAAGATGTGACTACTTGGATCTCCAAGTTTGGGAGACGGTTAGTGCTTGGTTAAACAATCCAGATGAGATTGCAGCTGCCATAGAAGAAAAGGTGGAGACACCATTTGAGCAAGTGGAACTGGATCGTTTGCAACAAGAACTCGAAAAAATAAAAACAGGTCGAAAACGACTACTTAAATTATTTGCTTCTGGTGAGGAAGACATTGGTGAAGAAGAAATTCGACAAGAGCTGAAGGAACTGAAAGAAAAAGAAGAAAAATTGAATCGACGGCTTAATGAGCTAAACGAACAGACAAGACTTCAGAGTGATCACCAATACAGTAGAAATTTGATTCAGGAAGCAGCAGAGTATTATTTATCGAAGGCACCCGATGAGCTTTCGTTTGAGGATAAGAAAGAGCTTATAAGACATGTAGTAAGGGAAGTTCGAGTGTTTGAAGATAGTGTGGAGATATTCACTTTTTAAGGGGCTTTCCACGCCGTCCTTTTGACATTTAGATCGAAATCCTCATGCACCTTCGTAGTCTGAAAAAAACCAAGAAGGACGTTTCCTTGCACGACCCGATCGGGACAGATAAAGAGGGGAATGAAATCACCCTGATCGACGTCTTGGGAACGGAAACAGATGAAGTCGTGGATGCCGTACAACTGAAGTTGGAATCCAACAAAATTTATCAGCACATCCACATCCTCGATGATCGGGAAAAAGAGGTTATTATCGGCAGGTTTGGCCTGGATCAGGACAAAGAAAAAACACAGCGGGAAATTGCACGAGAGCTTGGCATCTCCCGTTCGTACGTATCCCGGATCGAAAAGCGTGCACTTATGAAGCTGTTTAACGAGTTTTACAGGACAAAGCAGGCGCAGAACAGATAAACAGGTAGGCAGGAGTAAGCCCGTGCTACTAGTGTAGTGTTACAGCAGTCTCAAGAAGCTGGCGTGTGGAATGATTCTCCATTCCCGTTAGACGCAAATTCAACTACAGCCTCAGCACCAGCGTTCATAGGAATACCGGTGAAGTACAGATTGGTCGTCGTAGGTGGTAGTAAGGCCGGATATTCTAATGAAATCACTGTCACTGCATTACCACCAGTTTAAAGCATCTCATTTACTAGAGTATCCCTTAGGAAATATCCTAGGGGGTATTTTAGTTTAATTTAATAAGGAGCTGCTGAAGTGGCTCCCTGATGAAATGCATTAACTTTAGATAGGTTACCAACTCGTGTTATTAGGTTAATCTGAAGATGCCCGTTGTAAAAACTTTCTTACCCGTTGATGGAACGCCGTGTGCGATGAAAGTCGCCCGCACGGTGTAGGCTCGAACGAAAGCCCTCCCGAAGCTAAGGGTATAAGTCGAGAATAGCTCAAAACCGATTACTGACTTCGCTGCTTATGGCTCCGCAAAAAATGAACTGGGAGATGTATTTGTATTTCTGTCATTTTCCCAACTAACCGGGGTTACTTCGGCTAAAATTCAATATTCAACAGACCAACAAACATGGCAAGATGCGGAAGTGGATAGCCCTATTACCTCTACAACGGATGAAGTAATTGCAAAATTACCGTCCTACGCTTCCGGTTCCTATTATTTCCGGATGATTGTTGATGGAGGTCAGCGAGCAGGTGTGTCCAATATAACAAGCAAAAATATCGAGTAATCATCATTTCCATCAACCAGCCCTCGGGGGAAATCCCGGGGGTATTTTTTATCACGAAGAATTTGAGTTGCCTCGAACCGAGCGGGGCTATTTTTATTGCCTGCTATGGGAGAGGGTTCGTAATGAAGTGAAGAAGCGACTCGTGTGCTTGGTTTTCCAGATCTGGCACAGTAATGCTGATTCAACCAGAAAGGGCGTTTTTTAGGGGGAGCTGAGTATGGGTTTCTATCAGAAGTTTCCTTGTTTATTCTTTGTTGATTGTAGCTTGATAGAATGAAGATGCCCATTGTAAGTTTCAGACGACGAAAGGATACCTTTTTAACTGTTGATAGAACGCCGTGTGCGATGAAAGTCGCCCGCACGGTGTAGGCTCGTTATAAATCCGAAAAGGTATAAGACGAGAATAGCGTACCAAGTGATACAACTCCTCCAGATGCGGTGCCAAGCTTAGTGGCAACTCCATCAATGTTGGGACAAATTAGTCTTAACTGGGTAGGGACTACTGATTCGGACTGGGATCACTATGAATTGTATTATTTAGTTGATCCAGTAGCCGATGCAGATGATACAAGTACAAGTACTCATCATTCCAACTATAGCTATCAAGGAGACAATGTTGCAAACTTTGCATTTGCTCCAGGGATGAGAGTATCTTTTGCGCTGTACTCTGTCGATGCAACTGGAAACAAGTCAGTGACTAAAACATCTGTAATCCCTTCGATTTAATGTTAGGAAGTAAATCAATTAACCCTCGGGAAACCCCGGGGGTATTTTTTTACCAGCCAGACCATGAACCAGCCCCGAATCGATCGGGGATATTAAGCAACCAACCTAACTTTAGCTAGGTTTCAAAAAGAGATTGATATGATAATCTGAACGAGCCCATTGTAAGAATCTTCTTATTCGTTGATGGAACGCCGTGTGCGATGAAAGTCGCCCGCACGGTGTAGGCTCGAATGAAAACCCTCACAAACAGAAGGGGATAAGTCGAGAATAGCAATCAAGCACCTGTAGTAGTTAGTCCCATTCCGGATCAATTGATGTTTCCGGGGTTGCCTTTGTTGTCTGTATCCGTGGCAGGGAATTTTTCCGACCCGGATGGAGATCCTCTGACATTCTCGGTTGTCTCGAGTGACGCAAGCATCGCTACAGCCACTGTAGATGCATTTGGACTCGTAGAAATTCAAGGAGTTCCCGGTAAAAGTGGTATCGTTACAGTGACCGTCACAGCCACCGATGCCAAAGGGGCAACGGTCTGGGATGCTTTCCTAGTCACTTTGCCAGCGCTACCACCTATTATCGTCATCGATCCGGCATATATTAGTGGAACGAATTTTTCCATTCTCGGACCAGAACCCTATAGCATTCCCCTACACAACGCCATCAAAGATTTGAATGGAGGAGTCGTTACCTTTTCTAACTTCAAGATCAGTGGTGGTTTAGACCGAGTGGAAGTAGTGGGGAAGGATCTGATTGTTTATCGGAAATCAGACCCAGGACCAAGTTTTGCTAACGTCACCTTTGATTACACTGACAGCCTGGGAATGACGAAGGGTCATACCTGGGGCTTCATAATCATGTAAAAGAAGAAATTTGTGCTTGGTTTTCCAGAACTGGCACAGTAAAGCTGATTCAAACAGAAAGGGCGTTTTTTAGGGGTAGCTGAGTATGGGTCTCTATCAGAAGTTTCCTTGTTTATTCATTGTTGATTGTAGCTTGATAGAATGAAGATGCCCATTGTAAGTTTCAGACGACGAAAGGAGACCTTTTTATTTGTTGATGGAACGCCGTGTGCGATGAAAGTCGCCCGTACGGTGTAGGCTCGTTATAAAGCCATATGGTATAAGACGAGAATAGCAATCCTGGAGTAACAGGAACCCAAGGAAGTGTTACGGAAGGCTTTCCAGGCACAAAAGCATCGTCTCAACTAGAGTACAGAGCACCATCAAATGGGGATGGAGTCAACGTAGGAGGAACAAGCTTTATCAAGGCGGAAATTGGTAACGGTAGCACCACCTTCAGTACAATGGAAGAGCTAAAAACTTTAATCGACAACCTCCCATTTTTTGATGCATCACTATCTGGATCGACAATCACGATTACGTACTATGAGACAGGAACAGTTGGGAACGACTTCATGGCTACTAGTTCCAATGTAAATCAGATTGCTATGGTAACGGGTCCATTTCTTTCAGGCGGAAGTGACGGACAAACAGAATCAACAACCTTCACAGTGCAAACAGGAGCAACTGTTACTGGAAGCATCACCGTAACAGTTGGTGGAGTACCACACACCGTAGCAGTTACAGCTGGACTAATGGATTGGCAGGTGGCGGCACAAATCGCGACGAAACTGAATGCTGATGTAGTACCTGGTTACACGGTTACGAGTACTATTTTTTCGCCAACTATCCAATTTACTGCAACTACTCCAAACATTGACATTACACCGAATCTAACTGTGTCCATCGACTAAAAACAAACGACTTTCTCTATTCCTGAGGAGCTGCAGACGCGGCTCCTTTTTTTAAAAACACCAAGAATGACGGCCAGCCTCGTACCTAGCGTGGCTATTTTTGTTACCCCGAGGGGGTGAGGAAGGTGCAGGGGCAAAAGTTCGATGCGTTGTCTGAACGCGTTACTCGTGTAGAGGAATCTTATTTCTTGGAGGCTGGCAAACTGGCTTTCATGGAAGCACTGGGAGCTATCGGCATCCACTCTCAGGCATGAAGGACACATACAGAGTAAAAGGAGTCTTCATCAAAGCTACGGAAGGGGTCGGATATACTGACCCCAAATTCAAAGTAAAACGTGCAGGGGGCTGTCGCAACGGAAACAGATGAAGTCGTGGACGCTGTGCAGCTGAAGTTGGAGTCCAACAAAATTAACCGAGTTTTACCGGACAAAGCAGGCTCAGAACAGATAAGCCAAATCCACATGAAGTATGTAATAATATGAAAGACAAACACATCCATTTGATTTAAGAGGTTTACAACTTAAGACCTGTAAAATTAGTATATGTAACAGAGAAATGTAATTTTGTGGGGGAGCAATGAAAAAAGAGTGAGAAGAAAGGAAATTTGAAAAACAACGAATAAATAGGAAAGGAAAGGCTTTGACTAGCGTCAAACAAAACAAAAATTATGACAAAAAGAAAGATCTTCCTTTTAATTACCCTATTTATTATTTTCCTTTTAGCGATCCGGACAACTTGGTACCTACTGCTTGCAGAGCCGAATCACAAAGGAGCGGAACAAGGAGTGCTTGATCTCAGGGACTTCGATTTCAATTCTAATCGTGTTCTGACATTGAATGGAGAATGGGAATTCTATCCTCACGAACTTTTGATTCCGAACACATTCACTACTAGTAATCGACCTACCTACATTCAAGTTCCAGGTAACTGGGCTGGAGCCTTACATCCTGAGACGAACTCAAAAATTGGCTACGGAACCTATCGCTTGCGTGTATGGGTCAAGCCTGATCCTCAGCGTTTGTATAGTATCAAGTTATCGTATGTAGTATCCGCGTCCGCAGTATTTGTAAATGGTCACTTGGTTGGAAGCTCAGGTAAGCCAGCTGAGAAACTCGATCAAAACATAGCTCGAAATGTCCCTTACACCGCTACCTTTACCACCGATCAAAGCGAACTGGATATCGTAGTTCAAGTAGCGAATTACGATCATCTTCGAAGGGGAGGAATCATTAGTTCCGTCAAGTTTGGCAATCAGCAGGCGGTTGAAAGGGACAGGTGGTTCTCAATCAGCATGCAAGTGATTGTGTGCACGGTTTTAGTCATGCATGCCATCTATGTCTGTATCCTATATCTAATTGGTACTCGACAAAGGGCTCTACTTTCCTTTTTTATACTTATTCTCTTTGCGTTGCTGATGACCCTAATGGATGATGACCGATTGCTTTTGACTTGGCTACCGATTGATTATCCATGGTCTATAAAACTCATTTATTTGGCTATAATTGGTGTGGCTGCATTCCTGATGCACTTTGCCAAAAGCATTTTGGTCTCTCCCAGGAAGGCAAACATCTTCAACTGGTTCTTCTGGATTTGCGCCATCTCTGCGATAGTTATTTTGTTCACGACTGCCAAACTGACAACGGTTCTAGCATCTTTTTATTTCGGTCTGACCTTAATCGCAAGCATCATCTTGCTTGTCCTTTCAGTTCGAACGGCAGTAACCGTTGATGAAGATGCGATCTTTATTTCTTTGGGAATCAGCAGCATTCTGACAAATGTCCTTGGCGGTTTTATTAAGGGACTTTTCTGGCCAGATATCGGTTATTACCCAATTGACTTGATTGTAGCATTCTTGATGTTTGCCTCGTTTTGGTTCAAACGTTACTTTCGAGCTTCGACGCGCACCGCTGAGCTAGCTTCTCAACTACAAGCTGCTGACAAAATGAAGGATATCTTCTTGGCAAACACGTCACATGAGTTGCGTAATCCACTTCATGGGATGATTAATATCGCTCAAACTGTCTTGGAAGATTGGGACAACCAACACCATAAAAAGAGAAAAGCAGATCTTGAGTTACTCGTTACGGTCGGGAAGCGCATGTCCTTTTTATTGAACGATTTACTGGATTTAACCAGATTGAAGGAGAACGGTATCCGTCTGAATGTCCGTCCTCTCAAGATTCAGGGTATCGTAAACGGTATCACTGATATGATGAGATTTATGCTGCAGGGCAAATCAATTCGACTCATTAACCAGATCCCAGATAGTTTTCCAGCTATAATCGCTGATGAAAACAGATTTACTCAAATCTTGTTCAACCTGGTTCACAATGCCATAAAGTATACAAACGAAGGTAGCATAACCCTCCATGCAACAAAAGAGAACGGTATGGCAATGATCAGTGTTATTGATACAGGCATCGGCATGGACGAACAAACTCTTACACGTATTTTCCAGCCATATGAACAAGGAGGCAATGACACGCAAGCTATGAGTGGTGGTATTGGGCTTGGGCTGAGTATCGCTAAGCAGCTTGTAGAGTTGCATGGTGGGAAAATCGAGGTGTACACTGAGCCGGACAAGGGATCGCATTTTCGTTTTTCCATTCCATTGGCGAAGGAAAATGAACAAATGCCCGATCTTTCCAATCACCAAGCAGAAGATATGGTACAGCGGGAAATTTCGGTTACTGCTCCTAGTACGGCAAATGATGCTGAATTAGAAGAACAAGTAAGCATTCCTGAAGATAGAATAGCGGTTTTGGCTGTTGACGATGATCCTGTTAACTTGCAGATCCTTGCCAATATCCTTTCCTCAGAGAAACATGACATCATCAAGACGACTAGTGGAAAGGAGGCCTTGTCTATTTTGGAGCAGCGAGAATTGGATCTGGTTGTTACCGATGTCATGATGCCGATCATATCTGGTTACGAGTTGACACGTCTCATTCGGGAGAGATACTCCCTTTCTGAGCTGCCCGTACTGATCCTAACAGCACGTAGTCAAATAGAAGATATCCATACAGGGTTCTTAGCTGGAGCCAACGATTATGTGTCAAAGCCTGTGGATGCCCAAGAGTTGAGGTCACGCGTGCAAGCATTAACGGGTATGAAGCAGTCGGCCCGAGAGAGGCTTCGAATGGAAGCAGCATGGCTACAAGCACAGATAGAGCCGCATTTTTTGTTTAACACATTGAATGCTATCACTGCTCTTAAGCTAGTAGATTCTGAGCGGATGAGTGGGCTGCTGGAAGCTTTGACTGACTTCTTACAAGCAAGCTTTGACTTTAGTAATTCGAGAAGGCTTGTTCCGCTTTCGCAGGAGCTGGATCTCGTGCGGTCTTACTTGTATATCGAGAAGGTACGTTTCGATGACAAGCTTAAGATTCAGTGGGACATCGATGATGATCTTGAATTGCAAATTCCCCCTCTTTCTATCCAACCACTTGTAGAAAATGCAATTCGACATGGTGTCTTGAAGCGTTTAGGCGGGGGAACTGTCAGCATTCAAATTACTAATGTGGGGAATTGTGCTGAAATCGTTGTCAGCGATGATGGGGTAGGGATGGACGAAATTACCTTACGTCACCTATTTGATACAAATCGTCAGCAAAAATCAGGGATAGGTCTTTTGAATACACATCGACGCTTACAGCAAATATACGGAAAAGGTCTGCAGATACAGAGCCAGCCCGACCTGGGGACAAAGGTTTCCTTCACGGTTTGTAAGTGAAGGTATATGATCTAAATCAACAACAGGAGATCAGAGTTTTTACATATCTGCCACTGAGTTGAGCTATAGACAGGTGAATCAGAGCTATACCTTGCTTGAAAGAGGGAATGAATCAGCGTTATTTCGATAGTAAAGCGGGAATTTTCAGGAGAGCATTACCGTTGATTCAAACGGCATAGTAACGGTTTACCCAGATTTATTTTATCGAGAGATTTTGTGAGACGCTCATTTGGCGTCTTTTTCTTTTTCAGAACCAAAGGTCGGACACCAACAGAAGTTCCTTGTTTATTCTTTGTTGATTGTAGTTTGATAGGATGATCATGCCCATTGTAAATCTCGCGCGGAAGGAGCACCTTTTATCTGTTGATGGAACGCCGTGTGCGATGAAAGTCGCCCGCACGGTGTAGACTCGTTATAATGCCGAAAAGGAATAAGACGAGAATAGCGTGCCGTTAAGCAGTGATGCAACGATTACAGTACGAAATGGAAACATGTTCTCTTATATTAATCTCAACGAACCGTTAACGATCTGGGTTTCGTATGACTACGGTCCTGTTACAACTACACAGTTGCGGAGCAGTTTGCAAACGAATGACGCTGGAGCGACGTTCAAGATTGTACCAGTCAACACGGTTATTACAACTGAAACGGAGTTCAATGACTCGGATGAAGCACCAGAAATCGATCCAGTCCTTAATGGTTCTTCAGGAACGTCATTTGTGAAGGTGGTTGTTAAAGCAGCGAATGGCGCATTGGAGACCTATACAGTTAAGAAAAATGTACTTTAATTGATTCGAGGAGGAGCCGCATTTGCAGCTCCTCTTTCTTTTTACACCAGACAGTAAGCCGGCCTCGAACCGATCGGGGTTATTTTTATTGCCTGCTATAGGAGAGGGGAGGTGATCAGAGGGAACTGAGTATGGGACTCTATCAGAAGTTTCCTTGTTTAGATGCTGTAGATGCTGGAGATAAAATAAAGATCACTTTCTCAGAACAAGTTTATGGTAACGAACATGAATTAGTTGATGATTTTACGTTGAATAGTGCATCAGGAAACTTTTCTTTTGAGAGCGATGACATCTTCAGTGTAGATAATAACGTAGTGACTGTAACGTTAGGGAATACTACACTGGCGGCGTTAGAGGGAAACATCACAATCATTATGACTTCAAATGCAAGCGATGTTTCTTTGACTCTCACTCTATCGAACTGTCACATTCGTATACAAAATAAAATTAGCAGCCCCAATCAATAGCTGGACGCAAAAAGAAGCTAGTGAAAAGTATAAAGCGGTTCGTCCGACCTTTTTCATTTGCGGGTTTTGGTTAAATAACGAAATGATCCACGTGATAAAACCGATCGGAAAAAGGATAAAGCTCAAAATATACAACATCACCTTTTCAAATTTGCTCATTCCATCCACTCCTTTCCCTATTATTATACAAAAAGTATATAATTTTACAAAAATTCTAACGCTGTAACGAATTTCATAAAGAGAAGGGTTTGTCCGCTTTGTGGGGGCGTGTTTACAAAAGGTACGGAGCAAAGTAAAGGACATATGTCCTTTCTTCCAAGTCAGGTTCTATCCTTTAATTAAGGAAAAAGACCTCAAGGAGAGAGTGAAATGAAAGGCAGTTTCTTCGCATTTATCGGTGGGGCTTTCATTACCTTGCAAGGAGTAGCGAATTCCCGAATCAGCCAAGATATAGGAACCTGGCAGACGGCGACACTCACCCAGCTTACCGGTTTTATTACGGCCTTATGCATTTTGCTTGTCGTGCGGGATGGAAAATGGCTAGGATTGAAAAGAGTCCAGCCAATATATTTGGCGGGTGGTGCTTTGGCGGCGGTCATTATTTTTGGCAATGTCACTGCGATTCACCAGATCGGTGCTACGCTGACGATATCCGCCATCTTGATTGCGCAGCTGAGCTTGACCTTTATTATTGATAGTAATGGATGGTTTGGTGTGGCAAAGCAGCGGATGAGACTCCCTCATATTATCGGGATAGGTCTTATGATCGCGGGTGTAGTCATTTTGAGATTTTAGAAGATGAAAAGCGGTGAGAGAAGGGCTGGAGGGAACGAAGTTATGAACGAAATCTCGGATCGTGAGCAACTAAACCATTTTTTGCGTGAGTATCAGCTAGAGTCTGTGTTTCATAAGCAGCTGCTTCCTCAATTATCGCTGTTTCGTTTTGATCCAGGTGAGCTCATATGCGCCCAAGGAGAGCAAGCGCATGTTTTGTATGTGCTCGTTAAAGGAAAAGTGAAAATCTACACGACGACGTCAGAGGGGAAGACACTGATCTTATCCTTCAAGACACCGCTGGAGGTGATCGGAGAGATCGAATACGTGCGGGAGATGGAGAACCTCAATACGGTAGAGGCTGTATCGACGGTATGGATGCTCGGTATTCAGCATCGGTTATTGAAAAAATACAGCTCTGATTACGCTCCCTTCCTGCAATTTTTACTGGAGACCCTTACGAAAAAATTTACGATCAAATCCAATTCGCTCAGTTTCAATCTAATGCATCCGGTAGAGGTGCGGCTGGCCAGCTATTTGCTATCCGTTTCCTATGATGAATCTGATTCATTGATGAAAGGACAACTCGGATCGGATCAGCTACTGGATGCCGCAAATCTGATTGGCACGAGCTATCGACATCTGAATCGCGTCATCGGGCAAATGTGTGCAGATGGCTTGATTGAACGAAATAAAGGATACATCGTCGTAAAAGACAGGGGAGGACTCGCTGTACTGGCAAGAGGCAATATTTATGAATGAACGAAAGGGGAAAGCAACATGATTGTTGGGCTGTTACTGGCACTTACCGCTGGCGCATTGGTCAGCTTACAAAATATATTCAACAGTAAAGTGAATGAACACGCGGGGACATGGACAACTACCACGCTTGTTTTGGGAATGGGATTTCTCGCTTCGTTTGGCATAGGGCTGCTACTAGAGGGGAAGCACTTGTTTTCCATATCGAATATGCAGCCCTGGTATTGGTTCAGCGGAATAATCGGTGTCGGGGTAGTTATCAGTCTAGTACAGGGGATCAGATTGCTTGGGCCTACGTATGCGATCTCGATTGTCCTTACGTCTCAGCTAGGCTTCGCCCTCCTGTGGGATTCACTTGGCTTGTTCGGCCTGGAACAAGTCCCTTTTACAAGCAAGCAGTTGTTTGGTGTGCTGGTCATTATCGCTGGGGTGATCGTGTTTAAAGTGGGTGGGGGACGTGCGGTTCAAAAAGGTGGTTAACCTCTCCGGGAAGCAGCTCGGAGGACATCATTTCCTTTTTCTCTACATGAAATTTTATCCAAAATAAAATATTGACTTAAAATAATTCCCTGTGATAAAATTAAAAACTTTAAAACGAAAATCTGTGGTATAATGAAATGGATCGTATTGAAGGAGGTGGACGTATGTTTCAAGTTGGAGACAAGATTTTTTATCCCATGCACGGTGCTGGAATCATCGAGGTCATGGAGGAGAAGGAGTTTCTAGGGGAAAAGCATCTGTATTTTGTACTAAACATGATGTTAAAAGATCTACACATTATGGTCCCTGTTGAAAAAATGTCCGCTCTGGGTATACGCCAGGTAGTTGAAGCAGATATTTTGGCGCATGTGTTGGGGGTTTTGCATGAGGGGAAACCCGATGTAAGCATCAATGCAGCACAGCGGTACAAAGTGAACACGGAAAAAATGAAGAGCGGCAATATTTACGATGGTGCCGAGGTTATCCGCGATTTGTTCCTGATCAGCAAAGGAAAGGTGCTCGGGACAGGAGATAAAATCATGCTGGATCAGGCACAACAGCTCCTCATCAGTGAAATTGAGCTCGTAAAAAGTTTGGATTTTAATGCAGCTTCCGAATGTTTGAAGCAGGAGCTTTATAAAGAAGAGGCACAGGTAGCGCCGTAAGCTCCAGCTGTTACTGTATGCACTGATTCATAATAGGAATAGGAAATAGGGGTGGGACTGCGCTGGCAATCTCACCCCTTTTTGTTTTCTATATAAACCGTGGACCGATCGTGCGCCTGGAGTGGCCAAAGAGCAGCCTGAGCTTCTTACGCTGCGTCAGCGTCAGAAATTTGTCCGGGGAAAGCAGCGCAGAACGCATCGGAATGACGCGATACCGGACACGTCCCCCCGAAAAAAAGCGGTGGGAAAAGGTAGGCACGACAGAGATGTGCGTAATTTCTGTTTGCTCTTGTTCATCTTTTTCCACGGTCAAGCGTAAAATTGCGCCACATAATGAAGTTTCGAAATTAAGCATACGTTCAGAAGTGAAATTTCCGAGTGAGTATGCGACAACGGTACGTCTGATTTGTCCATCGGGTGTTTTGATCTTCGGGGTTACGACTGGCTGCAATACATGAGGGTGAGCGCCAAGAATGACGTCTGCCCCCTGATCCAAAATGCTTTGAGCAAGCAGTCTTTGTCTTTTGGTCGGGATATAACGGAATTCGAGTCCAAAATGAAGACACACAATCAGGAGATCGACAAGGGGACGTAGGCGCGAGATATCTTGCAAAATCTTTTCCTGGATGAGCAGATTGACTACCCAAGGAGAGTTTGGCGGGATTTGCTGTTTGTTCGTTCCGTACGTATAAGCCAGAATCCCGATGCGGATGCCATTCACCTCTTTAATCAGATAGGTAGAGGCATCTTGTTGATTGCGGTATGTGCCTGTGTGATCAATTTGATGCTGATCGAGTATATCCAGCGTTCGAAAAAGTCCGTTTGTGCCCCCATCAAGACAATGGTTGTTGACGGTCGTCAGTACATCAAAGCCTACCTTTTTCAAATCAGCAGCGAGAGCATCAGGACAATTGAAGCGAGGGTAGCCTTCTCGTGCTGACCCGATTTGATAGGGCTGCGTGCTCCCGGAAAAGGTCGTTTCCAGATTTCCGATGGTCAGATCCGCGCCCTGCAGGATAGGAGCGACAGGAGCAAACATGTCCGCGAATGAATACTGGTTCGTCCCGGGAATGTGAGCAGTTGCGATTTGCTCTCTCCACATGAGAATATCCCCAACCGCGGCTATCGTTACCTTTTGTTTCATTGGCTTCACCTCTCTTTCCTACTCTATTCTGGGAGTCGTCCGCTTGTTTTGGATAGAAGCGGAACGTTTTCATAGATATCGGTCTATACAGGCTGTCTCAGATACTCATACAATGTGAAAGCTGATCGTGAGGTAACCGAGGTAAAGGGGAGGGTGCCAGTGAGAAGGACCGGGGGAAAGAAAGCGCTCAAACCTGCGCTAAAGCCTGTAAAAACGCTCATCCTGGATAAACCGGTTATCGCCGTGACAGGAAGTGCAGGCAAAACAACGACCAAGGAAATGATATCGTCTATCCTTAGTAGACATTGGAGCATCTATAAATCCATGTATAACAGGAATTTTTTGGGGAATACGAGGGCGCATGCTAGACGAATCAAGGACGAGCACAAAGCGGCTGTCCTCGAATTCGGCATGCTGAACAGTGGCGATATAAAAAAGCATTGCCAGATTATTAAACCATCAATAGGCGTCATCACGAACATTGGAACGGCCCATATCGGTAATTTCGGCGGGCAGATCGCAGGAGTAGCAAAAGCCAAATCAGAATTGATTCGACATATGAAAACAACGGGGAAAGTCTTTTTAAGCGCGGATTGTTCGTACACCGATAAGCTGATGCAGCAGCCTTATACAGGCTCGTTTGCAGGAACGTTTATTACGATTGGAATTCAATGTGAAGCGAATTATCAGGCCAGTGATATTACGATGGATGAGCGGGGCATTACCTTTCTTTGCAGTATGAACGATACAAAAGAATCCTTTTTTATTCCTACTCTCGGAGAACACAATATTTACAATGCACTTTTTGCGATAGCAGTTGCGCACACACTGGGCTTTCCTGTCAGCACGATCAGAGAAGGACTGAGGACCTTCCAGCAGCAGCGAAAACGCTTGACACGATATCGCTTCACGGGAAACGTGCAGGTGCTAGACGATACGTACAGCTCGAATCCCCATGCTGCCAAAGCGGCGATTGATGTTCTCTGCCAGGTAGGAAGTGGGACGAAGGTGGCGGTTTTGGCAAGTATGCTGGAAATGGGATCCTATGAAGTACAGGGACACGAAGATGTAGGACGCTATTTAAGTCAAAAAGCCGTAGATTACCTCTTTACACTAGGAAATAGTGCCCGCCATATTGCGAGGGGAGCAATTCGCTCAGGCTTTCCTGCAGATCGGGTGGTGCATTGCAGGACAAAAGCTCGCTTGCATCGGATGCTGGCGAAACGGATGGGGCCGGACACATCGTTTCTCGTAAAAGGCTCTCATCGGTTAAAGATGGGAGAAACAGTTGTGTTTCTATGCAAGCAAACAGGAAAAATCTGGTCCCAAAAGAAAGGATAGACACTAGTGAATATACTGTCGAAGCTCTTGTCAATCAGGAAGGACAAGGGCTTTTTTCCATGTGTTGGGGTGTTGTCAAGATAGGACAATGGTCATCCTACTATGTAATCAAATCCTCGATTGGAAAGATTTACAGCCTTATACGAGCTCTATTCTTCCAGTAAACTGGTTTTTGTACCCAATCCGTTGGGAAAAACACAGCCAGGAGGAGAACGAATGACGAAACGAGATTGGTTGCAAAAGTCGACTGTCGCCGTCATGCTGAGTACATCCCTGCTCATGTTTGCTGAAGGTGGACATGCTGCAGCTAAGACTGTGGATTCACAAGCGTCTGCGAAAGCGACAGCAGAAGTAGTATCACAAGCAAAAGCGCTGGTCGGAAAAGATTACAAATATGGCGCAATGGGACCAAATTCATTTGGCTCAGCAGGTTTGGCAACATACATATACAAAAAAGCAGGCATAACGATTGAGGACACGATTCCAATGCTGTATAAGGCGGGGGAAAAAGTGTCGGCGAAGGATATTCAGGAGGGTGACCTCTTGTTCTTTTCCTCGAATGGAACAGGAGCGCCAAGCTTTATGGGTGTTTATATCGGAGATAACAAATACATCTACTCATCCCAAGGCGAAGACGCTGTCGTAGTCAAAAATGTGAGCGATTATTCAAAAAAATTAGTTGGTGCGCGCCGGATACTTCCAGCAGATACTGGTGCCGGATCAAAACCAGCTCCTGGCGGGACAGAGAACAATGCCTCGTCTGCTTTGGGAGATAAAGTGATTGCAGCAGGTAAGAAATATATGGGCACGCCGTACGAGTACGGATCGACCCGCTCTAATAAAAAAACAATGGATTGCTCTGAGCTGACAATGTGGGCTTACCTGGAGGGCGCAAATATTGACATGGGACGCGGGGGAGCACGCTCCCAAGCGAATTATGTAAAGAAAAACGGCAGCTACACGACGGATATTAATAAGCTGAAAAAGGGCGATCTCGTCTTCTTCATGGCTTATAAGGGTTATAAGGAGTCCGATTACAAAGGAATCGATGTAGGGAAGCAAAGCATTACGCACGTAGCTATCTACATGGGAGATAATAAACTGCTCAATACGTTTTCCAAAGAGTCTGGTGGGGTCAAAATCACTGATTTCAAAGATACGCATTGGGGATACCGTTTCATCATGGGTGGACGACCTTACTAAGCGGCACAAAGCAGGCAATAGCGGAAAAAATAGGTGAATGACCGAGGGCAAACGCACATACCATCTGTGCGTTTGCTGCATCTCTTATAGGGAGACTTGTAGGAGGTGAACGTCATGTCATATCAATATCCCCCTGGAGGTTATCCTCCCGGAGGCTACCCGCCGCCTCCAGGAGGTGGTTATCCACCACCACCAGGACCTCCGCCAGGCAGGACGCCCAGTTCGCCAGGAGCACGTGGATATGGAGGTACACGGCGCATTGATCGGGGTGCGATTTATCCCTGCCTATATCGCTATACCTACATCTGGCTGAAAAATGGCCGTTCCTTCTGGTTTTACCCCGTATACGTCAGTCGTAATTCTGTAACAGGGTATCGATGGAGAAACAATCGCTGGGAGTATTATGGTTTAGAGCTGGATCGAATCGCCTACTTTACCTGCTAGAGATATCTACATGCAAGCACCATACAACAAACGGCCCTCCGCAATGGAAAGGCCGTTTTGTTTATGCTCGTTACTGCACTGTCAGTGGGAACTCTTTATGATCGTGTACGTCCCCTTTTTCAACGTGTACATTTACTTGATAAGAACCAGCGGCTGGAAAGGAGATGCTGCTATCATACTGTCCGGGCTTGGATTGGGTAGCCTCCACAAATGTGTGCTTTTCTTCATTTCCTTGCCAGTATTCGAATTTAACCGATGCATCGGCAAAAGCCTGATTGTCCTTCATCAGATGGACCGTCACTGTAGAGGGCTGGGAAGTTTTGATTTCATCAGCAGGCATGAAGTGAAAATCGACGCCGCTTGCAGCGTGATTTCCGCTCTCTGCATTACTGCCATGCTGATGGTCCGAACCTGCGCCTGTAGCTGGCGCCGTATGTGAAGCATGATCATCCGCCGAGCCCTTTACTGTAAACGGGGTCTTTTGCATATTGTGAAAATCTCGTGCCGTTACATGGTAGTAAACAAAGTACGAGCCAGGCTCGCTGATGGTTTGCTGGGCCGTATAGACCCCATCAGATGTCAGGGCAGCGGGAATGGTCACATGCTGCTCCTGGCCATCCTTCCACCACTCAAATTTTACTTCCTTGGCGTCATCAACAGGATTTCCTTCTTGGGTCACTTTTACAGAAAACGTAATCGTTTCTCCTACTACTGGCTGTTCAGGAGCAAAAGAGAAGGAGGCCTCTACAGGTGCACCGGAGCCAAGATCGGTATTTGCGCTGTTGTCATTGCCACAAGCCGTTGCGATGAGTGCAACCGTACATAGTAAAAAAAATAAATAGCGTTTCATTGTCATTACCTTCCTTATTTAACGTTCAGAAGCTCTTGATATATTTGGTCAGGATCAAAATCCTCCCCCATGCCAAACTTGCGCGTGACTTTATTATTTTGGTCGACCAAATACGTGCTGGAAGTATGAGAGATAAAACCATCCTCCATTTTATTGGCGATAAAGCCAAGGGAACTCGTTATTGTTCGGGTCGTCTGCTCATCACCGCGCAGAATCGTCCAGCCCTGCGGTTGAATTCCTAATTGCTTCGCATAGTACTTGAGTACATCAGGGGTGTCATTTTCAGGATCGATGGTGACCGTCAAAAACTCGACCCCATTGCCCATCAAATTGGCTTCCTGCAGGCGTTTTTGCAATTGCACCATTTTGATCGTGGTTGTCGGACAAATGTCGGGACAGCGTGTGTAGATCAGCTCGACCAGACGAATGCTCCCCGGTTTTGGGGTGAGGGCATAAGCATGTCCATCGAGCGTTTCCAATGTAACATCGGGGAGCGTAGACTGTGCATTTTTTGAGCCGCCCCAAAACCAGGAGGCGACCAATGCAGCGAGCACGAGCAACGGCAAAAGTATAAGCAGTCGTCTTATGCGAAGAGCAGTGGTTGTAGGGACAGACATCAAGCGCGCCTCCTTGGTAGATTTGGTTGCAGAATTGTTATTGTGGCAACAATTCATCCTCAGGCTGATTCTTTTCCTTTTTGTACCAAGCTGTAAAAATGTAGGCGAGCACTACACCATACGTCATTTCCTGTATCAGCTTCATAATGATCCCGCCAAGTCTCTGATCCTCGTGAGGAGGGAGCGGAACAGCAAACATAGACTTGTCGATAGGAGCCGAAAAGAATGGCGCACAAAGCAAGGACGGACCGTTTACATACGTTTCGTACATAGCTGTTTCCGAAAAGATGATCAAGGCACAAGCTGGCGTGAGAAGTACGCCATTGGCGAAAAGATAGGCCAGCTTTTGCAGATCAGTCAAGCGGTTAATCTCCGGGAACGGTGCGAGCACAGGTGTCCACATAATCAAGGCAGCGACAAGCAGCACAAGGTGAATCATATTATGTACGGCCAGGTTGTTCATCGCCAGATCCAGGACAACAGGCATATGATAAAACGAAAACAGGCTATTAAACAAGAGAACAGCAGGAATAGGATGAGTGATGACACTAAGTAAACGTCTCGACCAATTGCGTGAAGTTAGCGGACGCAGCAGCCATCTTGGCATTCCGTAGAGCAATAGCAGCGGCATGATCAAATATAAAAGAGACTGCTGCAGCATATGGGCACTGAATAAAAAGTGTCCGGCTACGTTTAGCGGACTGCCCATGCCAAAGTAAAAGAGCACGAGGCCAAGCGAAAAGGATATCTTTTGTCTCCGCGTAGCGGGAGTGGAATCCGCAAATGTATGACGCAGAGGGCCAATAAAGGAAAAATACGCCACAGCAAGCAAAGCAGTCAGTAGCATCAGCTCCGGGTTCCATGTCGCCCGAAAGCCAAAGGTTTCCGTCAGATAAATGAGGGTCAATGGTCTTACCTCCGTTTTCCAAGGATCTTCCCCAGTACTCATTATAGGCAAAGAATGAAAAAGCCTTATGACTCGTTCGGGCTATTTCTTCCATCGAAAACGCAGGAGTTCACATGAATGTCACGATTATCCAATAGAAAAAGCCTCCCGAAAGAGGGAGACCTTAGTTGCTTATGATTTTTTCTGCTCTTCCAGCCACGTCTTCCATTCGTTGGCTTCGTGACCACCTACCATACGAGCTACTTCCTTACCATCTTTGTAGTGAACAAGTGTAGGGGTGAATTCGATGTTGTATTGGTCCCAGCTAGCGTTGAATTCCAGTAGATTATGTTTTTTCATATCGATTTGCATGTCTTTTACAAGAGGAACGAGTACAGGAGTGGTTGCCTTGCAATGCTCGCAAACTGGGCTGTAGTAGTATACGAACAGTTCATCTTTATTGGCGAGCTTTGTCTGTAGCTCCTCAGGCATGATCAGGTTGTCGTACAAAGGATCGTTTAATTGCTCGATAGTGGCTGGATTCAGGTTTGCTTTTCCATAAGGATTACCTGCTGCTGCTTCGCGATTGGAAATATCGGAGTAAACGATAGCGCCGATCAACAAAGCTGCGACGAGAATGGAAAGAAAAATAATCTTTTTCATGGCATCAGTTCTCCTTTGTGTTTTTCATGACAATAACTTGCAGGATGCTAATCAAGGTAAAAGCGATTAAAGCCAAAAATGGAATCGTTATGAATCCAAACCAGTTGATATAGTCCGTATTGCAAGGTACAATGCCGCAAGCATTACCCAGGTCATGCAGCGCCGGAACCTTTTGGACGAGGTAATGATAAAGCGAAATTCCACCACCAATCAACGAAAGAACCAGTGCGTACATCGACATTTTGTAGTCTTTTTTGGCACTTGCGATCCCGAGGAGGATGATGAGCGGATACATCAAGATGCGCTGGTACCAGCATAGATCGCATGGTATGTATTTCAGTACTTCTGAAAAAAAGAGACTGCCTGCTGTAGCAATGAGGGAGATTCCCCAAGAGAAGAACATTGCTTGCTCAGCGACTTGTTCACGTTTCATAACAACACCTCGTCCATATCTTAACATATTACGAATCGGAAGTAGATTATAAAAAGTAACAATTTGTGAAAGGCATAGCTGGCAATGCTTGTCCAAAATGGAAGGAATGGCAGGCTACCTGTTGCCTTATGCAGCAGGTAAGCGCACCTGATTGGTCGCTTACAATTTATATGGTTCATTCATCCGGACGTTAGGAGAGGACGTCGCTTCATGGATGGGCACAAATATGCTTTGTAGCGAAGGCCATTCCACCAGCATAACGCCACGGCGATAAGCAGCGCCACCATCAATACCTACCAAGTTATTGCGTCTCCATGGTCCAAAGCCCCCGTAGTCAGGCAATTTAGGTACAGGTGTATGACCGAAAACAATAGGGCGCTCTCCTTCATAATAAAGGTAAAAGGGCTCCCGAATCCACAACAGATCTTCAGGTGACTGTTGTTGCAACGGGATTCCCGGACGGATACCAGCGTGAACGAGGAGGACAGCGGGAGCACCTGTCTGCGGATTCGCTGGAAGCTCTACGTAGAGTGGGAGGGAGGCAAGAGCCGGCAGCAGTTCAGGGTAGCGGGACAGGATAAGTTGACGAGCTTCTTCCTGTGCTTGTTCGGAGGGCATCGAGCCAATAAAGGCACGGCGCAGTGGGTGATTACCCAAAAAGGAACGGATGGTCGCATCACCTCCATTAAACCGGAGGTAATTTTCAGAATTCCCGCTTCTTTGTAGCCAATCCTCAAACATTTGCTCGTGATTGCCTTTTAGTATGACGATTTGCTCTGGATACGCTTGACGCATCGCAAGTAAATCCAGCAGGACTTCTTTCGATTCGGGTCCACGATCAATCATGTCTCCTAGCACATAGAGCTGATCATTGCGTTGCGGTGAGAAGGAAGCGTTGCGAAGTGCTTGCTGAAAGGCTTGATACTGTCCATGAATATCTGAGACAAAATAGGTGGCCATACCTCCATTCCCCTCCTTCTAAATCCGATCTATCGTTCTTATTAGCATATGTACAAAAGCGAGTAGGGTGATTGAATAAGGTGCTGGGGGTGCGATGCATGGATGCGGGGCCTAAAGATGGGTTCACTGCATGTAGGCAGCTGGAATACCTATAGATGGTAGTCAAATACCTATGATGCGGGAGGATAAAAAGAAAGATGGCTAATTCATCCGTTGATTTTACTTCACCGTCCGTACAATTTACGTACGACTTGAAAAATAATCTCTTTTTTAAAAAGGATGACAGGAATTACATTGACTCGCTATCGATCAATCAATTAAACACATTAGGCAATGCATCCCTGCTCGATATTTATTTGACCACAGGCAATGTCGTTGAGCCTCATATTCATCAAAATGCCTCCGAGCTTGTGTACTGCATCTCGGGTGGAGCAGTCGTTTCGATCATGAATCCTTATACAAATCAGATGCTCAATTTTACGATCGGGCCAGGGCAGGTAGCCAATGTTCCCCAGGGCTGGTGGCACTATGAAATGGCTACCACAGACAATACACATCTTTTGGCGATCTTTGATGCAAACACTCCAGAGGTCATTTTCAGCTCCCAAATGCTGCGCTTGACTCCCGCGAGTGTACTCGCTCATACGTATTGCCTGGATGAGGCAAAGATAAAGGAAGCGCTGGAACCGATTACTAGCAACGTCGTTATCGGTCCGCCAATAGGTTGCCAGCAAGGAGGGCGTGGAAGTATGACCTCCAGTGCGTATCCATACCAGCTATACTACGGCCAACCATCAGTACCCTATCCCTACTACGATGTAGCCCATGTACAGCAAGCGCAGCCACCATACGGATATCAGCCAGCTCCACCCCCACAGCCACCATATCAACAACAGCCCGCCTACCAGCAACCTCCGACATATCAGTGGTATTACTAACAGGATGAAAACGACTCCCTGCGTATACAAGAAACTACTTGTCCCTTACAATTTAGCAAAGGTGGAAAACAGACGCGGAGGGGATGATAGCAATGAAGCAACTTGTTGAATGGATCAAGCAATCTGCGTGTACGGTTGTTTTTACAGGAGCAGGTATGTCCACAGAGAGCGGTTTGCCAGATTTTCGTTCGCAGACGGGGTTATGGCGTGGGCAAGACCCCATGAGGCTGGCAAGCACGTGGGCAATGGAGCATGAACGGGATGCTTTTCTTTCGTTTTATCAGAAACGAGTAGAGGGTTTGTTATCATGCCAGCCTCATCTAGGACACGAAATTTTGGCAAAATGGGAGAAACAAGGGCTCGTTTACGGGCTCATTACACAAAACGTTGACGAGTTTCATCAACGGGCAGGCAGCATGGAAGTAGCGCAGCTACATGGCACACTCGGGTCCATTCGCTGCGTAGTGTGCACGTTTACGTTTCCAAGCAGCAGATATATGACACCGGATGGAACGACATGCGAGTGTGGAGGTATGCTGCGTCCAAATGTTGTGCTGTTTGGTGAAGCTTTGCCGCATGAGGCCCTGCAGCAAGCTGAGAGGTGGAGTAGTCAGGCTGAGCTTTTCCTAGTACTGGGTTCCTCTCTTCAAGTAAGCCCCGCTAATTGGTTTCCCCAGCTAGCAAAGGAGCAAGGCGCAAAACTGGTTATCGTCAACAAAGAACCTACACCACTGGACGGATTGGCCGATTTGATTATCCAAGACGAGCTGATTGGTATGGTGCTGAAGCGAGCAGATGAAGCTTTGGGATCTAGGTAAGTGGCATTTGGAGAACACGAATGCTGCTTGCCTTTTGCGCGTTTACATAGACAGGCTCAGGTTGCGGGTGAAAATCCTTTGCGCCCTAGAGCTTCGGAGAAAAACATGGTACCATCGGGTATAGCATCCATTTGCCTTTTCATGCGGCAAATAGAAAAGTATAGGTGACCGATATGCAAATATTAACAGTAGAAAATCTCTCCAAAGGCTATGGAGAGAAAGTATTGTTTGACAACATTTCCTTTCATATTGCCGAGCAGCAGCGGATTGGATTGATCGGTGTAAACGGCACAGGAAAGTCTTCCTTGTTAAAAATCATTGCGGGCTTGGATACAGCAGATAGCGGAAAGGTCGTTCATGCCAATCACTTTCGCGTCGAATACTTGCCGCAAAATCCGAGCTTTGAAGAGGATTCCTCTGTATTGGACCAGGTTTTTTACGGCGATTCTCAACTGATTCAACTGCTTCGTGAGTACGAGCAGGCTTTGGCTGACCTGCAAGTGGCGCCAGATGACGAGAAGAGGCAGGCGCGGATGTTTTCCGTGCAAACCCGAATGGATGCCGCTGATGCTTGGGAGAGCAATACGCAAGCGAAAATGATATTGACCCAATTGGGATTACATGATTTCTCACAGCGAGTGAGTGAGCTCTCTGGCGGTCAGCGCAAGCGTGTCGCGATGGCTCGCGCGTTGATTCAGCCAGCCGATTTATTGATCCTGGATGAGCCTACCAACCATATCGACAATGAGACGGTAGAGTGGCTTGAAGACTATTTGACCCGTTACAAAGGTGCCTTGCTGCTCGTCACGCATGATCGCTATTTCTTGGATCGTGTAACAAATCGAACCTTTGAGCTTGATAAAGGAAAGCTGTACAGCTATGAAGGCAACTACGCTACCTTTTTGGAGAAAAAGGCTGAGCGCGAAGAAAACGAGGCGGCGACGGAGAGCAAAAGGCAAAATCTCTTAAGACGAGAGCTTGCTTGGCTGCGACGTGGAGCGAAAGCACGGACGACCAAGCAAAAAGCGCGAGTTCAGCGTGCCGAGGAACTGAGAGACCGGGCGGTAGAAGGACCGGCAGCCAAAATGGAGATGGCACTGGGAGCAAGCCGCTTAGGCAAAAAAGTGATTGAGATTGAAGGCATTAGCAAAGCGTTTGGAGATCGCAAGCTCATTCAAAATTTCAGCTACATTGTACTGCCTGGTGATCGAGTCGGAATTATTGGGCCAAATGGAAGCGGAAAGTCGACGCTATTAAACTTGCTCGCAGGAAGAATTCAACCTGATGTCGGTTCTATCGAAGTGGGTACAACCGTTAAAATCGCGTATTACACACAGGGAAGCGTGGAAATGGACGAAAAACTGCGAGTGATTGAGTATGTAAAGGAAGCCGCAGAGGTCATTCAAACGAGTAACGGCGAGTCGATTACAGCATCGCAAATGCTGGAACGTTTCCTTTTTGCCCCGCATATGCAGTGGACCCCTATCTCACGTCTGTCAGGCGGAGAGCGACGACGTCTCTATTTATTGCGCACCTTGATGGGAGAGCCGAATGTTTTGTTCCTGGATGAGCCGACGAATGATCTTGATATCCAGACACTCAGTATATTGGAAGATTATTTGGAGCAGTTCCCTGGTGCAGTCATAACTGTTTCCCATGACCGCTATTTTCTGGATCGCACGGTTGACCATTTATTTGCTTTTGAGGGGCAGGGCACGATCCATCTCTACAACGGAAATTATTCTGAGTACCTCGATGAAAGACGTGAGCAAAAGTCTTCACAGCAAGCGATCGCAGACCCCGTTGACAAAAGTGAAAAAACGAGCGCAATCAGGGGCAATAATCGTACGAAGAAGCTCTCTTACAAAGATCAAAAGGAATGGGATGAAATCGAAGGGAAGATCGCTTCATTGGAAGAGCGCAGCGTTCGTCTGAAGCAGGAGATTACTTCTTCCGGCAGCAACTATGGCAAGGTGGAGAAGCTGTTTGCCGAAGAACAACAGGTAGCGGCAGAATTAGAAGCAGCTGTAGAACGATGGGCAGAGCTGTCTGCTATGATTGAAGAATTAGAGCAAGGAAAATAATAGCAGGAAATCACGAACCCCAAGCGGAGTATGTTCTTTTGTCTTGGGGTTTTTGCTATATAATGGGAGCAAGGGAGAGTGATTTGATGTTGATAGCGATGAAGCGGGAGTTTTTTCATTCCTTGCAGCCAGATCAACTGGGGCGAGCATGTATCGAGCCCGTGCTGTTACCGCTCAGGGGAAAGAATCCGTCGGTGAAGGCAGAGGTGTATCAACAGCTCACGATAGGGCAGCGTGCCTTGTTTATGTTTCATGTTTGGCATGATCATGCGAATGGGTCCGCTCTTGAGTTTTATTGTTGGCTCGCTTATACGAGGCAGGAATTCTCGTACTGGATCGGGATTCAGGCAGGCTTACGCTTTTTCGGACAAGAAAAGATCATCGCCCTACTCGAGGAAATGAACGAGGTACTAGAGGAAAGAAATCAGAGGCTTGGCAAGACGATGGCAGATGTAACGGGACAGGATTTGGAAGAGGATGCTCAGCTTTCGGAAACGGTTCATCGACTCTATGCACATTATCAACAGAACATACCGGATACCTTTTTGATGATCTACAGTTATATTCGGAGTCATCCGGAAGAATTCGTCTCTTTTCCAACGGAAGATATTGTGGAAGTATAGGGCCCAGTACCAATCTCTGTTTGTATAGCCAGTTATTGAGGCTGTGAAAGCACTCCCTGCTTCCTGTAGACTAGAGAAGATTACTAGAGTAGAGGAGTCGCTGTCGTTGCCTGCTTATAAATTAGATCCAGAATGGGTTGAGTCTTATCTTGCCCAGCAAGAACAAAAACTCGCTTGCGAAGTGCACCCTGACGAAAAAGATGCGATCATGAACAAGATCAGAGAAATGACGTTATCCATTATGTACAAGCAAGCAAGAAGATTTCTTGTATATATTGAATCAGATGGAATGCATGTAACCGATGAGAGAAAGACTCGTTTCATGTAAAAGGGAATGGAATGGAAGACCCGCCTCGGGATTATAGGGGCGGGTCTTTGCTTTGGACGAAAAGGATCGACGCTCATTACTGTTGCCTAATACGTACTGGCGTACCGATGGGGACTGTCTTCGCCAACTCGTTGACATCCTGATTGAACATGCGAATACATCCATGGGAAACGTATTTGCCAATGGAGGAAGGATCGTTCGTTCCGTGAATGCCGTAATGGGGTTTGCTCAAACCGAGCCAAAAGGTGCCAAACACACTTAATGGACCACCTGGATACGAGTTCGGATACGGTACTTTATTGATAATTGTAAAATCCCCACGTGGGGTTGAGGTAACAATCTTTCCGAGAGCAACCGGAAAGGAGCGGACAAGCCGGGAACCGTCAAAGAGGTCAAGTCTCAAATTGGCAATGGAAATACGAATGTTATAGGATGGCATCTTCTTCACCTCCTCCAGTTAGGGGGAAACCAAACGCCTCTATTAACATCCTATGTGTGTAAGCTGAAGCGGTACCTGTCAGCTGCTTGCATTATCTAAGCTTATAGCTCGCAGAAAATGGATCTGGATAGCGGAGACCATCTCGATAAAACAAGGCACGCACCCAGGCGTACAGACGCAGTGGGATAGAAGGGAAGACGATAGCCAGCTTGCCTTCCTCTAGAATAGGCAAATCCACTGGTGATTGAATTTCATAGGGAACACCTTCTTGATCCAGCATAATTTTGTATTTATGTGCCTCACTCCAGCTAACGGGATAATAAAAAGACCTCTCCATTTGCATCCAACACCTTTCCGCTATTCACTGCTTCTCATTGTATGCAAATCGCTTGAGATAAAAAAAGAATCCGCAGCCCGAATTAAAAAGGGGCTGTTGCATGAAAAACGAAATGATTTTCTCGATCATTTTCGTGTAAAGTGAGGAGAGAGGAACAGGAGGGACGCTTGTATGACGCAGACGCATTTGCACTTTAATATGCAGATGGGTAGGAAAAAACCAGAGAGTGTGATCAACCGGGAAGCAGCCTGTCCATTTTGCGATCGCAAAAGTCTCACGGACGTGCTGGAGCAGCGTGGATCGATGATCTGGCTCATGAACAAATACCCGGTTTTACAAGAAACCTATCAGACTGTCTTGATTGAGTCGGATGAGTGTGAGGGAGACTGGTCGGTCTATTCCAAAGAGCATGTACGGGCTCTTTTGTCCTTTGGGGTAGAAAAATGGCTGGAGATGGAGCGGAGCGGCTCCTTTCAATCGGTCCTTTTTTTCAAAAATCATGGTCCATTATCTGGCGGAAGCATTCGCCATCCACATATGCAAATCGTTGGACTTAATCAGTATGATTACCACGCGCAAGTCAAGGATAGTGATTTTATCGGGAAGACCATAGACAGAGAAGCAGGGATCGAGTGTACGCTGTCGACACATCCGCGAGCCGGCTTTTTTGAATACAATGTAGTCTTGTCGGATTGGGATCGCTTGCCCCAGATGGCAGACTACCTACAGATTCTTGCTCATTGGGTACTGAATCATGTCAATGTGCGAAATAAAAGCTACAATTTCTTTTTTTATCATTGGAAGGACAAGCTGTTTGCCAAGGTCGTACCACGTTTTGTTACCTCGCCGCTGTACGTCGGGTACGCGATTCCACAGGTAGCAAACAATTTGGACGAAATCATCTCGGAAATGAGACGCCATTATTTTTAGGCAAACTGCATTTGTTGCCCCTCCAGATTGGAAAAAGAGGGAGCAGGCGTGCTACGATAAGGAGGATGCTTGAAGTAGTACGGAAAAAGGAGTGACATATGATGAAACTGTTGTCTATCGAACCAACACCAAGTCCAAACGTGATGAAACTAAACGTAGACGTGCGTTTGCCAGACGGCGTTCAACATGTTTATAAAAAAGCAGAGGCTGCGAAGGCGCCAGAGCTGATGGGCAAGCTGCTCGAAATCGATGGGGTAACATCCATCTTTCATACTGCCGATTTTCTCGCACTGGAGCGTAAATCGACTGCAGATTGGCAGCGTATTTTGACACAGGCAAGAGAGGTTTTGCAAGCGGGTGCGGGGACGACTGTTACAGTTCCGTCTGCGGCAGACGCTGCAGCCTTTGGCGAAGCGCAGGTGTTTATCCAGATGTTTCGGGGTGTACCGATGCAGGTTAAAGTAACCATGGGTACGGAGCAAATACGTGCCGCCCTGCCAGAGCGTTTTGGGCAAGCAGCTGTAAACGCAGGCTCTGCTTCTCCAAACCTGATTATGGAGCGAAAATGGGTCGAGCATGGCGTACGCTACGGGGATTTGCGCGAGATTGGGGAAGAGGTTGCCGGTGAGATCGATGCAGCCTATCCCGAGAGCCGTGTTGCACAGCTCGTAGAACATGCGATGCAGCTTGGACCAGGAGAAACCCCAGAGCCTGTTGTAAGGGAAAAGAAGGTTGTTACACTTGAGATGCTCACCGATCCAGACTGGCAAAAACGATATGAAGCACTCGATCGGATGGAGCCGACTGAAGAAGATTTGCCTATTCTTGAAAAAGCATTGCGCGATACGAAGCCTTCGATTCGCAGACTTGCTGTGGTCTATTTAGGAATGGTTGGGGGAGACGCCGTCTTCCCACTCTTGTTCGAAGCACTTCGTGATGACTCTGTCTCTGTAAGACGAACTGCGGGCGATACCTTGTCTGATTTGGGTGATGTACGAGCAACTGCCCCGATGTGTGAGGCTCTGAAGGATCGCAATAAGCTTGTTCGTTGGCGTGCAGCGAGATTCTTGTTTGAGGTGGGGGACGAGTCTGCACTCGAGGCATTGCGTGCAGCACAAAACGATCCTGAATTCGAGGTCAGTCTGCAGGTACAAATGGCTGTTGAACGGATTGAAAGCGGTGAAGCGGCTAGTGGTACAGTCTGGCAGCAAATGACACGCAGAAATGACTAAGAGCATAGATGGAAAAACGGGGCGATGTATGCAGCCCCGTTTTTTGCGGGTTAAGAGGACTTTTCTGGGATGACTCCGCCATAAATAGCGGTCTCATTCCCAGTCAATACCGCCCAGGCTTGATTGCCATAATCAAAATGCCACCACTCATCAGAATAATTGGTGAAGCCAACCTGACTCATGACGTGGTACAATAGCCGACGGTGGTCACGACAAATTTGTTCATCGAGAGTAAGCTCAGCCTTTTGTTCATAGTAGAGGGTGGCTGCCCGATCGCTGAAATCATCAAAAGGTGTACCCATGTCTAACCAACCATCGGGTCCTGAAAGCGTCAAATCTACAGCGCCTCCCGTCAAATGACGAGGTGGCTTCTCCGGATCTATGGAGGGGCGGGCAACAAAGCGGTGCAACTGCGCATACATCTCTTCATTTTCTGTCCAGCCCTGGTCAAGCAGACAGTTTTTCTGGCGATCATACAAAGCCTGTTGCACCGGGGTTGGCCGATAGCCATCCAAAAGTACGAGCCGAATTCCTGTCGGAAGTAATGAAGCAGCTTCCTTTAACCGTTGTGCGACACTCTTGCGCAGCAGGCAATCATTCGTTGTCCCGGTTAAGCCTTCGTGAAAGTAAGCCGGATACACCTCAATCTCAGGGGAATACTGCTTGAGAGAGAGAAGGGGCTCGTGATTTTCTGCGATGGGTGGCAACGAACCCAACTGCTTGACTTGCATGGGGATAGGAAAATTCCAGGTCATATATGGAAACACCCTTATCTTTTCAGGTTTTCTTTTCATTATAGCATGATGGGTATAGAGGAAATAAATGGTATGTGCCAGTATAAAAATAGACACAGTTCAATAATGGTTGACTTCCACCTTATACATCCAGTATTCTAGGATAGGGTTTAGCATTGTTACTGGATCAGAATCAACATCGCTAGTGCGTAGGGGAGATTGTGTATGACAACCAATCACTATGACGTTGTTATCGTAGGTGGAGGATTAGCTGGTCTTTCCAGCGCTGCCTACCTGTCATCGAAAGGCAAAAAAGTTGCTGTATTGGAGCGCGGTCAATTAGGTGGACGTGCCGTTACGTTGAAGATCAAGGGCTTTAACTTTAACTTCGGTGCCCATGCTATTTACGCTCGTGACAGCTCAGTTCTGAGAACGTTTGAAAAAGAGCTGGGGCTTCACATTGACTGGCAAGACTTTAACCCGACCAAAGCTAAGTACGATATAGGAGACGAGCTCACTGCTGTTCCTTCTAACGTACAAGGTCTCTTCCAAACAAAGCTGCTTACCGGTTTGGACAAAGTGTTGTTTACGTTTGAAATTTTAAAAACCATGTTGAAAATGGAAAAAGGCCATCCGCATATGTCCATTCTGAAGTGGATGGAGAAGAAGCATGTCAATGAAGAAGTAAAAGACATGATGCTGACACTTGCTTCCTCAAACTTCTTCACACGTGAACCGGAGAAAATTCCGTCTGACGTATTCTTCTCGTACTACAGCCGTCTATTTACAACCAATAAGCCTGTTGCCTACATTGGTGGTGGCTGGCAGGCGTTGATCAATGAATTTGTTCGTGTCATTGAAGCGAATAATGGAACGATTTTGACCAAAACCAAGGTTGAACAGTTCCATGTAGAAGACGATCGTGTTGTGGGAGTGGTAACACCGGAGGGCGAGTTTACTGCTGATGAATTTATCAGCTGTATTCCGCCGAAAGAAATGGTCAAGGTCTTTGCTGAAACACGTCTGGAGCATGCGATTGCTCAGCATGCAGAGTACGAGCCAACTGTGGTTATTGTCTATGATATCGGGCTTAAAGAACGCGTCGACGTTCCATTCTCGTATATCTACGACAAACAAAACAACATCTTTATTACGGATATCTCGTATTACGACCCGACTTGTGTACCTGAGGGTGGTCAGCTTTTGCAGGCAACCGCGTATATGCGTCAAGCAGATGTAGGGAACAAGGAGGCAGCTGAGCAGCGTAAAATAGAAATTGAAAACCTGTATGACAAGCATTTTGCCGGATGGCGTGAGCAACTTGTTGTGCCACGTGTCTCCACCCGTGCGATTGTACAGGAGATCAAATGGACCATGAACCAGAAGCCATTGCCAATTTCACTGCCGGATTACCGCAACCTGTTCTTTGCTGGTGACTGGTGTGAGGGACAAGGACAATTGTCCGAGCTGTCTTTCTCCAGTGCGTTGAATGTAGCCAACCTGATTTTGGAAAAAGAATAATGTGAGAACAAGATCACGGGTGCTCCCTTTTTGAGTGGGAGCGCCCGTTTTTCGTCAAAAAAAGCCGCCAAACGAAGCTGGCGGCGAAGATAACGATTCAATTTTGGTGATTTAGGAAGAGTATACACCGTATACGAGGCTGCCGATACGCGCCATGACGTCCGCTGCCGCTTTTTGCTTCAGTCCTTTGTTCAGTACGCTGATCGTAACAGCATGGTTGCCGACGTAGAGGATACCAACATCGTGAGTAATGTTTGTAACAGAGCCTGTCTTGTTGGCAAATTCCCATTTTGGTACCATGCCGATGATATCCCCATCAGGATCAGGGAGCAGGAAAGGAATGCGGTCACGGTGCTGCTGCTGCTTCAAGATCGCAATCATTTTTAGACAGCTGTCATACGAAATGACTTTACCTGTAGCCAAATAACGCATATGGCTTCCCATGTCGGCTGCTGTAATCTCGTTGTAGCCCTCAAGCTCGGCTGGGACGACCATCAGCTTGTTGTAGAACTGGCTGTTCACCATTTCGGTTTTGCTCATGGCAGTACGGATAGCTTCGATGCCAACCAGATCAATCATCATGTTGGTCGCGGTGTTATCGCTCTGGATGATCATCAGAGTGACCAGGTCCTGTACGGTCAGCTCGGTACCGGGAGTTATATGCTGCAGCACACCTGCTCCACCCACCAGGTCTTCATGGCGCAGCTTGATCTTGTCCTCAAGTGCAAGCTTGCCTGCGTAAGCCTGGGCAAATACTGCTGTCATAATGGGAACTTTAATTACACTAGCGGCGTAAAAGCGTTGATTTTCATTCCAGGTGAACTTCTCGCCGGTTTGTAAATCTTCCAAATAAATACCCCATTCACCGCCCGCTTCTTGCAGCAAATCAGCTATGGAAGTAGAAAGACTTGATAGCATTTGATCCATCTCCTTTTTCTTTCGTGTAGACAAAATTTTCTCAAGATAATATTATTTAGTCATGCTCCTAACAATCAAGAAGAATTATTCCAGAGACGGGGGTTTTTTTGTGAAAAGGTTCAAAAAGCTATCATTCTGTGCTGTGCTACTGACCAGTCTGGCATTTGCTGGCTGTGGTACACCGCAGGCGGGCACGAGTGAGGGAGTGTCTACTTCCGAGAAGGGACAAGCAGCATCCAGCCCGCAGACCATGCAGGTGAACCTGAATACAGGTGAGCCGAACACGATCGACCCTGGACTGGCAGAAGATATCCCTTCGATGTCTGTTGCCCGGGCAGCATTTGATGGTCTCCTTCGCTTGAATGAAAATGGCGAGCTGAAAGAGGCGGTCGCTGAAAAGTACGAGGTATCAGAGGATGGGCTAACGTACACGTTCCATTTGCGCGATTCCAAATGGTCCAACGGGGATGCGGTAACCGCTCATGACTTTGAATACGCGTGGAAACGTGTTCTCGATCCTGTAACCGCTTCCGGCTATGCGTACCAGCTGTACTATTTGAAAAATGGAGAGGCCTTTAACTCCAAGAAAGCAAAAGCAGAGGATGTTGGTGTAAAGGCAACGGACGACAAGACGCTCGTTGTGACCCTGGAGAACCCGGCGCCGTTCTTCCCGGAGCTGGTCGCATCTGTCACCTACTTCCCTGTGAATCAAAAGGTCGTAGAAGCAGGCAAGGAGTGGGCTTCCAAACCGGAAACCTACATCGGAAACGGTCCGTTCGTGTTGAAAAAATGGGAGCATAAATCGGTCATCGAATTTGAAAAGAGCGATTCCTATTGGGACAAGGTGGCTGTCAAATTGTCCAAGCTCACGGTCAACATGATTGAGGATGCCAACACAGAGCTGTCCATGTTTGAAAAAGGCGACTTGGATTGGGCAGGCTCACCGCTCGGCGATTTGCCACTCGATGCGCTCGATGCTCTGAAGGATTCGGGTAAAATGCAAACGCAGGCGACTGCAGGGACGTATTGGTACATCTTCAACACGACCAAGAAGCCTTTTGACAACAAAAAGATTCGCCAGGCTTTTGCAACAGCCGTAAACCGCAAAGAAATCTCGGACAACGTCGTACCATTCAAGAGTACGCCAGCGACGGGAATCCTGCCGCCAACCATGGCGCTAGGTACAGATGGCTACATCAAGGATGGCGATGTAGAGACAGCGAAAAAGCTGCTTGCCGAAGGAATGAAGGAAGCAGGTCTGACCCAGCTGCCTGAGCTGACGATCGCGTACAATACGACAGAAGTAAACCAGCGTATCGCAACCGTCATCCAGGATCAATGGAGAAAAGCGTTTGGAATCGAAGTGAAGCTGGTTAATAAAGAAAACAAGGTACACCGGGAGCAGATGAAGGAAGGCAACTTCACGATTGGACGTGCGAGCTGGATTGGCGATTTCAACGATCCGATCAACTTCCTGGAAGTGTTCAAGGGTGGCCTGAATACATCGAAATGGGAGAACAAGGAGTTTCTTGACCTGCTTGCACAGTCTGCCAAAGAAGGCGACGTAGCCAAGCGCAAAGAAATCCTGAAAAAGGCAGATGCCATCGTCATGGACGAAATGCCGGCAATGCCGATCTACTATTTCACGTATGCATGGGTTAAACAGGACAGCGTTAAGGATGTTGTAGTAGACGCCCTCGGATTCATTGACTTCAAATACGCGTCCAACGAAAAGAAATAAAGAATGGATGAGGGAGTGAATTGTGTGCGGCCGATTATTGGCGTAGCGTGTACGAAAATGTTTTTCCCAGGTAACAATCTGGACCAGTTCTTTTATGTTGGTTCCGGCTATGTGGATGGAATTGCCCGCGCTGGCGGAATTCCACTCATCCTGCCGCTTCTCACGATACAGGAGGCGCCGTTTCGCCAGATGATCGAATCGCTGGACGGTTTGATTTTGACGGGTGGAGACGATCCGGCACCACACTTGTACGGCGAAGAGCCGCTGCAGGGCTTGGGGGAAATCGAATTCGAGCGAGACCTGGCTGAGCTTGAGATAATCAAGCTGGCGATGGAGCTGCAAAAGCCGATGTTAGGCATTTGTCGTGGGATGCAAATCATGAACGTTGCTTGTGGCGGCACGCTCGTTCAGGATATCCCAAGACAGGTTCCAGGGGCATTGCAGCACGCGCAAAGAGGCTCGCGCCAGTATGGTGCACACAAGGTAGTGCTGCAGCCTGGCTTTGTGGCAGACGCACTCGGCAAGACGGAAGTGCTGGTTAATACCTCACACCATCAATCGGTTAAAGATGTAGCACAAGGCTTTAAAATGACTGGATGCGCGGCTGACGGTGTGATTGAGGCGATTGAGAGCCTCGACGGGCTACACGTAGGGTTGCAGTGGCATCCGGAGCGCATGTGGGCGCACGACAGTGATATGCTAAAGCTCGCAGAGGCATTTATTGCCCGTGTCAAACAGCAGAAGCTGCAGGCGACCTAGGAGCGATCAGGAAACTAAAAAACATTTCAAGAAGAACCGTTCTGTCAGAGGCAGGACGGTTTTTCGTCTTCTACAACCGTCTGAGTTTTCGCGCTGGTTCATGTATACTGGGAGAAAGAGGTGAGTGATATGTTAAAAGTGGGAGCAGACACCCCGGTATTTGCGGCAATGAGCACAAAAGGCCCTGTAGACCTCAAGGACTATCTGGGCAAGCAAAATATCGTCCTCATTTTTTATCCGGGTGATGACACGCCCGTTTGCACGAAGCAGCTCTGTGCCGTGCAGGACAACTACGCTTCAATCGAACAGGCTGACACAGTCGTATTCGGGGTAAACCCGGGAGAGCTGGGCAAGAAGCAATCTTTTGCAGAGCGGTTTGGCTATCGCTTTCCGTTGATCGTTGATGCTGACGAGTCCATTCGATCCGCATACGGAGTAGGCAAAATTCTCGGTCTGTTCTTCCAGCAACGCATCGTCTACATCATTGGCAAGGACAGGAAAATCATGTATGCGAAAAGAGGAAACCCTTCTGTTTCCGAGCTGCTTTCGGTGATCGCCACACGCTCCTAAAGAAAAAGGGCGGTTCATATGGGGATTCGTTACTTGCAACAAAGGCGAAAAACGGGGATAATACAAATGAGAATGTATGTTTGGTGGTTATCCGACATGAGAAAAATCCTTCACATGGATATTGACGCTTTTTTCGCGAGTGTGGAGCAGCTAGACCGGCCGGAATTGCGTGGGAAACCGATCATTGTTGGGGGTACAGGCAATCGTGGAGTCGTATCGACCTGTAGCTACGAAGCACGTAAATTCGGTGTCCGTTCTGCTATGCCTATCGCTATGGCTCGAAAAAAATGCCCACAGGGTGTTTATTTACCTGTGCGCTATAGCCGCTATATTGAGAAGTCTGCGGAAGTCAGAGAGATTTTTTCCTCCTATGCAGAACGTTACCAGACGGTTGGACTGGACGAGGCGTATTTGGACGTCTCGCACTATGATAATGCCGTCCCTGTCGCTCGTGAAATAAAAAGGCGGGTCAAACGGGAGACGGGGCTGACTTGCAGTATTGGACTCTCGTATAATATGTCACTCGCCAAAATAGCCAGCGACCTGAAAAAGCCGGATGCCTTTGTGATTATTCGCCCGGAGCAAGCTTTGGAGGTACTGAGGACGCTCCCGATTGGCACATTGCATGGTGTTGGGAAGAAGTCGCAGGAATTGCTCGCCAAAAAAGGAATTGAGACGGTCGAGGACTTTTGGCAGCTTTCTTTGGATGAGACAGTCAGCTTGTTTGGCAAATTCGGAAAATCGCTCTATCATCGTGCCAGAGGGGAAGACAGCAGGGAGATTGAAATGGATCGTACGCCAAAATCGACGAGTCGTGAAACGACCCTCCCGTTTGATTTGTATGATCGGGAATCGATAGAGCCGATCGCCACGTCCCTGCTACGCGAGGTAGAGGAGGACATCCGCCAGGAAGGGGTAGAGCCTCAGACGATCACGCTAAAAATCAAGTACGCAGATTTCACCCAGCGCACCAAGCAGCACAAGGCTATGGCAGGTGCCAATTGGAAGGATTTGCTGGATGATCTGCTCGATGCGTTTGACTATTCCGCAGGTGTGAGGCTGGTTGGTGTCGGTTTTTCCAATTTTGCTGATCAACAGGTAGAGCGCTATGAGCAGCTCACGATGTTTTCCTGGAAGCTGGGGCAATAGGAGGGAGAGCGGTGGAGGAAGCAAATGCATTTCATTGCTGTGCGACCTGTATTCATTTTCGCGTCGAAAAAGGTGCAAGTGGAGTCAGCTATCGGTGTTCACGTCTCACCTACGAAACACGCCCAGATTATCGTTTCGAGTGCTGGACTCCGACGGAGAGAGTCCAGCGATTGATGGAAGCGAGACAGAAACCAGCAGAATAAATGGCCTGATAATACACAGCAGCACCCCCTTGCCGATAAGCGCAAAGGGGTGCTGTTTTACATGCTAGGTTTTCTATCGAGAATCATCACTTCTTCAGCCCCATCCATCTGGCCACTTGCATAAAAGCCCGTGATCGGACGCAGATTCAACCTCAAAATTTCAGCTCGCTTTCTTTGTGCGTGATACGAACGGTTTTGCTTGCCCGCAATTGGACAAATAGCAGGATGCCAAAACCAAGCACAGCTGCTGCTACGACAGGAATGGCACTGGAAACTGGCAACAGATCCGTCAAAATTCCTCCAAGCAATGGACCTGCCACCATGCCGACACCATGGAACATGTTAAAGAGCGAATAGGCGGTACCATAAGCCCCGCTGCCACCTTCGTCAATGATTCCGCCTAATGTGGCAAGTGTTGGTGACAAAGTGAAGCCTACGCCTGCGCCGACGAGTGCCATGGCGATCGCTGTTTGCCAGAGCGAGCCAGACCATACGAGGAAAGGCATGAAGATGGCTAGTGCAATAATGCCGGCAAACATCAGCTTGTACGGATTATAGCGGCTGGAGAGCGAGCCTGCTACAGGAGCTATCATCCCGTATGCCAGGGTCATCACAGCAAACAACAGGCCAATTGTGGTTGGTGTGCTGCCCATCTTCGCTGTAAAGAAAACAGGGAGAGTTGGCTCCAGCAAGCAGAGAGATACTTCTGCCAGGAGCACGATTCCGGCAATAAAGACGACTTGTGGATTGCGGATAAAGCCACTCAACTCCAGCTTTTCGCTGACAGTCCGATTTTTTTCTTCTTTTAAGAACAAGAAAACCAGAACGATGTTGAGCACCGTAAATGCAGCTGCGGCAAGGAACGGCATTCGATGGTCGCTGATCTCAAACAGCCAGCCGCCGATGGGAGCACCGAGCAAGGTTCCTGTAGAAATAGCGGTCAAAGCGGTACCCATGACAGCTCCGCGTTTTTGCGGCGGAAACAGGTCAGCGAGCAAAGCGAGGGCTGTTGGCCATGTAGCTGCTGCCGAGATCCCTTGTACGAAGCGTGCGGTAATCAAAAGCACCATGGACTCTGAAAAAGCAAACAAAAGTGTCGATACAGCGAGTCCAAGCAAGCCGATCAGAAGCATAATGCGTCTGCCGAACCGGTCAGATACCGGACCGAAAATAGGAGTGGCGATGAGCATAGCAACCGCATAGCTGCTAAATAATACTCCCATCATGGTCGAAGAAGGCTGCAACGTTTCCGTAAAATAAGGAACAATCGGAATCAACAAGCTGTACAGCAGCATGTCGATAAACAGAATCAGAATGACGAACAGAAGACCTGTTCGCTGTTGCTTTGTCATTTGTGTAAAGAAAGACATGGTGAACACCTCGTTACTGTGAAAACTATTTTTGTTTTATTGGTTTTTGTAAAAAAAGGGGAATAAAAGGATCACCTTTTATCCACTGGTACGAGCCCGAACAAAAGTACATCCACAATTGCGGAAAGGGCCTGTGACACGGTAATTTGATTTTGCATGTAAAAACGTTGGTCAAGCGTCGAGTTTACGGCATCGATGATCAGCTTCATCAGGAGAGTGACGTTCATATTCACAATCTGACCTTCGCGAATTCCTTGCTCAATAAGCACACGCAGTGTTTGCCAATCGTCTGACAAAGCTGAGTCGACCATGGCCCATTGCTCAGGATAATAGCGCTTCATCTGTTCAAGTACACGTAAATCGTATAACTCGTAATGGGTAGGTAAAACCATCATGACCCCTTTGATCTTATCGATGAGAGAGAGACTGTCGTCGTCAATGATTTGCTGCGCTTTTTCATCGCCTTCTGCAAAGGTTTGTTCAATGATTGCTTCTAAAATTTCGACCTTGGACGAGAAATGCTCATACAGTGTGCGCTTGCTGATTCCGAGCCTGCGAGCCAGATCATCCATAGAAAATTTCATGCCCTTGTCTCTGATCTCTTCAATAAAACCTTTCATGATCCGGTCTTTTATGTCAATCAACCCCCTGACAAAACTACTCGGGTGAAAACCATTTAAACAAAAGTAGTTTTCTTAGTACCTTCATTTTACTCAAACGGTTTCCCGAAAGCAAGGGGCTTCTGTGCTTTTTCTTTTGCAACAGAGTGGTCGATTATGGTATAGTAGGTGCCGAAATCGCGGTTGATTGCTTTACATCATTTGGAGGTGCCCCCGTGTTTTTAAAGAAGCTGATGCCCAGTCAGTTCGTGGAATCTATCCACCATATCGATATAGATCAATTGAAGCGAAATAAGGTACGGGCCGTCATTACAGACCTGGACAATACCTTGGTTGAATGGGACAGGCCGCTTGCCACCCCCGAGGTAGAAAACTGGCTGAAACGCTTGCATGAAGCGGATATTCAGGTAACGGTAGTCTCAAATAACAACAAGGAACGTGTGGACCGTTTCTGTTCACCTCTCGATATCGGATTTATTTGCTCGGCTCGTAAGCCTACGAACCGGGCTTTCCTGCAAGCGGTACGGCAGATGAATGTAACGATTGCCGAGACCGTTGTTATTGGCGATCAATTGTTTACTGATGTGCTGGGCGGAAACCGGCTTGGGTTCCATACCATCTTGGTAGTACCAGTAGCCCAAACGGACGGTTTTTGGACGCGTTTCAATCGACAGTTGGAGCGTGTGGCCCTTATTTGGATGGAGCGGAAAGGAATGGTTTCGTGGAGGAGAAAAGCATGATAGAACAAACGTCTGGCTCCTGTGCCGGCTGTGGGATCATGATTCAGACGGAGGATGCGAAGCGGCCAGGCTATGCCCCGGCGTCTGCACTCGACAGGAAAGTCGTCATTTGCCAGCGCTGCTATCGCATCAAGCATTACAACGAAGTGGCCCCTGTAGGAATGGGTGACGATGACTTCCTACGCATTTTGGATGGGATCGGCTCTACCCAGTCATTAGTGGTCATGGTAGTCGATATTTTTGACTTTCAAGGCTCTTGGCTGCGTGGATTGCCTCGATTTGTCGGTAAAAATCCGATTTTGCTCGTAGGAAACAAAGTTGATTTGCTTCCGCGCAACATCAATTTGAACCGTGTGCGCAACTGGATGCAGCACGAGGCAAAGGAACGTGGCTTGCGTCCAGAAGACGTAGTACTGATCAGTGCGGAAAAAGGTCAGAACATCGACGAGCTGCTGAACCGGATTGGCGAGCTGCGCAAAGGTCGCGATGTGTATATTGTTGGGGTCACGAACGTAGGCAAGTCGACCATGATTAATCGGATTTTACATGATTATGGCTCTACCGATATGGAAATCACTACTTCACCGTTTCCAGGGACGACTCTCGACAAGATCGAAATCCCGCTGGAGGACGGTCGCTCCATTTTTGACACGCCTGGCATTATTAATCGTGATCAGATCGGACACATGGTTTCCCCGGCAGACCTTCGTAAAATCACTCCGAGAAGTCGAATCAATTCCAAGGTATACCAGCTAGACGATGGTCAATCGCTCTTTTTGGGTGGGCTTGCTCGAATTGATTTTGTTCGTGGACCGCGTCAGTCCCTCGTTGTTTATGTAGACAATGATCTGTACATCCACCGGACGAAACTGGAAAAAGCGGATGAAGTGCTGGCGAAGCATCATGGAACACTCCTGGTACCACCCACTGGCGAAGAAGGAGTCAAAGCATTGCCGCCATTCGTTAAGCATTCCTTCAAAATTAAACCGACCGAGACGACAACCGATATTGTTATTTCCGGCTTGGGTTGGGTCAGTCTCCAAGGAAAGCATGAAGCGAGCATCGTGGTTCATGCGCCTAAAGGTGTGAGCGTAGGGATGCGCAAAGGCTTGATCTAGTCACTGTTTGAAATAGGAGCATCTTTTTTCCGTGATATATGCTAGAGAGACATAATGGGGAGGATATCTTCATGATTACAAGCAAAACACAACTGGTTGGTTTGTTTGGACATCCGGTTTCTCATTCGCAGTCGCCGATGATGCATAATGCGGCATTTGCGGAGATGGGCTTGGGGTTCGCCTATGTTGCGTTTGATGTTGATCCTGCCGATCTGGAGGACGCTGTTAGAGGTATTCGTGCTCTTGGGCTAAAAGGTATTAATGTAACGATTCCGCACAAGGTAGCCATTATGCCGATGCTCGATGAGATTGATCCTCTGGCAAAACGAATTGGGGCTGTCAACACAGTTGTGATCAACGACGGGCGACTGATCGGTTACAATACAGATGGAATGGGATACGTCCGCTCGCTCGTAGAAGAGACAGGGATTGTTCTGGATCAACAAATCGTAACCATGGTAGGAGCGGGTGGCGCTGCCAGAGCAGTTGCGTTTACTCTAGCAGAAAAAGGTGTTAAGGAAATTAGAATCATGAACCGCTCAAGAGAAAGAGCACAGATTCTGGCAGAGCATGTTGGTACGATTGTCCCTACCAAAATCGTAGAACAGGGTGACGGGATGGACGCGATCGCAGACTCTTCGCTGCTCATCAATACGACCTCGATCGGGATGCTCCCAAACGTACAAGAAATGCCTGTTCCACCAGAATGGCTTCATAACCAATTAACCGTAAGCGATCTTATCTACAATCCGTTGGAAACACGCCTGCTCGGCGAAGCCCGTGCGATTGGCGCAACTGTTCATTCCGGTGTAGGCATGTTCGTCAATCAGGGAGCATTGGCCTTCGAGTTATGGACTGGCCAACAAGCACCCACTGATGCCATGCGTGAGATCGTCTTGCAGCAACTAAAGAAAACGACCTGATCGACAACGATTGCAGGACAAATAAGGAGGCATGCCGATGTTAACCGGCAAGCAAAAACGTTTTTTACGTGCAGAAGCTCATCATCTTGCGCCTATTTTCCAAGTAGGAAAAGGCGGAGTAAATGAAAATATGATTACACAAATCAAGGAAGCGCTGGAAGTGCGCGAGTTGATCAAGGTATCCATCCTGCAAAACAACAGTGATGGCAAGCACGAAGTAGCAGAGGACCTGGCAGCAGGTGCTGGAGCGGAGCTGGTGCAACTGATTGGACATACAGTTGTATTGTACAAAGAGTCCCGGGAGCACAAGACAATCAAGCTACCATAGGACAGTAGGCAATCACTATGAACGAACAACAACAAAAGCATATTGGTATTATGGGCGGCACGTTCGATCCGATACACTGCGGACATTTGCTCGCTGCTGAACAAGCGCGTGAACAGGCAGGATTGGACGAGGTGTGGTTTATGCCTACCCATGTTCCTCCCCATAAAAAACGGAACAGCCTAACGCTTGCGAAGCATCGCTTGCAAATGGTAGAGCTTGCGGTGGCTGATCATGAATCGTTTTTTGTAACGGATATAGAGCTTAGGCGTGAAGGTCCTTCCTACACCTATGACACGATCGTAGAGCTTGTCTCACAGTACCCAAATTACCGATTCTCCTTTATTATTGGGGGAGACATGGTGCAGATTCTTTCCGAATGGTACCAGTACAAAGAACTGATTCGTATGATACACTTTATTGGTCTGGCTCGGCCGGGAGCTGAGCTGGACAAAGGCAATAACGATGAAGTCGTGACATTTGTCGAGATGCCGGTGTGGGATATTTCTTCTACACTCATCCGGAATAAAGCAGCTGCCGGCAAGAGTATTCGTTATCTCGTGCCAGATGCAGTCGAACGCTATATAAAGGAGAACCGATTCTATGAACAAGTGGAGTAATCGGGAGGCTCTGCTCGAAAAGGTACGGGCGCAAATGCACGACAAGCGTTACCAGCATACGCTCGGAGTAGCTGCGTCGGCAAAGCAGCTTGCAGAGCGATTTGGGGCTGATCCTGAAAAAGCAGAGCTGGCTGGATTCTTGCACGACTACTGCAAATGCTGGCCTGTTGAAAAAATGTCTGAGATTCTGGTTCGCCATGACATGCCAACCGAGCTGTTGGAAGGAGAAAAAGAGCTGTGGCACGCATTTGCCGCAGCTATCGTCATCCAAACGGAGCTTGGCGTCACCGACACAGAGATCTTACAAGCTGTACGCTACCATACGACGGGGCGGGCCGGGATGTCCATGTTAGAAAAAGTGGTTTGTGTGGCAGACTATATAGAACCGAACCGCAACTATCCAGGTGTGGAAGAAATTCGCACAATGGCACAGCATGATCTGGATGCTGCCCTCGCCCATGCTTTGGGAGGGACGATCCGCTTTTTGATAGAAAAGCAGAAGACGGTTTATCCGTTGACGCTGATTGCATACAACGATTTGGTATCCCAAAAAGGGAGAGCAGGAGGGTTTAATGGTTAAAACAGTAGATGATTTGGCACGTTTGGTGGTAAAGGCAGCAGAAGATAAAAAGGCAGAAAACTTCAAGGTACTGGATATCAAAAAACTATCCGTTATTGCGGACTACTTCATGATTTGCCACGGTAACAACGAACGTCAGGTACAAGCGATCGTCAGAGAAATTCGCGATCAGGTGTACAAAAATGGTTTTACGGTACGCGGCATTGAGGGTGCAGATGAAGGGCGCTGGGTTCTCGTTGACCTCGGTGATATCGTGATCCATGTCTTCCACCGTGAAGATCGTGAATTTTATAATTTGGAGCGTCTGTGGAAGGATGCAGAGGAAGTTTCCTTCGCAGAGCAAGGGTAAATACAGATGGCATATGCACATATGGCGGCTGTGTACGACAGGCTGATGGCGGACACTCCCTACGACCAATGGCTGGACTGGGTTGAGCGCATGTGGGCAAAAGGAGAGAAGCCGCAGCACGTCATCGATCTTGGTTGTGGTACGGGCACGATTGCCATCCCGCTTGCCAAGCGTGGATACCGTGTTACGGGAGTCGATTTGTCGGCGGAAATGCTGGCAATCGCATACGACAAGATGAGGCAATCTCAGGTAGATGTTTCCTGGGTGGAGCAGGACATGCGCGAGCTGGAATTGCCTGTGGCAGACGCAGTCATATCGCTATGTGATTCACTCAGCTATTTGACCGAGGAAGCAGATGTCCAGGAGACATTCCAGCGTGTTTTCGCCCATCTTGCGCCCGGGGGCAGCTTTCTGTTTGACGTACACAGTCCTTATAAAATGCTGCATATTTTTGGGGACGAGACCTTCACACACGTGGAGGATGAAGTTTCGTACATTTGGCAATGTTTTTGCGACCCGCTTCGTTTAGAGGTAGAGCATCAGCTGACCTTCTTCCTTTTGCAGCCAAATGGCTTGTACGAGCGAATGGAAGAGGAGCATTGGCAGCGTGCCTACCAACCGATTCAATTGATGCGCTGGCTCACGGAAGCTGGATTCACAGACATTGTGATCACTGCTGATTATTCGGATTTGCCTCCACAGGAATCAAGCGAACGCCTATTTTTTTCAGCACGCAAGCCGAAAGATTTGACATGATTGGTTCTGATTTACTATAATCGTGTTATAACTGCAAATTTCGACGCGTAGAAGAGGAATAGTAAGAAAAGACTTCGTGAATCTAGAGAGTTGACGGCTGGTGCAAGTCAACCCGGAGCATTCTGAACTCACCTCCCAGCACTCCCCCTGAATGTCCTTTGGCTGTGTAAGGGAGAGCGACTCATCCATGATACGGATGTAACAAGTGGGTGAATGTCTGACATTTGCCAATCTGGGTGGTACCGCGGGATAAACACAACCTCTCGTCCCTTTTTCGTTGAACGACAAGGGACGTGGGGTTTTTTTATTTTTTTACACCTTTTACCTATTGAAGATGGGAGTGCTTTACCATGGTTTTTAGTCATCGCAATATCGAAAAGAAGTGGCAGCAATACTGGGAGCAAAACAAAACCTTCAAAACGTCTGAGGACGAAGGCAAGAAGAAATTTTACGCACTTGATATGTTCCCGTATCCATCCGGTGCAGGACTTCACGTAGGTCATCCAGAGGGATACACGGCTACCGATATTTTGTCCCGCATGAAGCGCATGCAAGGCTACAATGTTCTGCACCCAATGGGTTGGGATGCTTTCGGTCTGCCTGCTGAGCAGTACGCACTGGATACAGGGAATGATCCAGCTGAATTTACAGAGCAGAACATCAACAACTTCCGCCGCCAAATTAAGGCTCTGGGCTTTTCTTATGACTGGGACAGAGAGATCAATACGACTGATCCGAGCTACTATAAATGGACGCAATGGATTTTCACCAAGCTGTATGAGCATGGATTGGCTTACGTTGACGAAGTAGCCGTAAACTGGTGCCCTGCTCTGGGAACCGTACTGGCTAACGAAGAAGTCATTGATGGGAAAAGTGAGCGTGGCGGCCATCCAGTTGAACGTCGCCCAATGCGTCAATGGGTACTGAAAATTACTGCTTATGCTGAAAGACTTTTGTCTGACCTGGAAGAACTCGATTGGCCAGAGAGCATCAAAGAAATGCAGCGTAACTGGATCGGTCGTTCAGAAGGGGCAGAGGTGACTTTTGCGATCGACGGACATGACCAATCCTTTACCGTCTTTACAACACGTCCTGATACCTTGTACGGAGCAACTTATGCTGTGCTGGCGCCAGAGCACAAGCTGGTTGACGTAATCACGGTACCAGAACAAAAAGAAGCAGTCGATGCATACCTGGAGCAAGCAAAACGAAAGAGTGATCTGGAGCGCACGGATTTGGCGAAAGAAAAAACCGGGGTATTTACCGGTGCCTATGCAATTAACCCGGTAAACGGCGAGCGTCTGCCAATCTGGATTGCAGATTACGTACTCATCAGCTACGGAACAGGCTCGATCATGGCGGTTCCAGCTCATGACGAACGTGACTATGAGTTTGCCAAAACGTTTGATCTGCCAATCAAGCAGGTAATTGCAGGTGGAGATATCTCCAAGGAAGCGTATGCAGGTGATGGCGAGCACGTCAACTCCGGCATTCTCGATGGATTGAACAAAGAACAAGCGATCAGCAAAATGATCGAATGGCTCGAAGCAGAAGGCAAAGGAAATCGCAAGGTAACGTATCGTCTGCGTGACTGGTTGTTCAGTCGTCAGCGCTACTGGGGTGAGCCGATTCCGATCCTGCATCTGGAGGATGGCACGATGAAGGTCGTTCCAGAATCCGAGCTACCGATCATTTTGCCAAAAACAAAAGAAATCAAGCCGTCCGGTACAGGGGAGTCACCACTCGCCAATATCACCGACTGGATTAACACGGTAGATACGGAAACAGGCCTCAAAGCACGCCGTGAAACGAACACCATGCCACAATGGGCGGGTAGCTGCTGGTACTTCCTGCGCTTTATCGATCCACACAATGATAAAGCAATGGCTGATCCAGAAAAGCTGAAAGAATGGCTGCCGATCGACATTTACATCGGCGGAGCCGAGCATGCGGTTCTTCACTTGCTCTACTCCCGTTTCTGGCACAAATTCCTGTACGATATCGGTGTAGTTCCAACGAAAGAACCTTTCCAAAAGCTGTTTAACCAAGGAATGATTCTTGGCGAGAACAACGAGAAGATGAGTAAATCAAAAGGGAATGTCGTAAACCCTGACGATATCGTAAACAGCCACGGTGCGGATACGCTTCGTATGTACGAAATGTTCATGGGACCTTTGGATGCTTCCATCGCTTGGTCAACAAAAGGTCTGGATGGATCACGCCGCTTCATAGATCGTGTATACCGCTTGTTCGTTAACGAAAGCGGAGAGCTGAACGACAAAATCGTGGACACCTCCAAAGCTACCAGCATGGAACGTGTGTACCACCAAACGGTGAAAAAAGTAACAGAAGACTACGAAGGTCTGCGCTTCAACACTGGTATTTCCCAGCTGATGGTCTTCATCAACGAAGCGTACAAAGCTGACGTACTGCCGAAGAAATACATGGAAGACTTCGTGAAAATGCTCTCCCCAATCACGCCGCATATCGCTGAAGAGCTGTGGGAGAAGCTGGGTCACAGTGAAACACTCACGTACGAAGCATGGCCGACGTATGACGAGTCCAAACTGGTTGATGACGAGGTAGAAATCGTCCTCCAGGTAAATGGCAAAAACAAAGAAAAGCTGCTCATTGCATCTGAAGCAACCAAAGAGCAAATGGAAGAGCTGGCTCTAACAAACGAAGTCATCAAAGAACTGATCGAAGGCAAAACAATCGTCAAAATGATCGCAGTTCCTGGCAAGCTGGTAAATATCGTCATTCGTTAAGTGAATAAAACGAAGTAGGAAAAGAAGTGGAGCCTGTATCTGACGGGTCTCCACTTCTTTTTTATGGAATGGAAAGAATAAATTTTAAGTACTTGCCTCCTGAATTCGCAATAACAACCCAAAATAAGGAGTTTTTATGTCCTTCATTATTCTCTTCTTTTAAAACGTCCCGAGTGCAGGGCCAGAGGCTGGCGAGAGGAAAACGGAGAAAAAGCGAGGCTCTTTGGAACACAACCCAGGCGAAATGGAAAAAGCGGAACACGTTTTTAAGCGGGAGGCTCTGAAATACTCCCTGAGCCAGCCACTTTTGGACGCGGTTCCGCTTTTGGAATGTAGCCGTACAGTTCATGCTCCCAGCAAGTGTTCCAAGAAGCCGGAGCTTTTTCTCCGTTTTCCTCTCCACCCCAGAAGCTAAAGCCCAAACGAGGCTAGCTAGGCTGACTACTCCAAGTCCGCTCCAGCATCTCCTGATCCTCTGCGAACTTGACCTGCGTACGTCGAAATACTTCAGCGAAAAGTCCGGGGATACCATTTTGCAAAGGAATTAACCCTTCGCCAGTCACACCACCCGGCACGCAAACACGCTTTTGCAGAGTAGGGAGGGTAAAAGCTTCTTTTCGAAGCAGTTCGGCCATGCCAATAACCATTTGCGTAGTCAAGTAAGTAGCGGCTTCTTCAGAAATGCCTGTTTCCTGTACGGCATCGTGAATCATTTGCTGGAGGATGTAGCTGAGAAAAGCGGGGCCGCAGCTGGCAATATCAGAGGTTACCCGCAGGAATGGCTCAGTCACCTCGATAGGGGTGCTGATATGCGAAAATAAAGCGCGAATGAACTGACGCTGCTCGTCTTGGATACGTACACCAAATTCGCAGAGGCAAACGCCACCTTGGGCGGCATTGGTTATGCTGGGCACAACACGAGCTACAGCGCTGGGCACCCATGCTTCCATTTGCTCTAGCTTAATGGGGCTGGTGATCGTAATCAACAGGTGCTCGGGTGTCAGCGCAGGGGAAATTTGCTGGAGCATCACGCTATATTCCATTGGCTTGACACATAGCAGCAAGATTTTGGCGGCTTTGGCAAGCTCCAGGTTGTTTTTGGCAACGACAAGCCCGGGATGCCGATGAGCAAGCTGCTCCGCTTTGGCGGGAGTACGGTTGCTGACAATAATGTGTCCGGGGGACAAGGCTTTTGCAGACAGCAATGACTCGATCAAAATGCTGCCCATACTGCCCGTGCCAATAAACCCAATTTTATCCATGGGCATATCTCCCTCCAATATTCTTACCCCATTCTATGAGGGGAAGGAAGGGAACATGACCAACGATTTCGTCACCTATTGAATGCGGACGCGGTCTTTTATACGTTCGAACATTTTATCACCGATGCCTTCGATCTCTTTTAGCTCTTCGACTGATCGGAATCCGCCTTTTTCTGTTCGGTACGATAGGATGGCTTTTGCCCGCGCTTGTCCAATGCCAGGTAGAGTCGTCAGCTCCTCTGTAGTAGCCGTGTTCACGTTAATGCTGGGTTCCTGGCCGCCGCTCTGGCTATTCATAGACCCTGAGCTTACTCCATAAGGTGGCAGGGCGACTGTCTGTTGTCCCGAAATAAGAGCTGCCGAAGAGCCTTTGGCAGGTATGATTACGGCACTGCCATCCGACAGCGGCTGCGCCAAATTGATTTGGTCGAGATCTGCATCAGGTAGGGTGCCGCCTGCTTTTGCTATGGCGTCTGCTACTCTCATTCCTGTTTCAAAGCGGTACATGCCAGGCTGCTTGACCACACCCTTCACGTCTACGTACAGGGGAGTAGGGGGAGGCTCGGTGCTTTTTGGTTCCGAGGTCTCAGCAGGCTTCGGTGACTCATCGCTCTTAGCATCGCTTCCAGCAGACAGATGGGCTTTCGCATAAGCGGGTGCTTCCAATGGCAGCTTGTCAGGTAGATTCTCCTGATCCGTCTGATAAAGCCAGACGCTGCTGCCAAGAAAGAGAATGGCGCCAGCAAGTAATATGTACCTGCGATATCGTTCCCACAAATCAAACAGCATAACAAAAAACCTCCCTTGCCTTGCGCGCGTATCGTAATAGAGACAATAAGTTCGTTCTCTAAGCACGATGCTACGAAAAGTAAGGGAGGGGTTGCAAATCTATTTTTGCTAGTCTTCGAGAGAGATGAAAAGACCTAGCCAATATGCTGCAGGGAATTTTTCTTGCGACGAACGTCTACATTCGGACTGACATACGGATCAAAATTATAGCGCTGCTCGATAAAGATTTGATGCCACAGCATGAAGACCAAAACCGTCCAGATTTTGCGGCTGTAGTCAGCATTTCCTTCGCGGTGTTCATCAAGCATATAGAGCACGTATGCCTTATTGATCAAATGATCGACTTTGGATTCAAAAATGATCTCTTTGGCCCATTTGTAAAACTCGTTTTTCAACCAATGACGTGTCGGAACCGGGAAGCCCAGTTTTTTCCGCGTCTTGATTTCCGGAGGCAGGAAATCTTTCATTGCTTCACGCAGGACGTGCTTGGTGGTGCCATTCGCGATTTTGTACTTCGTTGGAATGGTAGCGGCAAACTCGAAAACCTTGGTGTCGATGAAAGGTACGCGCAGCTCCAGTGAATTAGCCATCGTCATTTTGTCGGCTTTCATCAGGATATTTCCACGAAGCCAGGTGTGAATATCCAGATACTGCATTTTCGTCACATCATCATATTGCGAAGCGCGTTTGTAGATCTCCTCTGTGATGGTAAAAGGGGAGACGTAGGAACTGGAATGTGCGATATCTTCCATTACAACGCGTTTTTTCATCTCTTCACTGAAAATCAGTGCGTTTCCGAAGAAGCGCTCTTCGACTGTTTTTGAACCGCGAATCAGGAAGTTTTTCCCTTTAACCTGATCGGGCAGAAGCTGAGCCACATTGCCGATGGAGCTTCTCATCCAAGCTGGCATCCCGGAGAACATTTTCAACGAGCTAGGTTCCCGATAAATGTTATAGCCTCCGAAGAATTCATCAGCACCTTCGCCAGACAGCACCACGGTTACATGCTCACTTGCCATTTGAGCGACGAAATATAGCAGGATAGCAGAAGGGTCAGCAACCGGTTCATCCTGATGCCAGATCAAACGCGGCAATTCATCCATATACTGCTGGGCATTAATGACACGCTCATAGTGCTCTGAGCCTAAATATTCAGCAGTTCGTTTGGCGTAGTCAAGCTCGCTGTAACCAGGGATATCAGAACCTACGGAAAAGGTTTTGACAGGTTCAAACGTGCGCAGCATGCCAACGATACTACTGGAATCCACACCACTGGACAGGAATGCTCCACGGGGCACTTCACTGATCCGATGCTTGTCGATGGAATCCATCAAAACACTGCGTGTGCCTTCCACGAAGTGCGAAAACGGTTTACTCTCATCCGGCTTAAACTCAACATCCCAATAGCGGTCCAGCTTGATCTCATCGTTTTCGATGATAAAAGAATGCGCTGGTGGGATGCGATAAATTCCGCGATACATGGTCTCAGGGTCAGGTACATATTGGAAGGTCAAATAGTGATAAAAGGCGTTTTCATTGACTTCACGTGTCAAACCCGGGAGTTCCAACAGACTTTTGATTTCACTGGCTACCCCGATAGAATCCCCTGTTTCTACGTAGTAGAGGGGCTTGATTCCAAAGTGATCACGGGCACCGAACAAACGCTTTTTGCGAGAATCGTAGATCGTAAATCCAAACATGCCGCGCAAATGCTTCGGTGCTTCAGTACCTACTTCCTCATAAAGGTGAAGAATGGTTTCAATATCAGAATCGGTATGAAAAACATGACCGATATCTTTTAACCATCGTTGCAGCTCTTTGTAATTGTAGATTTCTCCATTACCTATAATCCAGACGTCTCGTGTTTCATTGAACAGCGGCTGGTGACCGCCTTCCACGTCAATAATGCTTAAACGACGAAAGCCCAGGGCGATGTTGTCTTCGAGATGAAAACCATCGTCATCTGGACCACGGTGCAGGATAACACCTGTCATCGCACTAATCGCTTCTTGCACGACGGGTACTTGCCGTTTGTTGTAGAGTGATACGATTCCACACATATGAAATGACTCTTCCTCTCACTGGATTGCTCCTGCTAACTCTATCACGTATCGCAAGTCAGCGCAATCTCTACTGAATGCCTATCCATGCAACCAAAAACGTTGTCCCACCAAGGAAAATGGTCATTATCTCTCTTCTATTTTTGTCCGTATTCTAACAGATATACTCCCTCTTACTGATGAAAAAAAGCTCGACAAAGAGAGACGGAGGGAAAAAATACGTGACAATACTTAGCGCAAGTATATTGGTGATGGCAGGTTTCTTGCTTTCTGCCTATTTACATCCTGCCTGGCTGTTGGCAACAGCTGGCCTGAGTGCGGCTCTCGTTGGATTTTTCCCCAAACCTGCGCGAAAACAATGCACTGTTTACACGCTTATTCTCATTCTAGCAGGTCTATATTTTGATGGGTACGAGTTTCTCCATCGCTCAGAGCTGAGTCAGCTAGCAGTAGACAAAAAAGCTGTTTGGATACAAGCAACGATAGCTTCGCCAGTGAAGAGAGATGGTGATGTAGCTCGGTTTTTTGCGGATGTAAAGGAGAGCAGAGTTAGTGAGAAGCGGCTGCACCGCCCTGAACGAATTGTGTTGCGCGTAAAGCTTTCGACACTCGAAGAGGCAATGTTGATAGAAAAGTGGAGAAGGGGGAGTGAACTTACTGCCAAAATCCAGTTGTCACTTCCCTCTGCTGCCCGTAATCCTTACGCCTTTGATTATGCACGATATCTCTACTGGCAGGGCGTCCATGTGATCGGCGAAGCTGATTTTTCCACGATTGAGCATGTAGCGCAAAGCTCCATTATTGCCCGATTTCAAGAGTGGCAAGATGACGGGGCAAATCGAATTGATCGGCTTTTTCCTGATCCTGAAATCGCAGGATATATGAAATCGTTACTGCTTGGTCTTGGCCAGGAAGTGACGCCAGAGCTTGCGGAGATGTACTCACTTTTGGGATTAAGCCACATCTTGGCAATATCAGGACTGCACGTGACTCTCGTCAGCAGCATGTTTATGTGGACGCTGGAACGAGTGGGAGTCAGGCGCAAAACGGCGCTCGTGACCACGATCATCATGCTTGTCGCCTATGTGCTTTTAGTTGGAGCCAGTGCTTCCGCTGTTCGCTCCGGACTGATGGGTGGAGTGGGATTGGCGTGCCAAGTCCTAGGAAAAAGGTTGGATGGAAAGGAAGTTTGGGCAGGCGCACTGATTGTCATGCTGCTGTCTAATCCGTATCAGCTATGGCATGTCGGATTCCAACTGTCATTTGCGGTGACGCTCGGTCTCATCATTTACGTTCCATACAGTTTACAGGTTTGGGGCAGGGTACCAGCCTGGCTTCGTACGCTAGTAGCGGTTACTTTCACTGCGCAGGTAGTTTCATTCCCGTTTCTTATCTATCATTTTCATCAGTTTTCCCCCTTATCCTGGCTTGTAAATCTTGTGGTGACCCCGCTCCTTTCCATTATTGTACTTCCACTTGGCTATATTGCGATTGTTTTGGGCATGGCTCATCCGATTTTAGCCGTTTGGCCAGTAAAGCTGTCGAGTATTTTCTTAGAGTGGGTTCATCAACCGTTATTCAATTTGCAAAAATTGGAAATTCCTTATACCAATTGGCCCCATCCAACTTGGTGGTGGCTATTTTTGTACACCATATTTTTGATTGTGATACCCATTTTGTGGAAGGCGGGGCTTCATCGCCGAAAAGACATAATCCTTTACATCGCTGTATTTTTTGCGCTATTAGTAACAGCAAGGCAACCTTTTGCAGGTGGAAATGAAGTGCGAATCACGTTTCTCGATGTTGGTCAGGGAGATTCCATCGTTGTCGAAATTGCTAATCAGAAGGTATACTTAATTGATGCTGGTGGAACGATTTCGTTCTCGGCACGCGAACCATGGCGAGAAAAACGGGACCCATTCGAAGTGGGAGAGGATGTCGTTCTTCCCTTTTTGATGGCCCGAGGGATCGAGAAAATTGACAGAGTCGTCATGACCCATGGGGATATGGATCACATTGGGGGCATTGCGGCCTTGGTACCGCGCTTTTCTATCGGCGAGGTAATTGTAAATGGAAGCTCGCCGCAAGCACACGAAGAGAAGATATTGCAGCTCATTCGTGAAAAACGTGTGCCGATCGTTACAGGCAGTCCCGGTCAGACGTGGTCAGATGCACCGGGAATTGAGTGGAAGTGGCTTCATCCAGGACAAACTGGGGCTTATGCTGGTAACGATGCATCGGTTGTGTTACAGTTGACAGCTTACCAGACAACAGTATTATTTACCGGAGATGTGGAACGTAATGGGGAAATGAGGCTGGTGAAAAACGGGTTGCCAGCTGTGGATGTTTTGAAGGTAGCTCATCATGGCAGCAAGACGTCAAGCACGGAGGCCTTGCTTTTGGCGACTCGTCCAAAAGCCGCAATTATTTCAGCAGGCGCAAACAATCGCTATGGGCATCCGGTACCAGAGGTTTTAGCAAGATTAAAAAATGCGGGTTCTACTGTGTACAGAACTGATCAGCAAGGAGCAATTACGCTGATCATTACGACTTCAGGCATGAGCTGGAAGACGCAATTAACAGATACATAAATTGAGGTTGCAACCTTTTCATTAAGCGAACCGTCTGTAGGGGGGAGAGGAGAATATGCAGGAAGCAGACCTGATCAGGATGGCGCAGTCAGGCGATCACGATGCGCTTGTCGAACTGCTTCGATCCATTGAGACCTCCGTTTACCGCAGCGCTTATTATATTCTAGGGAACGAACAAGATGCGCTTGATGCAGCACAGGAAGTGCTGATTCGTATCTATCGCAAATTGGACACCTATCAGGAAAAGGCGAAATTTTCCACGTGGGTCCAACGAATTGTGAGTAACGTCTGTATGGATAAATTTCGCGCGAAGAAGGAAACGGTCTCAATCGACGAGCATGAATTGATCATTCCTGATCGAAACAACGTAGAGGATGAAATTCTTCTCACTGGATTGTCCAATGACATTCAGGAAGCCATTGGGAGACTGCCTAAACAGTATCGAATGGTTGTAGTACTCCGCTATCTGGAGGATTTATCCTACCAGGAAATCGCGGAAGCTTTGGATTTGCCGCTTAACACGGTAAAGTCGTATTTGTTTCGGGCGAGACAGCAGCTTCAGGAACTACTGTACGACTACCAGAAAGGGGGGATCGGTTGATGACCCATGATGAGGTTTGGGAATGGATGCAGCGGGATCTGGATGGAGATCTGTCTTCGGGAGAAAAGCAAATGCTTTACAGTCTCCTTCAAAAAGATCCTGATCTGCAACTGAAGTACAACCGTTTGAAAAATGTTTCAAAGCAGCTAGAACAGCTACCCCCTGTCGTACCCTCATTCAGTATTGTAGATTCCATACTGCCAAGACTGGAATCAGCGGCAGCAATGCCAGCAGCCAAGTCGATTCAAAATGAGGAAATCTTGCCCACACTGGAAGTAAAGCACAAGTCGTCTTCACCGGTTACGTCGAAAAAGTGGAAGCGGACAAAAGTTTGGCTTGCCAGTATCGGAAGCACAGCAGCAGCAGCCTGCTTAATGATTGGGATGCTGTTTACAGGTAGTGACGGGAAGAATCACGAAATCGCTGATTCAAATCAAGGCGCGATGATTGCCCCTCCTCCGATCGAGGAGAAGACCGCGTTTATTGGGCCGCCTGCTCCAACTCCAAGCACTAATACATCTCAATCCATTACTACGGAGGACGAGAAGAAGCCTGCCAAGCAGCCTGCGAAGAAGCAGAGCTCAAAGCCGCCTGCAAATCAGGCTACGCAAAAACAAGATACAAAACAGAATGTGAAGCCGGCCGACAACAAACCTAAAGCTCCTCCAACGCCCGTGCGCCAAGAGGAAAAACCACCAGCATTTCCTATCGGGCTGAAAGATAACCCGGACCGTGAAGACAAGACATCTGCTAAAGACGACAAGGACAACGACGGGGACAAGAGTAAAAGCAACAAGAACAAAGATAAAAAACAAAAAAAAGATGATGACGACGATGACGATGATGATAACGATTAAACCGCGATCTGCATGACAAACGCGGCTTTTTCGAAGAGACTGGCACCAAGCTGGGGCTTCTTGCGTATTGTACAGTATCAAGCACCCCCTGCTTACCGTTTGGGGAGGAGGAAATCCCGGGGCTTTTCCCTGAACGTTTACATAGAGGTGCCATGTATAGAGAAACCGCTGCTGATGAGGCTAGCGGTTTTTTTCTTTTCAAACGACCTCGGAAACATGTGCTATAATAACGCAGGTAAGGTTAGGGAAAGGGAGAGAGTTACTCATGCCACTACTGTCGGCCATCAGGGAAATTCGCCAAAATCAATACTCGCCGATCTATGTCCTCTACGGTCCAGAGAGCTTTCGTGCGGAAGAGTTTATGGCTCTGGCCAAAAGGGAAATGATAGCTCCCGAGTTCAGTGATCTCAACTTGAGTGTGTATGACTGTACAGAAACGGGACTGGCGGATATTTTGCAGGATGCGGAGACATTGCCGTTTCTAGGGGAGCACCGGTTGATTATTGCCAGACAAGCCTACTTTTTAACAGGTAGCAAGCCGCCAGCAAAGGTAGAGAGTGATCCTGATGCCTTACTTAGCTATTTGCAAAACCCGCCGGACTATTCGACGCTAATTTTACATACAGAGGCAGACAAGCTGGACGAGCGTAAAAAGCTGGTTAAGACCTTGCAGCAAAAAGCAAAGGTAATCCCGTTCCCCTTGTTGAAGGACGTGGATTTGTATGGCTGGGTAGAGCGCCAGGCGGACAAATATAAGGCAGCCATCGCAAGGCAGCAAGCCATGAAGCTGGTTGAGCGTGTGGGTGGTGAGCTGCGTCTTCTGGATAAGGAAATTGAGAAAATGGCTTTATTCGTCGGCGAGGGTGCGACGATTACAGAAGAGGTTATAGAAATGCTTGGTGCGCGTACGCTGGAGCAAGACGTATTCGCCCTGATTGAACAGGTAGCTTCCGGGCGATTGGACCTGGCACTCAGGATGATGTACGACTGCATGAAGACAGGAGAGGAGCCGATCAAGCTCTTGGCGCTTTTGGCGAGACAATTTCGTATGCTGCTCCATGTCAAGCAGTTGGCGCCTCGTGGTTATTCGCAGCAGCAAATGGCTGGGATGATCAAAATGCATCCGTATGCCGTAAAAAAGGCGATGGAGCAAGCCAGACATTTTTCGGAGAGTTCATTGAAAAAACTGCTTGGCATACTGGCAGAGGATGATTTCCGGATGAAGTCCGGGCAGGTGGACAAGCGCCTGGCTCTGGAGCTGTTCATTACTCAGGCGTATGCAGAGCGGCAACAAGCCTGAGGACAAACCATTTTTTCATACAAGAAAGAAAAAACCCCAAGAACATGATGTTCACGGGGTTTTTTGCGGTTGGTCTCTTACGCTACAGGAGCGCTCAGAACGTTAAGCTTTTTCATCAAACGAGACTTTTGACGGTTTGCTGCGTTTTTATGAATGAGACCTTTCGAAGCGGCCTTGTCCAGCTTTTTCACAGCCACCAGAAGAGTAGATTTAGCCAATGCTACATCGGAAGCGGCAACAGCTTTCTCAAAGCTTCTTACGGAAGTGCGCAGATCAGACTTTTGAGAAGCACGTTGAGCGCGACGCTTTTCGATTGTTTTGGTGCGTTTAATCGCGGATTTAATGTTTGGCATGTGTGTCACCTCCTTAGACGACCATAGACATACAGTCATACAACAAAGTAATTCTAGCATGCACAGAACCCATTTGCAAGAAAGGATTCGGAATAAAAATGGGGGATTCAAGCAAGCTAGTAGCAGGAACAAAATGGAGGAGGGAGTCTATACAAGATGGAACACAACATTGATTTGTCGGGATATTCGATTCGTACCGATTTGGCGGTGGAAGCACATGAGCTCGCACAGCAGCAAAACGAAAGCAATATTCCTGGTGTATGGCTGCAAGCAGACGATACGGAAGCAGATATAAGAGTGACACGGCTTCATGTGCAAAATGAAGAAGCAGCAAAACAAATCGGCAAAATGCCAGGGAACTACCTGACAATTGAGGTACCCAAGCTGCGTGACAATGATACAGCCATTGAGGAAAAGGTGGCGCAACGCTTCTCGGTTGAATTCGCGAACTTCTTGCAGCAGCTGGGGATCACTGAGGACAAAAAGGCTTTGGTGGTAGGACTGGGCAACTGGAATGTAACACCTGATGCTCTGGGACCGATGGTTGTAGAAAATTTGCTGGTCACCAGGCACCTCTACATGCTCGCACCAGAGACGGTGGAAGAAGGCTATCGCGATGTCAGTGCGCTATCTCCGGGGGTACTCGGGATTACAGGCATAGAAACGAGTGAAATCGTCTTCGGCGTCGTGGAAAAAAGCAAGCCCGATTTCGTGATCTGTATTGATGCGCTTGCCTCGCGTGCCTTGCACCGCGTAAATACAACGATTCAAATATCGGATACGGGAATCCACCCTGGATCAGGAGTGGGCAACAAACGCAAAGCTATAGACCAGTCGACCCTTGGCATACCGGTGATTGCGATCGGTGTCCCAACCGTCGTTTTTGCCTCAACGATTGTAAATGACGCCATCACCTACTTGCTTGGTCATTTTGGTCAATCGATGGTGGAAAGTAAACGAGCTTACAACAAGCTGTCACTCAGTTCATTGCCTGAACGCAAGGAGCCATACACCGAAGACGATCTGCCGGATATGGAGTCACGAAAGACATTCATGGGTTTAGTAGGCTCGTTGCCAGAAGAAGAGAAGCGGCAACTGATTCACGAGGTGCTAAGGCCGCTTGGACAAGATCTGGTGGTTACGCCAAAAGAAGTAGATGACTTCATGGAAGGGGTCGCCAATGTGATTGCAACAGGCTTAAACCGCTCCTTGCACAGAGCTGTAGACGAAGGAAACAGTGCATCGTATACACACTAACTAGGGAAAATCAATCCGCTAGAGTTGGAAGAGAAAAGCTAGAAAAGGGTTCTATCGTCTCTATGACGCTCATAGGCTAAAGCATAGACAAGCGTGAACGGCTAATAGCCACTGCGCAAGGTCAATGGCTCAGCTAGAGGAGTGAGACAGATGGCGACCCTAATTCAACGCCAATTCGTAGTACTTTCATTTATAACAGCGATTCTATTTGTATTAACCGGGGTACTTTCACTTGGGGGCAGTCGCTTTATTATCGCCTCCTCTACCATTCAACAGGCAGCTTCGCATGTTTCCAGCCTGGCTATACTCAACTGGATGGGAAGAGAGATACCCGTATTGACCGATACCGTACAGGTCAATTCCGATCGACGGACAAATAGCGTGTCAGGCTTTCTATTTCAACTAGCAACAAGCATTCAGCCTGGTGATTTGCGCAGTCTTTTAGGAAGAGAGCTGCCAGGGATGATGACAACGGAGGATGCCAGATATGTCGTAGCGGGGAAAGGTGCCACGCTTGCTGATTTTTACGTGGAGTACCCTCCGCATCCGAAGCAGGTCATCGATGCTTCCCAGTCTATTCCGATCTCGCAGCCGACAGATCAAGACACCCCTGATCAGATGGAAGAAAAGCCCGCACCAATCGCGAAGCCAAGCACTGGTGACAAGAAGATCGTGTTTGTGTATAACTCACACAACAGGGAGTCCTGGTACAGCGAGACAAAGCCTGTCGGAAGCTCTGTTGACCACCCGACAAAAAACATTTCGCTGGTTAGCAAGCGTTTGGCAGAAGCATTGAATGAGAATGGAATCGGGGCTGACGTGAGTACAGAAGACATTTATCAGCAGCTCTTGAACAATAATCAGAACTTCGCACTTTCTTACGCCCAATCTCTCAAGGTGCTAAAAGCAGCAACGGAAAAGAACAGGGAGCTGCACTATTTCTTTGATCTCCATCGCGACACAGCACCAAGAGATCGGACCACTGCTACAATCAAGGGAAAAAGCTACGCCAGAGTGATGTTTGTCATCGGTAAAATGAACAAGAATCATGAGAAAAATGAAGCGTTTGCGACCGAGCTGCACAAGCTGATGGAGAAAATGTACCCGGATCTCTCGCGTGGCGTGATGGAAAAAGGAGCAAAAACTGGTCATGCCGAGTATAACCAGTCCATCTCTCCGGGAAGCCTGTTAATGGAAATAGGTGGAACGGAAAACACGCTGCAGGAAAGCCTGAACACGGCAGAAGCTTTGGCAGATGTCTTCGCCGCGTATTATCTGCAAGCGGAAAAAGTGGAAAAACCGGTAGCGGAAGAGCCGGCGAAGAGGTGACGGGTATGAGTGTGACAGTAAGGCTGACAGGACTTCTGGTGGTACTACTTATCGGTGTAGTTATTGGCTTGCAAACAGCTGAGCGTGGTATATCCAAAGTAAGCGGGATACCAGAAGAGGCGGCGCAGACCTTTTATATTAAAAAAGTAGAGCAGGGACAAATGGAGATTGCGGTCATGGGCAAGCAGGTACAAACGGCTGATCCTAACAAAATGGTCAACTACGTCAGTCGGATGGGCTTGACTCTTGGCGGCAGTATCAAGGATGGCGCGAAAACGTTTGTCGATTGGATAGGCGAATTTTTTGAACCGTAGAGATTGTTTACGCGCAAAAAGATGGGATGTAAAAAGTCTCAGAGACAAAAGGCCCGTTCCGACGGGTTTTTTGCGTGTGAGCCAGTCCTTATCTAAAAACTGGAAAATATTGAGCGGCGTAGGCATGGCTTGACCCCATTACACTATGAAAGGTATTTTTCCTATGCAAAGCGTTAATGGAAACAAGCGAGAATATTGTTGGCAAAAATATAATTTTTTGAATTTATTGTGTTGCCAAAAAATTGAATAAATGTAATAATGTCTACTGATAGATCTTTTTTTACTTCATATTTCGGTGTGAGAGGTGAGCCACGTGTCACATCCTGTCCTTCAAATTGAAAACCTGCAGACGCATTTTTTTACGGACCGCGGCCAAATCCCAGCCGTTGACGGTGTTTCGATCACGGTAAACAAAGGGGAAGTAGTTGGTATTGTAGGGGAGTCCGGCTGTGGAAAAAGTGTTACCTCCCTCTCTGTAATGAAATTGGTGCCAAACCCTCCTGGGAAAATTGTCGGAGGGGCAATCAAGTTCAAAGGGGAAGATCTCGTTTCTGTAGATGAAAAGCGGATGCGAGCCATACGCGGTAACGAAATCGCGATGATTTTTCAGGAGCCGATGACCTCGCTCAATCCCGTTTTTACGATTGGCGATCAAATCGGTGAATCCGTCCGATTACATACGAAGGCTGGCAAAAAGGAAGCGAAGCAGCGAGCCGTTGAAATGCTGAGAAAGGTTGGGATTCCAAGAGCAGAGGCAATCGTGGATGAATATCCTCATCAGCTCTCTGGAGGGATGCGTCAGCGTGTCATGATCGCCATGGCGATGGCCTGTAATCCTGAGCTGTTGATTGCGGACGAGCCTACAACTGCACTGGATGTGACGATTCAGGCGCAAATTCTTGACTTGATGCGTCAGCTCAATCGGGAAGCGGATACCGCCATTTTATTGATTACGCATGATCTTGGTGTCGTTGCGGAGATGTGCCACCGTGTTGTGGTTATGTATGCAGGTAATGTGATTGAGGAAGGTGACGTTCGGAGTATTTTGAAAAGTCCGAAACATCCGTACACAATCGGTCTGCTTCACTCGCTTCCAAGATTGGAAGAATCACAGCAACGCCTGTATTCCATTCCGGGAAATGTACCTATTCCGGGCTCGCTTACCGTTGGTTGCCGATTTGCGCCCAGGTGTGAACAGGTAACAGACAAATGCCGCCAAGAGATGCCTGAGCTGAAGGTCGTCGGGGAAAATCATCGATCCCGATGCTGGCTGGGCGAATAACCCGAGAGGAGCATGCTGGTGACTGAAGAACTTCTTGTTGTCAAAAACTTAAAAAAGTACTATCCCATCACAGGCGGTGTTCTTGGGGGGGAAGTAGGTCTGGTAAAGGCGGTTGACGATGTGTCGTTTACCGTGCGGCGGGGAGAAACATTGGGGCTGGTTGGCGAAAGCGGATGCGGAAAGTCAACGACAGGACGATCCTTGCTGCGATTGATCGAGCCGACAGAAGGGGAGATTACCTTTGACGGTGTCAACGTCATGTCTCTCTCGGCGGATGATATGCGCAAAATGCGTCGAGACATGCAGATCGTTTTCCAAGATCCGTTCGCCTCTCTTAATCCTCGTCATAATGTTGAGAAGATTCTGGAAGAACCACTCATCGTACATAATATCGGAACAGCAGCGGAGCGCAAAAAAAGGGTGCAGGAAATGCTAGAGGTCGTTGGGCTGAGCAGCTATCACGCCAGACGCTATCCTCACCAATTCAGCGGAGGCCAGCGGCAGCGTATCGGAATTGCACGTGCCCTCATGTTAAATCCAAAGCTGATAGTGGCTGACGAACCAGTCTCAGCACTCGATGTCTCCATCCAGTCACAGGTGCTGAACCTGATGCAGGATCTGCAGCGCGATTTGGGTCTTACCTACTTGTTCATCGCTCATGATTTGAGTGTAGTGCGTCACATTAGCGATCGTGTCGGTGTGATGTATTTAGGGCGAATCGTCGAGCTTAGCTCAAGCAGCCAGCTCTACAGCAATCCGCTCCACCCTTACACACAGGCATTGCTGTCAGCCGTGCCCACTCCAGACCCGGACGCTGCGAGAGAGAGGGTAATCCTCCAAGGCGATGTTCCGAGCCCGGCCAATCCTCCAAGTGGATGTACCTTTCATACGCGTTGTCCACATGTGACTGACGAATGCCGCAATGTTCGGCCTGTTTTCCAAGACGTGGGAGACGGACATTTTGTTGCCTGTCATTTATACAAGGCATAGCTTGCGATCATCGTCATTTGTGTAGAAGCGCTTTAAAGGGGGGATGCGCGGGAGATTCTACTCTATCTACCATATGGTACTAGCTGTCATTTTAGAAGAGGGGGTTATTTCATGAAGAAGAGAGTACTCTCCGGAGCTATGACCAGTCTGTTGGCATTGTCCATGCTTCTTGCTGGTTGCAGTGGAGCTCAAACGTCAACAAAGGCGCCGGAACAACCAAAGACAGAAGCTCCGGCAACTACGCCAGCTGCAGAACCGGCAAAAGCTGGTCCTAAGCAGCTGATCATTGGCCGCGGCGGCGATACAGTTGGACTGGACCCAATTGCACAGACGGATGGTGAATCCTTCAAGGTAACGGAAAACGTATTTGATACGCTGGTTGGCTACGCTGAGGAAACGACTGAGGTCGTACCATCCCTTGCAGAGAAATGGGAAATCGCTCCGGATGGTTTGACGTATACTTTCCATTTGCGTAGCGGAGTAAAATTCCACGATGGAACTGATTTCAATGCGGAAGCAGTAAAATGGAACTTTGAGCGTTGGAGCGACAAGAGCCATCCACAACATAACAAGGAAGGCTTTGAGTACTACAACGATATGTTTGGCGGATACAAGGGAGACGAGACTCATGTAATCAAATCCGTTGAAGCTGTGGACGCACAAACCGTGAAATTTACGTTGAACCGTCCATTGGCACCATTTATTCAAAACCTGGGCATGTCCTGCTTCGCGATTGCTTCTCCAAAAGCAGTGCAAGAAGCGGGTCCCGAGAAATTCAATGAAAAGCCTGTCGGTACTGGCCCATTCAAGTTCGTAGAGTGGAAGCGTAACGACACCATTACATTGGAAAAAAACCCCGATTACTGGAATGCTGGCTTCCCGAAACTGGATAAGCTCGTGTTCAAAGTGATTCCTGAGAACACAGCTCGTTTGACAGCGCTTACTTCCGGTGAGATCGACATGATGGACGGTCTGAACCCGGATGATGCTCAAACGGTAAAAGACAACAGTGATCTCCAGCTGATCCTGCGTCCTTCCATGAACCTCGGCTTTGTTGGCTTCAACATTGAGAAAAAGCCACTCGACAATCCAAAGGTACGTGAGGCGCTTGCCTACGCAATTAACAAACCGGCAATCATCGAAGCATTCTTCGCAGGTCTGGGTCAACCAGCAGTGAACCCAATGCCGCCTTCTATTTGGGGTCACAACAACGAAATCAAGGATCGTGAATTCAGCATCGACAAGGCTAAGCAATTGCTGAGTGATGCAGGCTTCCCGAACGGCTTCAAAATCAAGTTCTGGGCTATGCCTGTAGCTCGCCCATACATGCCAGACGGTGTGAAAATTGCCGAAGCGATCCAGCAAGACTTGAAAAAAATTGGCGTAGAAGCCGAAATTGTAACGATGGAATGGGCTACCTACCTGGAAAAAACCAAAAAAGGTGAGCAAGAAATGTTCATGCTTGGCTGGACTGGTGACAACGGAGACCCAGACAACTTCCTCGCAACCTTGCTCGACAAAAACAATATCGGTGGTAACAACCGTACACGTTGGGCAAACGAAGATGCACACAAGCTGCTGATGGCTGCACAATCTGCAACCACAAAAGAAGAGCGCGAAAAACTGTACTATCAAGTTCAGGAAATCATCTTCAAGGATGTGCCAATGGTACCGCTGGCTCACTCCACACCAGCGCTGGCTGCCAGAGCAAACATCATCGACTACAAGCCGCATCCTAAAGGATCGGAGAGCTTGGAAAAGGTTGATCTGAAGTAAAAGCTGTGAAGCAGGGCTAACGTAGTTTATAGGGTAAGAGGAGAAACACCCTCTTCTTACCCTTTCTTTTTTCACCCCAGCACTTATTTTTTTGCAAGGAAAGCGAGGAGATGGCATTGCTATCTTACAGCATCCGAAGAGTTCTTATGCTCATCCCCGTTCTACTGGGCATGTCCATCGTCGTATTTTCCATCATCCGTGCTATTCCAGGCGATCCGGCCCTTACGATTTTGGGAGAAAAAGCAAGTCCCAAGGCTATTGAAGATTTACGAGAAGTACTAGGCTTGAACAATCCGTGGTATATCCAATATTTTGACTATCTGAAGCAAATTATCACTGGCGATTTGGGAGTGTCACTGCACTCGGGTGCAAGTATTACACAGGAAATCGGTCCTTATTTGGCGGCAACCACAGAACTGACGATTGTCAGTATGTTATTCGCTGTAATAATTGGAGTGAATGCGGGGATATTGTCCGCTTGGAAACAAAACTCCTGGTTTGACTACTGTGCGATGTTGATCGCCTTGATCGGTGTATCCATGCCAATATTCTGGCTGGGTCTGATGGAGCAATGGTTTTTTGCCCAAGAACTCAAATGGCTGCCATCAGTTGGTCGTGACAATTCGCGTAATCCCATAGAGGCAATTACGCAGTTTTATATACTGGATACGATAATCGCAGGGCAATGGGATCAGCTGTGGGAAGTAATCAAGCACTTGATTTTGCCTGGAATCGCTCTTGGTACGATCCCGATGGCAATCATAGCCCGGATTACTCGCTCCAGCATGCTTGAAGTGATGCGTGCTGACTATGTACGTACGGCTCGTGCAAAAGGCTTGGCCCAGTTTTGGGTGGTGTACAAGCATGCCTTGAAAAATGCCTTGATTCCTGTGCTAACTGTGATCGGTTTGCAGACGGGCTTGCTGCTTGGCGGGGCCGTGTTGACGGAAACGATCTTTGGCTGGCCAGGCGTTGGTCGATACATTTTCACGGCGATCGGGAATCGTGATTATCCCGTGATTCAATCTGGTATTCTCGTAATCGCTACTATCTTTGTTTTGATCAATCTGTTAGTGGACATGTTGTATGCCTATGTAGATCCGCGCATCAAATACCGCTAGGGAGGTGGAGGAGACATGGCAGAAACTCAAGTACAGACCTTGCCTTTACAAGTAAAAAATGAACAAGTAATCTCTCCTTGGCGGGAAGCATGGAGAACGCTGCGAAAAAACAAATTAGCGATGGTTGGACTTGCGATCATCATCTTTTTCGTCGTGATTGCTGTATTGGCACCGGTGATTGCTCCCTATCCTTACGATCAAGGCGAGCTGGTGATGAAAAACAATCCGCCCTCTGAGGAGCATTGGTTTGGTACCGACTACAATGGTCGTGACGTACTGAGCCGTGTTGTATACGGGGCGAGAATTTCGCTGTGGGTGGGTACCTTTTCGGTCATTGGATCAGTAGTAGCAGGGACGATCCTTGGACTTTTGGCGGGTTATTACGGCAGATGGATCGACATGATCATTTCGCGTGTTTTTGACATTATGCTGGCATTCCCGAGTATTCTCTTGGCTATTGCGATTGTTGCCATCCTGGGACCTTCCCTGCAAAATGCGTTGCTGGCCATTGCGATTATTAACATCCCTACTTTTGGTCGGTTAGTTCGATCACGTGTACTCAGTTTGAAAGAGGAAGAGTTTGTAATGGCAGCACGTGCGATCGGGATGAAAGATTCACGCATCCTGATGCAGCACATTTTGCCGAATAGCTTGGCGCCGATCATCGTTACCGGTACGATGGGGATTGCGACAGCGATTATTGAGGCGGCTGCACTTGGTTTTTTGGGCTTGGGTGCACAAGCTCCCGAGCCGGAGTGGGGAAAAATGCTCTCCGATTCACGTCAGTATATTCAAAAAGCACCGTGGACCGTTATTTTCCCAGGTCTCTCGATTATGCTGACGGTGCTCGGTTTTAATCTGATCGGTGATGGCTTGCGCGATGCACTAGACCCTCGAATGAAAAATTAAGAGAAACGTAAAAAGACAGGAGGGGATCGGCTCTCCTGTCTTTTTTCTTTTATTGCATGAAATCACGGCACAGCTGGTTAAAGGCAGGTGCAGCGTGAGTGATAACTTGGTGATGAACACGTGGGATGTACAGAAGGTTGGCCTCGGGCAGCTGCTTTTTTAACAGCTGAGCGTACGGCAGCATCTGTCTATCTTCTTTGCCGTATACGAGTAAAGCGGGCATGCGCAGCTCGTCCAACCGCTCTGTACAGCGATAGCGATGACCAGCTGCATAAAGAGAGGCAAGACTGCGGGCATCTGTTCGACTGGCATGCTCGACCCATTTGGCATGCATAGCAGGATCGGTTACATGAGAGGATGCAATTGAGCGGGCAAGAAGTGGAATACCGTGTAGCCAGGACATCGTTTGTGCCATGAAAAACCGACCGTGCAAATAGAGATCCTTTACTTCAGAAAACGCACTGACCAAAATGACACCTTTTACTTTCTCAGGATAACGGAGACAGTATTCCAAGGCGATCGATGCTCCTTGGGAATAGCCCAGAATGTAAGATTTCTTAATATCCAGCTCTTGTGTGAGCTGATTCAAATAGTCTGCAAGCTCGCCAATGGAAAAACGCCCTCCAAATGAGGAGCTTGATCCATGTCCGGGCAAGTCTGGCACGATGAGCTGGTAAGTATCAGAGAGAGCATCCTGATAGCTGAAATTCATAGAGCCGATGCAGGGGGCATGAATACATAAAACAGGAGTGCCTTTGCCTGAGAGAGTACATGCAAGCTGACCGTTTTTTAGCTGTACCACAACTTGTTCCACAGATCATATTCACCTCTTTCATATGTTCTCCAATACATGGCAAAATTTTTACGAGAACTCTTCTTTTTTTTATGAGGAAATGTTATCCTCGCAATAGAATATTAGGCGAAAGCAGGGTGAAGTAAGGTGACAAAGGTATTTCAAGAGCGCATTTCGAAGCTGCATGATTTTTTGACGAAGCAAGAGCTGGACGCGGTGCTCATCACCTCTCCCAAGCATGTATATTATTTGACAGGCTTTTTTACAGATCCACATGAGCGCTTTTTGGGCTTGGTCCTTCCTGTGCAGGGCGAACCAGCCTTGATCGTACCAGCACTTGATCGTCAGGCAGCGTCGGAGGCTTCATCCGTCCAAAACATCTACACACATACAGATACGCAAAATCCGTACGAAGTATTAAAACAAACACTGCCAAGCGGTTTGTCTAAGCTCGGTATCGAAAAAAGTCATATGACAGTCGAGCGATTTGAAGCGATGGGACAAGTTGTCTCTGCTACTAGCTTTGTAGACGTGGAAGCACCGCTTCGCGAAATGCGCTTGATCAAATCCGCTGACGAGGTTGAGCGGATGAAGCACGCTGTTGTGCTCGTTGAAAAAGCACTGACAGAGACGCTGAAAACCGTGAAGATCGGCATGACCGAAATGGAGATTGTCGCTGACCTGGAATACCAGATGAAGCGTGTAGGAGCAGAGGGTCCTTCCTTCTCCACAATGGTTTTGGCTGGGGAAAAATCAGCTTTGCCACATGGAAATCCTGGAACGCGCGAGATTCAAGCAGGGGATCTGCTCCTGTTTGATATCGGGGTAGAAGCTGATGGGTACGTCTCTGATATTACCCGTACATTCGCAGTTGGTGAAATTAGCGAACAGCTTCACGAAATTTACGAAACGGTATTGGCAGCCAATGAAGCAGCGATTGCCGAAGTTCGCCCGGGCGTAACCTTTGCGCATATCGACAAAACCGCACGCAATGTCATCGCGGCAAAAGGCTATGGGGAGTACTTTATTCACCGTCTGGGACATGGACTCGGCATGGATGTCCACGAGTATCCTTCTGTGCATGAGCAAAATGAGGAGATACTTCGCCCAGGGATGGTTTTCACTATCGAGCCAGGAATTTATTTGCCAGGCGTAGGCGGCGTCCGTATCGAGGATGATGTGGTCGTAACCGAGACAGGGGTAGAAGTATTGTCGAGCTTCCCGAAAAAATTGACTGTAATCGGTTAAATTGCACGAAATAAACAACTTCATAAGCATTTCATGGTGCTGACTGGACGTATCTAATACGTCCCCTCAGCTTAATAGGGAAGACCGGTGAAAAACCGGCGCGGTCCCGCCACTGTAACGAGGAGTACCTAGCCAAGACCCACTGTTTCGTCTTATTGGAATGGGAAGGAGGCTAGTGTGCGACGATTCGTAAGCCAGGAGACCTGCCATGAAATCAGATACAATCGACCCACGAGGATGGGGCAGATGTGGAATTTAGGCATAATTCTAGAACTAGGCACAAAAAGCCAGATCTATAGCTGTGTCCACGTTTGTCAAGCACCTCCCGATTGAGAAAAAAGGGGGGTGCTTTTTTGTGCGGAAAAGGGGGTTGAAGAAAAGAATTGCAAAAGCATTAACGCACGCGTATAGTGATAAAAGTAAATAAAACGTAATGATTACGATTCGCAAAAATTAATTATCATTTCAAATCCATAAAGAGGGGTTAAGCAAACATGAAAAAAGTTTTACAAGGATTTTGGATTGCAGCAGTAATGGCGCTGGTACTCATTGTTTCGGCTTGCGGTTCTGCTGCACCAAGCACGACTGAGTCGAAAACGGGAACAGAGCAGGCTGCTAAAACGGAAACGAAGACCGAGCAGCCTGCTGGCAATAAGTCTGTCACTATCACGACAAACGGCATTGAAATGACCTATCCAGAAGCGCCAAAACGTGCGGTTACCTTAAACCAACACGTGACGGAAATCATGCTTGCACTGGGTCTTGCAGATAAAATGGTAGGAACAGCATATTTGGACGATCAGATTTTGCCTGAGCTCAAGGAAGCGTACGACAAGGTACCAGTGTTGGCCGATAAATATCCAAACAAAGAAGTGCTGATGGCAGCAAACCCTGATTTTGTCTACTCTGGCTGGAAGAGTGGTTTTGGTGATAAAGGAGTAGGCTCTATGGAGGATTTGGACAAGGCTGGAATCAAATCGTACCTGCAAGAGTCATCCAATAAGCCAGGCCCAACCGTAGAAGATGTCTTTGCAGATATTCAAAACATCGGTAAGATTTTCCGTGTTGAGGATAAAGCCAATGAATTGATTGGAAAAATGAAGCAGGAAATGGATCAAACAGTGAGTAAAATCGGTTCTGTGGACAAGCCGTTGCAGGTTTTTGTATATGATAGCGGAGAAGATAACCCCTTTACAGCAGCGAACAATTACATGACATCCCTGATTAAAATGGCAGGCGGTAAAAACGTATTTGATGATATTCAAAAGGGTTGGGCAGAAGTTAGTTGGGAAGAGGTTGTCAATCGCAAGCCTGACGTGATTGTAGTCGTGGACTACGGGGACAAAACGGTAGATCAGAAAAAGAACCTTTTGCTGACGAAGCGCGAGCTGGCAGATATTCCAGCCATTCAAAATAAAAGATTGATCGTCTTGCCACTGTCCGCAGCATCAGAGGGAGTTCGCGCACCGATTGCACTGAAAATCCTGGGAGAAGGGCTCTACCCGGACAAATTTAAATAAAGAGTTCTACTAGAGGAGGGAATGACTCTGCATCGGATCAAAATGCCTCTCATTATCATCAGCCTGCTAGTCGGGCTGGTGCTTTCCATCACGATCGCTGTCACCTTGGGCTCTGTAGATATCAAGCCTGCGACGGTATGGAAAATTGCCTTGTCGCAAGTTCCGGGAGTGGGTCAGTGGATTCCCATTGATTGGTCAAAGGGTGAGCAAACGATCATCTGGGATATTCGTTTTCCAAGAGTACTGCTAGGGGCAATTGTAGGAGCAGGCCTTTCGGTAGTAGGTGTAGCTATTCAGTCTCTTGTACGAAACTCACTAGCAGACCCGTACATACTGGGAGTTTCTTCGGGTGCTTCGGTTGGCGCCACACTGGTTATTCTCTTCGGAGCCTTCAGCATGTTTGGGCAATTCGCCCTGTCACTTGGAGCCTTTGCAGGTGCGCTTTTGTCTATCCTGTTGATCTTTTCCCTATCGCGGATCGGTGGACAAAACTCGACAGTACGTTTGCTTATGTCGGGGATCGCGATCTCGGCCATTCTGTCAGCAGTTACCAGCCTGATCATCTTTTCCGCACCGAATGAGCACGGTATTCGGTCCGTTCTGTTCTGGATGAGTGGTAGCCTGGCGGGAGGAAAATGGGAATACCTCACAATTCCGACGTTAGTCGTGCTGATCTGCCTGTTTGTATTGATGGCGCAATATCGCTCGCTCAATGCGATGCTGATGGGGGAAGAGTCTGCGGGAACACTCGGTGTCAATACGGTCCAATTCCGCAAGCAGCTTTTGATGATCACAGCTTTGCTGACTGGGGTGATCGTTGCGATTAGTGGAGCCATCGGGTTCGTGGGGTTGATGATGCCGCATATCGTGCGAGTAGTCGTCGGATCGGATCATCGCCGTGTCCTGCCTGTAAGTGCTCTATTTGGAGCAATCTTTCTGATTTGGGCTGACTCCATTGCACGGCTAGCCTTTGCTCCAGAAGAGCTGCCGATTGGGATCATTACGGCTCTATGTGGCGGACCGTTTTTTATCTGGTTGATGCTGCGCAATTCATATTCCTTTGGAGGTAGCGGACGATGAAGCTGGTTGCGGATAACTTATCAGTCAATCTGGAGAAGAAAACGATCCTGTCCAACGTGGGGCTTGAGGTCGCAGCTGGTGAGTTCGTTGGACTGATCGGGCCAAATGGCAGCGGGAAATCCACACTGCTTAAAAGCATCTATCGTACGATGAAGCCTCATGCGGGGTGGATTTCGCTGGACGGAGACGATGTATATAAGCTGTCCGCCAAGGAAAATGCCCAGCGCATGGCTGTTGTCCGTCAGGAGTCTTCGATCGAATTTGATTTTACTGTGATGGAAATTGTCTTGATGGGGCGCGCACCTCACAAGCGGCTGTTTCAGCAAGACACAGAAGCAGACCACGACATTTGCGAGGAAGCGCTTGTACGGGTTGGCATGGATGCCTATGCAAATCGCAGCTTTTTTAGCTTGTCAGGGGGAGAAAAGCAGCGTGTATTGATTGCCCGCGCGCTCGTGCAGCAGGCTAAATTTCTCGTCCTGGACGAACCGACTAATCACTTGGATGTTCGCTATCAGCTGCAGGTAATGGATTTAGTCAGGGCGCTTGGGATCACAGTCTTGTCAGCTTTGCATGATCTCAATATCGCTGCGATGTACTGTGATCGTTTGTATGTGATTAAAAAAGGGGAGATCTTTGCGAGTGGAACTCCTGAACAAATTTTGAGTCCGCCATTAATCCGTGATGTATTCGGTGTGGAGACCGAAGTGACAACGCATCCGATTACGGGAAAAAAGCATGTGTACTTTTTTTCGGAAGCTTTTAGAATCAAGCAATCACCGCAGGAGGTGTCCAAAGCATTATGAGTGTGTATAGCTGCACGGTATGTAAGTTTCGTTACGATGAATGGCTGGGTGATACGAAAAATGGCGTCCCTCCTGGGGTGCCTTTTCCACATTTGGCGGGGTCTGTTTGTACGACCTGTGGCATGGAAGGAGAGGGGCGACATCAGCCACTTTCTGAAACGAAGTACGCCGGGCTGGAGGCAACCTACTATGATCAGTTTGCGGGCAAGGCCGGAATTGCCTTTTATCGCGACTGGCTGCTTCAGGAAAACGAAAAAAGTCCAGTCTCGGTGCTAGAGCTCGGGGTAGGAACAGGACGAATTGCCATCGAGCTCGCTCGAAATGAGCTGCCTGCATGCGGAGTGGATTGGAGCCCGGAAATGCTTGAGCTGGCGGAGAAAAAGAAGCGGCGTATGTTGAAGAAAAAAGAAGACCTGCTGGAGCTGATTGAGCAAGATATGCACGAGCTCGATTTAGGGCGGACGTTTTCCCACATTTTGCTGCCGGAGGGGATCTTTCAGCAAGCCATCTGTAGGGAGCAGCAACGACAATTGCTCGGAAGAATCAGGGAGCACACAACGGAGGATGGCGTTGTGGCGATTGATTTGCTTTTGCCGCCTTTGAAAGACAAATGGTCGTTTTTACAGCGCAAATATGTATTTCCAGATCGCATGGTTTACCAGCGGGTGGAGGGAGAAACCTCGCTGTCTCAGCAGCAGTTTCGTTATACACTTACCTATGAGACGTTTTTGGAACAAGTCGAGCAGCATCGGTATCGTGTTGAACGACAGCTGGCATTGCTTGTGCCGGGGGAGCTTTCGCTTCTACTGGAATCAGAAGGCTTTCAGGTCATCAACAGCTTTGAAAATGTTCCGCGCAGCCAACAAATAGATCGGGATTTGCAGACAGACGGCTATGACATGGATCGCTGGCAGTATGGAGGCTATCCTTTTGCAGAACTGACTGTCTCTGCTGGGACAGCTACTCGCTGGACCATTTTTGCCAAAAAAATAAATCGCTGAGCCTTGTAACAAAATGGTGTCTGCCGCATCTAACCAGTAAGAAACCAAGTGAAGGAGGACACTTCCTTTGGAGAAATTGCAGCCTACGCTAGATGCTGCATTCGAGCAAATCATGCGGGAATACGGGACGCGTGTGCTGCGGCTTGTTACTTTTCTGGTGAAGGATAAAAATCTGGCAGAAGACATCACTCAGGATGTATTCGTGAAGGTGTACCGCCATCTTCCGGGGTTTCGTCAACAGAGCAGCATCCATACGTGGGTTTATCGCATTGCTGTAAATGAATGCAAAGGTTTTTTACGCTCCTGGGCATTTCGCAACCTCCTGTATAGTGCCTGGATCAAAAAGGACGGAGAAGTGTCTACCGAGCACCTTGTGCTGGACCAAGCCGCACGAGATCAATTAGTCGCTCACGTTCTGGAGCTTTCCCCGCCCTATCGCAGGGTAATCGCTTTGCACTATTATGCCGATTTGTCGATTGCCGAAGTAGCCGAGGTTCTTTCTGTATCAGAAGGTACGGTCAGGACGAGGCTGACTCGGGCGCGACAGCAGCTCAAAAAGCGAATGGGAGATGGGAGGGACTGGGAGTGGACGAGACCAAATGGCTCGAGCAGTTAAAGGAGCGGGCGGATCGAACGGTGCTGCGGGACGTACAGTTTACATCCGCTATGGAAGAGAGAGTTCGTGAAAAAATCAGGAAAAAAGCAGGCTGGAGACCGCTTTTGGTACCTGCTGTAGCCGTTATCTTTTGCTTGATCTTGTGGCAAGCCTTGCCCAAAGAGGTGGGAAATGACCAAGCAGCGAAGCCTGGGACAGTGATGAATTCTACACCTAGCTTGCTGCCAGGTGGCGTATTGGAAACCCCGGTGCTTTGGAAGCCATCGACACCAGTGAAATCTACTTATCAAAACCAAACCTTCACCTACCTGGGAGAGAAGCCTGTTCGGATCATTACCGACGAAAAAGGCTTTTATGAAGGGCAGGCGCAGCGCATCGTCTGGTTGTTGGATGAGACCACAGCTTCTACGGTAGAGATTGTTGCCTATAGCAGTGAAGGAAGTAGAGTACCAGTGGGCACCTTTCAAGTCATGGATCCACTGTTTGATGCAAAGGGACATTTCCCAATGCTGGTTGCTCTACCTGATCCAGGTATTTGGAAGCTACAGGCTTTATCAGAGGGGAAGCATTTGGGGCAAGTGTTCGTACAAGTACAGGAGGGAATCTCACCTGCCAATCGCACCTTGGTGGAGCCGCTCATCTACGAATTTCTCAATGCAGAGGGGAAAAAACTGGGATGGCTGGGCCCTGACAGAAAAGTCGAGGTGGAATTGCTTGGTGTTGACGCTCCCAATGCCGAGAGCAGAACGGTGTATGCCTGGGTAAAGATTCTTGGAGAAGCGTCATCTTCATCTGGGATCAGCTCGCCCATGGTTTTTTCGATTGCTTACAATGGAGACAAGTATCGCGTAACGGGTTTTCAGATTCCGAGTGATGGAAGTGAATATCAAAGCAGTATGAAAAAGCTGTTGCCACCGAAAATATTGGAGAAACTGCGCAACAGATAGAAACAAATGATGAAACCGATCCATGAAAAAACGGACCTTTCGTAGAGGGTCCGTTTTTTGATGCACAAAGACGAATGATTTAGCCAAAAATTTGGGCGGCTATGCCAAAATAGGTTCTATTGCGATCGGGTAAGCGATTCGTATTTGCGACCATGACAGGAGGCTCAGAGACTTTCGTAAATCTGTTCTGCTGTAAAAAGTGGAGGAAAGCCTCTTGTCCATTCGGAACATCGATGCGAATCTTCCCTGTATGCCCTGCGGTTAATTGGCAAAGTAGGCGTATGGCTGTGGTGGAATCAGGCGCAACGAGAGGACCGACAATTAGATTGACTGGGCCTTGGACAGCCATGCCATATCCTACGGTTTTACCGCTACCGTCTTTGACAACGAGACATGTAGCTGCTTGCTCCATCCGGGCTTGAACAAAGCGGGAGCGTCTGCTGCCTACAGCAAGACGATCGAGCTCGATGACGTCCGCTACATCTGCGACCTCTATAGGGAGGATGACAGGATAAATTTCGCCCTGTCCACAGGAGCCAGCAGAGGGAGCAAAATGGTCGCTCAAGCATTTGTGAATCGTCTCAGCTGTCGTAAACCCCAAGCTTTCATATAAAGGCTTCCCGGCAGGGGTAGAGACGAGCATGATGTTCGTGTCGCTGGGGACAGATGACATGCATGCCTGCATGAGCTCCCGTCCTAAACCATACCCTCTGCATGAATCGTGTACAATCACCATCCCGATTGTTGCCAGCCGTTCTTCGTAGACGAGAATGGCTGAGCAGGAAACGAGCTGATCGGCTCCGTTTCTGTGTCCAAAAACTTTTCCAGTAGTCAAAATGGTGCGAAGCTCTGCCTCATCATAGTCCCAGCCAACAGAGTCCGAGAGTTCGATCAGAGCAGGGATATCATTTTCCATTAAAGCATGTAGTCGAAACGAAGTGCTATTCAAGTGTAACGATCCTCCTTTAATGCCTGGATAAGCAGGGTACGAGTAGTGGACAAACGAGTTTCTGCCCCATGAGCCTGTATAGTTTCACTCCATGTAAAGCCATCCCCATCGAATCGGGGAATGACATGCATATGAAAATGGGCAAGCTCATTAAAGATGCCGCCATTTTGGCAAATGGTAATGCCTGCTGGCTTGTACACATTTTTGAGTGCTTCCGATAGGAGTGAAGCTGCTTTCGTTATCTGTTCCATCATGAGGGGATCTACTTCTGTCCATTCCTCGTAATGGTGTTTCGGTAGAATGAGTGTATGCCCTTCATTAAAAGGCTCGATATCTAGCAGACAGGTGACCCACTCATTTTCATAAACGATGTGAACGGGCTGGGCAGCATGGGCTAAACGACATCCTAGACAATGAGACTGCTTCTGATAATCCTGCTTCATATCGAAACCTCCCTGTGTCCTCACTCTAGCATAGGGAATAATTGGTGGCGAGAAAAAATCATGTCAACCGCCCAATTCTCTTTTGTTGCTCCGGTTTCCCCCGTTTGTTATAATTACCGTTAGTGTATTTTTTGCGAGACGCAATCTGAAACGTTTGTATGGATTCGCGTGGGAGGGAACGAACAACACATGGATCGCCGTGAAAGACAAAAAAGGATTCGAAATTTTTCCATCATCGCCCACATTGACCATGGCAAGTCAACGCTGGCAGACCGGATTTTGGAATTGACCGGAGCACTGACTGCACGTGAGATGGAAGCCCAGTTTCTGGATACTATGGAGCTGGAAAAAGAGCGCGGGATTACAATTAAACTGAATGCCGTGCGTTTGAACTATAAAGCAGATGACGGAGAGGAGTATATTCTCCACCTCATCGACACCCCTGGTCACGTCGACTTTACGTATGAAGTATCACGCAGTTTGGCTGCCTGTGAAGGAGCTATTCTGGTTGTGGATGCGGCACAAGGTATCGAAGCGCAAACGTTGGCCAACGTTTATTTGGCGCTGGACAGCAATCTGGAGATTATCCCGGTTATCAACAAGATCGATTTGCCGAGCGCAGAGCCTGAGCGAGTCAAGCAAGAGGTTGAGGATGTTATCGGACTGGATGCCAGTGATGCTGTACTGACCTCCGCGAAAGCAGGAATCGGAATCAAGGAAGTGCTGGAAGCGGTTGTACAAAAGGTTCCGGCACCAGAAGGCGATCCGGATGCACCACTGCAAGCGCTTATTTTTGACTCTTATTTTGATGCTTACCGCGGCGTTATTGCTTCCATTCGTGTCCTTAATGGAACGCTGAAAAAAGGCATGAAAATCAAAATGATGGCGACAGGAAAGTCGTTTGAAGTTACCGAAATCGGTACTTCGATGCCACGTCAAACACAAGTGGAAGAATTGACTGTTGGCGATGTAGGCTATGTAGCTGCCTCGATCAAAACAGTAGGGGATACGAGTGTTGGTGATACGATCACAGATGCAAGCCGTCCTGCCGCTGAACCTCTCCCGGGCTACCGCAAGATCAACCCGATGGTTTTCTGCGGACTGTATCCGATTGAGACCAATGAATACAATGACCTGCGTGATGCATTGGAAAAGCTGCAGTTAAACGATGCTTCGTTGCAGTTTGAACCGGAGACGTCCCAAGCACTCGGGTTTGGTTTCCGCTGCGGTTTCTTGGGGCTCCTGCACATGGAGATTATCCAGGAACGCATCGAACGTGAATTTGACATTAGTCTAATCACGACCGCGCCAAGTGTTATTTACCGCATTACCAGAACCAATGGCGAGGTTATCGAGATTGACAACCCGTCGAAAATGCCAGATGCCCAAAAGATCGAAATGGTTGAGGAGCCATACGTGACCGCTACTGTAATGGTACCGAAAGAATACGTGGGCGACGTGATGCAGCTATGTCAGGGCAAGCGTGGCGATTTCCTCGATATGCAGTACCTTGGAGAGAATCGTGTGCAGCTGAAGTATGACATGCCATTGTCCGAGATCGTCTATGACTTTTTTGATTTATTGAAGTCTGGCACAAAAGGGTATGCATCTTTTGACTACGAATTGGCTGGCTACAAGGCTTCCAAGCTGGTGAAAATGGACATTCTCTTAAACAGCGAAGTAGTCGACGCCCTGTCCTTTATTGTTCACAAGGATACCGCTTATGCGCGTGGTAAGGTTATTTGCGAAAAGCTGAAGGAACTGATTCCTCGTCAGCAATTCGAAGTGCCAATCCAGGCAACGATTGGGCAAAAGGTTGTTGCTCGCGAAACGATCAGTGCCCTGCGTAAAAACGTACTTGCTAAATGTTACGGTGGGGATATCTCTCGTAAACGCAAGCTGCTTGAGAAGCAAAAAGAAGGTAAGAAGCGCATGAAGTCCGTTGGTTCCGTAGAGGTACCACAAGAAGCATTTATGGCTGTATTGCGCATGGATGAAAAGTAATAGCAGTAAAAGTAAACGATGCTTTGCCCCCACTCGGTTAAATAGTGGGGGATTTTTTATGTCCATGGTACCGAGTGAGATACCTGATCGACTTATACTGATATTCAATCGTATTTTCAAATATATCCTCAGTTTGACTAGGATTTGTTAGCTAAAATATACGGATCTCTTAAGGATATATGTCCGTTACATAAGTAAGAATCAATTCATTTACTAAAAGGTAAGGATATTCCTTATATTTACAATATAGGGAGGTGTTTTAAATGCCGATTATTAAACCCTTTATCACCTCAGTGAGATTTAATTCAACGATGGGAACCGGGACAGGCACTGGTGCAACATTTGCTATTGCAGCAACTGCTTTTAACAATGATGCAGGAGCAGCAGCCACCGCATTTCCCAGTACGTTTGCTTATTACAATCTCTACATTAACGGAGTGCTACAACAAGGAAATACCTCGACAGTCACAACAACCACTATAACTATTCCAGACGGAGATGCTGAAAATGGAGGTACACCAGTAACTATAGAATTTGTTGTCAACTAAAGAGAATCAAAAGAGTAAACCCGGAGCTGATATTTTATCCAGGGGTTTACTTGCTTGTCCAAGAAAGGAGATTGGAATGAGATACTATTTGGCCAAACAACAAAATATGGTGAATAACGTAAATGCGAGAAGCACGGGTTATCTTATAATCCCACCGTTAGGTTGTCCAGATGTGTATCCGGGACAGCCATGTCCTACTTGTCCTCCTTGCCCCTGTACACCTGGTTTACTACAAACGGAGATATTCCAATATACGGCTATTTCTGACGGCGTGAAAAACGTATATACAAATAGCGATGCTGTCATTCCATTTAGTACGTCTGGAATTCTCGATCCCAACTCAGTATCAGTTGTTAACCTATTTATTAATGGGATTCTTCAGTCATCCAATTTATATACGGTACAACCAGGTGCATTGATTCTAAGTGATGTTCCGGTGCAGGGGGTTCCACTCATTTTGCAGTTCATCAAAATAACCACTTCATAACGAATCTCCAATTTCTCTTGCTTTATACAAGTTGAAAAGGGCAGCTTTATAAGCTGCCCCTAAACATAAAAAATTAGTCACAATCACAACCGACAATAACTAAAAGGACGAAAAGAACTAAGACCAATGCAAAGTTATCACCAAAAAATCCACCCACACCCATTCATATCACCCCTGAAATGAGATTGAGGATAGCCTCAAAACAAGGTATTCAGTAAAACCAATAAGGTACGGGCGTTCGTTTACAAATTTAAAATTTGGGTTTATAGCGTAAGTTATTGGTGGATTTACACAACGCTTAACCAGGTAGGAAAATGCAGTTTCATTCAGGGGAGTGTTAAATTCGTTCTAAATTCATTAATCGGCAAACGATGGCTTGGATTTTTTCATAAATAAAATTCCGCTCATGCCAAGTTACGTCAATAGAGTGGGCATTAGAAGCTAATTCCTCTCTCATTGACTCCAATACGATGGTATCCGTAATTGAATTCAATTCAAGATGAAAATCTTTCATCGCCATATCCCCTTTAATGAATTTACTAACAAGATATGATGAGAGGGGGAGATGCGAATGGACTTATGACCTTCAATTGTTATGTATTTTCAGTAATGAAATAATTGAACAACCAAAGGAGAAAAACTAAGAAAATTGTACCAAAAAGGAACCATACCCAACGAGGCTTTTTCTTATGTTGATCTTGAGTGTGGTTGTCTTCTTGTTGACGTCCATTTCGCAACAACAATGGTATTTGGGATACAGCGATAGCCACTATTCCAGAAACGATCCAAAACCGCATCGTCCTTTTAGTCTCATCTTTTCCCATATAGTTAGACCCCCTATCTATTAGGATTATGTCCATCTTAGAGGGATTTCATTTGGAGTAGGTGAGAGGGAGGGGGACCGTTAGTAAAAGGTATAACCCTGCAGGAGCTTTTCCGCAGGGTTATCCATCAATGTAGCTGAAAGAAACCAGCCGAGTCATTTAAAAAGGTCTTCTAATCACTTTGATTCTCCGTGCTCCATTGCGAAGAAGCCTTTGGGCTTGTTCCCGGTTGATTCTTACAAGTACTGAGGTATCGGTCGAGTTTTCAACGTCAAAGACTGAGAAAAACCGACCATTAGCAAACAATACACCTTTAAATTCAATGTCCAATCCAGGTCTGGGTCGGGGACGTGTATTTTGAATAGTTGTTCGCATCACACCTGCATTTAGGAGTCTTCGCGCTTGCTCGCGGGTTAAACGGACCGCAAATACTGGGTCAACTTCAACACCTGGTACTTTTGCCTCAACCTCAACAATCAGGAAAAAACGGTTGCCGATCCTTGCAATACTATTTGCTCCAATAAAAATTGGCGGGTTCATTGCCATGTTTTACCACCTCCTTGTACCAAAATATGCAGGAGGTGTTAAATTGGACAAGGGCATCTCCGCAACTTTTGATTTTTGGTATTTTGACCAGATGTATTACAGACCACGAGTCTTATTTACTTATTGGAAATTTTGCTAAACAAAAAAGCCCTATTCGGGAAAAATCCTCTATTTCCGTATGTTTCTCCATAAAACAAAGCAGATCAACGCAAGCAAGATTACTAAACTGATCAGAGCAGCTGTAATGGTGATCCCCCCAAAAAGGATACAGTAAGGTTAAAGTCCTTGTGTACTGGGTTTTATTACTTATTCCAGCAATCCCAATTCTTCGTAAACCTTGTTTGAAACAACACCATTTTGTGGTAAATTGCGATCGCGTTGAAATTTTTTTAAAGCTGCTGTTGTGCTCCGACGAAATTTACCGTCGCATGCGCCTTTAAAATATCCAGCACTTTTTAATCGGGACTGAATAAGTTGTACGTCTCCACCTACATCACCTTCTGCTAAAGCTCTTGGATTATGACCTGAATCTCCTAATACATGACCAAAGATCGTTACTTTTGTTCCAAGTGGAATTATCTCGTATAACTCAATAACGTCTCTGTTGAGCATTCGAATACATCCATGGCTTTTATGCTTGCCGATGGAATCTGGTCTGTTTGTCCCGTGTATGCCGTAAGTTCCCCAAGGAACGTTTAAACCGAGCCATCTTGGTCCGAAAGAAGAGCCCCAATCTTTTCCTTTATATACGATTTGGTATTCCCCAATTGGAGTTGGAGTGGAGGGATTTCCGACTGCAACAGTATATGTCTTAATTTTTTGCCCTTGCTTTCGAACGATTAATTGGTGTTTTTGAGGGTAAACCTCAATGGAAATCGTCCCGTGGTCTACTACAATCGGTAAAGATGGTTCAGCATAAGCTGATTTCAGAGCGTATCCTCCAGTTATGATCATAACTAGTAAAGCGATTACTGCAGGTCGAAATAAAGAGGTAACAGTATCTATCTTCATCAGCATTATTACCTTGTAGTTTAGTTTTGGTTATATCTAATCCGTACAATCAGTTTTTAGTTTGGAACCACTTATCAAATTTTATTCAGTAAGTGGAGAGGGAGCTAGTTCAGCATTATTTGCTTTCATTGTTACTTAAAACAAAAAGCTTCATTATATAACAAGCGTGTCACCGACTAGCCAACGCTGTGGGAGGGGAGAACTCTTGTTTGATGCGAAACAATCAAATACAATAGGATGAGGGCTATTAGAAGCATGAGTAGGCCTGACCTTGTGTCAGGTCTTTTCCATTCTGTTATTCGATGAAAAAGGAGGGAAAGGGACATGATGCCTCAATCGGTTTACATCCACATTCCCTTTTGCACAAATAAATGCTATTACTGTGACTTTAACTCGTTCGTGACGAACAATCCCCAGCTTATCTGGGATTACCTCGAAGCGCTGAAGAGAGAGATGGAGTTGACCTTTAGCCAGCAGCCTGCCACACAGGTCAAAACGATCTTTGTTGGCGGAGGGACTCCAACATTTTTAGACCATGAACAGATGCGTGCCTTTCTCGCCAACGTCCAGGAACAGCTCGGCAAGTACTGGACGCCAGATATTGAATTTACGATGGAGGCTAACCCGGGCACAACCGATGTGGAAAAGCTCAGAATCATGCGGGAGATGGGGGTCAACAGACTCAGCTTTGGGGTGCAGTCGTTTGATAATGCGCTCTTGAAGCGTCTGGGGCGCATCCATGATCGCGATGATGTATATCGAAGCATCGACAATGCCAAGAAAGTAGGCTTCGACAATTTCAGCATCGATTTAATGTTCGGCTTGCCTGACCAGACAGTAGAAATTTTCCGTGAGACGCTAGACAAGGCATTTGACCTTGGCACGACTCATTTTTCAGCCTATAGCTTGAAAGTAGAGGAAAACACGCTGTTCCATACCCTTTATCAAAAAGACCAGCTCCCTCTGCCTTCCGAAGACGCTGAGCTCCTTATGTATATGGTCTTAATTGAAGAAATGGAGAAGCACGGCTACCAGCAGTACGAAATCAGTAATTTTGCCAAACCAGGCTATGAAAGCAAACATAATAAAACGTATTGGCTCAATGATGAATACTATGGTTTGGGGGCAGGTGCCCACGGCTACGTTGGTGGAGAAAGACATGTGAATGCTGGTCCGCTCGCCATCTATTTGCAAAAGTGCAAGGAAGGCTTGCCACGTATTGATCAGTTCCCTGTTCCTCGTGAGGATGCGATGGAGGAGCAAATGATTTTAGGCTTACGTCTGCGCGAAGGAGTGGACCTTGAACGTTTTGCAAAACGCTTCGGTACAACCGTAGAGGATGTTTTTGGACAGATTGTTAAAGAAGAGATTGCCAAAGGGATGCTGCAAGAGCAAAACGGCTTCCTGAAGCTGACAAAACAAGGACTGCCCCTTGGAAATGAGGTATTTGCCCGTTTCTTACGCTAATATTTGCATAAAACTGGCGAAATTTGTTTCATTTTGACCTTCTAACTTACTCAAGTCCGTTGACAAATCCTTCTACTATTGATACCTTAGTAAATAGATTTAGCACTCGTTAGCATGGAGTGCTAACAAAGTATTTAGATACTCAAAGTGCACACCACAGGGAGGCGAGCGACATCTATGTTATCAGACCGTCAACAATTAATTCTTAATGCGATTGTCGATAATTACATTCATTCAGCCGAACCTGTTGGCTCCCGAACCATCTCGAAACGGGAGGGCATCGGCTTTTCTTCGGCAACGATACGTAATGAGATGTCCGATTTGGAAGAGCTGGGATACTTAGAGCAACCTCATACGTCGGCAGGACGAGTTCCTTCTACAAAAGGATATCGTTTTTACGTCGACAATCTGATTCAGCCGCATCTTTTGGATGACGGCGAATTGGGTAAACTGAAACAGTTGTTTGCCGAGCGTATTCTCCATTCTGAACAAGTGGTAGAATATACGGCTCAAATTCTTTCTCAGTTAACCAATTACACAGCGGTTGTACTGGGGCCAGAAATCTTTGAGCATCGGTTAAAACATATACAAATCGTTCCTCTCAATGAACAGCAAGCAGTAGCGATTGTGGTTACACATACAGGACGCGTGGAAAACAAGCTGATAGATTTGCCAGAGGGAATTGGAGCTGGAGAAATCGAGCGTCTGGTCAACCTTTTGAACAGCAGACTCGCCGACGTGCCACTATGGCAGCTCAGGCAGCGTCTCTATCAGGAAATATCTGGGGAGATGCGACGCCACGCAGAACAGTATGAGGAAATGCTTCGTGTCCTCGATCAATCGCTGACACAAGAAGAGGATCGAGTGTACCTTCGCGGTGCGACCAAAATCATGAACCAGCCTGAATTCCGGGATGTAGACAAGGTCAAGGACATTTTGGAGCTTTTGGAGCAAAACGATCAATTGCTTCATTTGTTCGGGATGCCAGCGGATGGGCTTACGGTACGCATCGGTCAGGAAAACCAGCTAGACGCGATCAAGCAATGCAGTATTATCACGACATCCTATTCACTAGGTGGCAAGCCGGTAGGGATGGTGGGGATACTTGGGCCAACGCGGATGGAATACGGCAGAGTCATTACTGTGCTCAACTATCTGGCAGAAGGCTTATCGCGCATGCTGACTTCGCAGTTTGAGAAATAAATGGATAGAAAGGCTGCCGGCATGAGGTGCCGGAGGTGAGCCGCAGGAGGTATCGACTTGAGCGACGAAAAATTGACGAAAGATTTGTCTGCCGATGAGGAGCAAGGGACTGCAGCAAGTGAGCAGCAGGAAGCGGTCGACGTAAACTGGGAGCAAGAAGCAGCCCAGTGGAAGGCACAGGCAGAGGAGCACGAAAACCGGATGCTTCGTGCTTTGGCCGACATGGATAACCTCAGAAGACGTGTGCGCAAGGAACAAGAAGATCTGGCCAAGTACGCTTCCCAAAAAATCGTGGAAGAGCTCTTGCCGGTTCTCGATAACTTTGAGCGGGCGCTTGCAGCTGACAAGGAATCGATGACTGTAGAATCACTGTTGACAGGGGTTGACATGGTTTACCGTCAGATGGTGCAGGCTTTCCAAAAAGAAGGCTTGAATGCGATTGAAGCAAAAGGACAGCCGTTTGATCCTCACTACCATCAAGCGGTCATGCAAACGCAAGATCCTGAATTCGACTCAGGTATTGTAGTGGGCGAGCTGCAAAAAGGGTACATTTTTAAAGACCGCGTCATTCGTCCGGCGATGGTTCAAGTAAACGAATAACCATTTTTTCATAATCTATAAATTGACAGTGAAGTGTTAGGAGGACATATTGTATGAGTCGCGTAATCGGAATTGACCTTGGAACAACTAACTCTTGTGTAGCAGTAATGGAAGGCGGAGAACCTGTCGTTATTGCCAACGCAGAAGGTAACCGTACGACCCCATCCGTCGTTGCTTTTAAAAACGGTGAGCGAATTGTCGGGGAAGCAGCAAAGCGTCAAGCAATCACTAACCCGGATAATACCGTAATCTCCATCAAGCGCCACATGGGTTCTACTCATAAGGAAACGCTGGAAGGAAATCCTTATACGCCAGAGCAGCTTTCTGCTATGATTTTGCAAAAGCTGAAATCGGATGCGGAAGCCTATCTGGGTCAACCAGTGACGCAGGCAGTGATTACGGTTCCGGCATACTTCAATGACAGCCAGCGCCAAGCAACCAAAGATGCTGGTAAAATTGCTGGTCTGGAAGTACTTCGTATCGTGAACGAACCAACCGCTGCAGCACTTGCATACGGTATGGAAAAAACAGAAGACCAAACCGTCCTCGTATTTGACTTGGGTGGTGGTACCTTTGACGTATCCATTCTTGAATTGTCCGAAGGCTTCTTCGAAGTAAAAGCAACCTCCGGTGACAACAAACTGGGTGGAGACGACTTTGACCAAGTCGTTATGGATTACCTCGTGAGCGAGTTCAAAAAAGAGCATGGCATCGACTTGTCCAAAGATCGCATGGCGCAACAACGCCTGAAAGATGCAGCGGAAAAAGCGAAAAAAGACCTCTCCGGCGTATTGACTACCACTATCTCTCTGCCGTTCATCACAGCAGATGCGACTGGTCCAAAACACTTGGAGATGAACCTGACTCGCGCGAAATTCGAAGAGCTGACTGCTGAGCTGGTTGAGCGTACAATGGGCCCAACTCGTCAAGCGCTGAAAGATGCTGGATTAACTCCAAGCGAACTCAACCGTGTAATCCTGGTTGGTGGTTCCACTCGTATTCCAGCGGTGCAAGAAGCAATCAAGAAATTCACAGGCAAAGAGCCTCATAAAGGCGTTAACCCGGATGAAGTAGTAGCACTGGGTGCTGCTGTTCAAGCAGGCGTACTGACTGGTGATGTGAAGGACGTTGTTCTTCTCGACGTTACTCCACTCTCCCTCGGTATCGAAACATTGGGTGGTGTATTCACCAAGCTGATTGATCGCAACACGACGATCCCAACAAGCAAATCCCAAGTTTTCTCTACTGCAGCTGACAACCAAACATCCGTAGAAATTCACGTGCTGCAAGGTGAGCGTCAAATGGCGAATGACAACAAATCGCTCGGACGCTTCACATTGTCTGATATCCCACCAGCTCCACGCGGCATCCCGCAAATCGAAGTTTCCTTCGACCTTGATGCCAATGGTATCGTGAACGTGCGTGCAAAAGACCTGGGTACAGGTAAAGAGCAACGCATCACGATCACATCCAACTCTGGTCTGTCTGACGATGAAATCGATCGTATGGTAAAAGAAGCAGAGCTGAATGCTGAAGCTGACAAACAGCGCAAAGAGCAAGTAGAAATTCGCAACGAAGCTGACCAACTCGTGTTCACTACTGAGAAAACACTGAAAGAAGTGGAAGGTAAAATCGATCAAGCAGAGATCGATCGTGCGAATGAAGCAAAAGACAAAGTGAAAAAGGCGCTGGAAGGCGGCAATCTCGAGGAAATCAAGTCTACGAAAGACGCATTGTCCGAGATTATTCAACAAATTTCTGTGAAGCTGTATGAGCAAGCTGCTCAAGCACAGCAAAATGCGCAAGGCGGAGCAGAAGGCCAAGAACCGAAGAAGGACAATGTAGTGGACGCTGACTATGAAGTGGTAGACGACAAAAAATAAATTCGTTGGAAACGGTGAGGGAGGGATCATCCCCTCCCTTGCTCTGTACGATGTGACCCATGAAAGTCAAAGTCACTTAACTGCTGACTTTGACTTTTTTTCAAGTCTGTCACATGCTATGATAACAGTTGACTGTCATGGGAGTGATATAGGAGATGAAACGCGATTTTTACGAGGTACTCGGAGTCTCCAAGGAAGCGGACGCTGAGGAAATTAAAAAAGCGTATCGCAAGCTTGCGCGCCAGTACCATCCAGATGTAAATAAAGCCGCTGATGCGGAAGAAAAGTTCAAAGAAGTAAAGGAAGCGTATGACGTCCTTTCCGAGCCACAAAAGCGTGCACAATACGACCGTTTTGGTCATCAGGACCCGAATCAGGGCTTTGGCGGCGGTGGTTTTGATGCCTCTGGAATGGGCGGCTTCGGTGACATTTTTGACATGTTCTTCGGTGGCGGCGGTGGCAGAAGAGCGAATCCAAACGCGCCTCGTAAAGGTGCCGATTTGCAATTTGGTTTGAGCATAGATTTCACGGATGCTATTTTTGGAAAAGAAACCGATGTGGAAATTCCGAAAGAAGCAGAGTGCGACACTTGTCTTGGTTCTGGTGCAAAACCGGGAACGAGTGTGGACACTTGTAAGACATGTAATGGTACAGGACAACAAGAGGTTGCAGCGAATACGCCATTTGGCCGTATCGTAAATCGCCGCGTTTGTACGGCTTGTGAAGGAAAAGGGAAGGTCTACAAGGAGAAATGCCCTACCTGCCGTGGAAATGGACGCGTCAAAGTACGCCGCAAAATTCACCTCAACATACCAGCGGGTGTGGATGACGGTGCACAGCTGCGCGTATCTGGCGAAGGCGAGCCGGGAGCAAATGGTGGGCCTCCAGGTGACCTGTATGTTGTATTGCGTGTGAAGAGCCATGAGTTTTTTGAGCGGGAAGGAAATGATATCTATTGTGAGGTTCCACTCACCTATGCGCAGGCTGCGCTTGGGGATGAGATCGAGGTGCCGACAGTCGATGGCCGTGTAAAGCTGAAAATCCCGTCTGGAACACAGACAGAAACCTTCTTCCGCTTGCGGGGTAAAGGTGTACCTCACCTCCGTGGCAGTGGTCGCGGGGATCAGCATGTGAAAGTACGCGTAGTGACTCCGACCAAGCTTAGTGACAAACAAAAGGAGCTTTTGCGTGAGCTTGCTGAGTTGTCAGGTGAAAAGCCTGGGCAACACGGTGGAGAAGACGAAGGCTTTTTCGAAAAAATGAAACGGGCATTCCGCGGCGAATAAGTCGCGGATTTTGTCCGATTACTTGATGAAAATCCCGATTGGGAGCTTACGTGGGGAGTGGTAGATTCGTGAAATGGTCAGAAGTGAGTATCCATACAACAGCGGAGGCTACGGAGGCGGTGTCCAACCTCTTGTATGAAATGGGTGCCAATGGTGTCGTGATTGAAGACCCAGAGGTGCTTTATCGCGAGTGGGATACACCGTTTGGTGAAATCTACCAGCTATCTCCTGATGATTTTCCGGCCGAGGGCGTATTCGTCAAAGCTTACTTGCCCGTAGACAGCAGTGAACTGCTTGATGTGGTGGAAGAGCTGAAGGAGCAATTGGCCCAGTTAACAGAGTACGGTCTGGACATTGGCAAAGCTACCATTGCTGTCAACGATGTTCACGAAGACGAGTGGGCCCACGCCTGGAAAAAGTATTACAAGCCGGTGTATGTTTCGGATCGCATGACGATCAAGCCGGTCTGGGAAGAGTATGAGCCGAAAACGCCGGACGAAATCATTATCGAGATGGACCCGGGAATGGCTTTTGGTACCGGAACACATCCAACGACGATTCTGTGTCTGCGTGCATTGGAAAAGTATTTGGCAAAAGGCGACCGTGTCTACGATGTGGGAACCGGAACGGCCATCTTGAGCATTGCGGCTATCAAGCTGGGGGCGGCAAATGTTTTGGCGATGGACCTGGATGAGGTTGCGGTCCGTTCTGCGCAAGCTAATACAGAGTTAAACAAGGTACACGAGCACATCGTTGTGAGACAGAACAATCTTTTGGATGGCATCGAAGAGCAGGTAGAGGTCGTCATCGCCAACATTTTGGCGGAAGTGATTTTGCGGTTTACGGATGATGTATTCCGAGTGCTGAAGCCTGGTGGTACCTTTATTGCCTCAGGGATCATTGAAGCGCGTGCAGACGACGTAAAAGCAGCACTGACAGCTTCTGACCTTCAGATCGTGGAAACCATTTTCATCGATGACTGGGTAGCAATTGTAGCGAAAAAACAGTAGAATAGTGAGGTTGGCGAGATGCAACGATATTTTGCCGAGCCACATCTCTTTACCGAACAGGAGATTACCATTATCGGAGACGATGTTCATCATATCGTAAACGTAATGCGAGCTCGCGTCGGCGAAGAAATTCTTGTTTCGGATGGAGCAGGTAAAACGGTAAGAGCCAAGCTTGTCTCCCTTTCTCCAAAAGAAGTAAAGGCGGATGTGGTAGAGGTGCTCGTAGAAGAGCGCGAACTCCCAATTCGGGTAACGATTGGACAAGGGCTGCCAAAAGGCGAGAAGATGGAGTGGATCTTGCAAAAGGGGACGGAACTTGGAGCGTACTCTTTTTTTCCGTTTTCCTCTGAGCGTACCATCGTGAAGCTGGATGCAAAAAAAGAGGCAAAAAAGCTAGAGCGCTGGCGCAAAATTGTTAAAGAAGCAGCAGAACAGTCCCATCGGGCCGTTTTGCCAGAGCTGCTGTCACCTGTTTCTTTTAGAGAAGCACTGCAAGCGGCAAAGAGCTACACAAGATGTGCCATCGCTTATGAAAAAGAAGGCAGCACGACTCTTCATCACGTGCTGGGGGATATGTCTGCAGATGATTCCTTGCTCGTCTTAGTCGGACCAGAAGGCGGTTTTTCTGTGGACGAAGTAGCACAAGCGGAGAAGATGGGATTTCTAACCGTCTCACTGGGTCCACGCATTTTGCGTACCGAAACAGCCAGCCAGTACATTCTGGCCTGTGCTTCCTATCAGTTTGAACGGAAAGGCACATTACTTCGCTAAGGCCCGAGCAGGAACGAAAGGAGGAATCGCAATGTCTACCGTTGCTTTTCATACATTAGGTTGCAAAGTAAACAGCTATGAGACAGAAGCCATTTGGCAGCTGTTCAAAGCAGACGGCTATGAGAGGGTCGACTTTGAGCAGGATGAGGCAGATGTCTATGTCATTAACACTTGTACCGTTACCAATACAGGTGATAAAAAGAGTCGCCAAGTAATTCGTCGTGCCATTCGCCGAAATCCTGAGGCGATTGTCGCGGTTACAGGCTGCTATGCACAAACCTCCCCGAGTGAGATTGCGCAAATTCCGGGAGTCGATATTGTCGTAGGGACACAAGGCCGCGAAAAGCTGATCGAATACGTGGATCAAATTCGCCAGGAGCGGACACCGATTAATGCAGTCGGCAACATCATGAAAGCTCGTGAGTTTGAGGAGCTGGATGTACCGAACTTTATGGATCGTACACGTGCTTCCCTGAAAATCCAGGAAGGCTGCAACAACTTCTGCACATTTTGCATTATTCCGTGGGCGCGTGGCTTGATGCGCTCCCGCAAGCCGGAAAGTGTAATTGAGCAAGCACAGAAGCTGGTAGAGGCAGGCTATTTGGAGATCGTTCTGACGGGAATTCACACTGGTGGATACGGCGAAGACCTGGAAGATTATAACCTCGCCAAGCTTTTGGTAGACCTGCATCAGGTAGAGGGACTGAAGCGCATTCGCATCAGCTCGATTGAAGCCAGTCAGATTACGGATGAAGTGATTGAGGTTATCAATAAATCTGATCGCGTCGTTCGCCATCTGCACGTACCTCTTCAAGCCGGTGATGACGATGTTCTCAAGCGCATGCGCCGCAAGTACACAACTGCTGAATTCTACGAAAAAATGGTCAAGGTTCGTGAAGCGTTGCCAGGCGCAGCTATTACGACAGACGTGATTGTAGGCTTCCCGGGAGAAACAGAAGAGCAGTTTATGAACGGCTACGACTTTATCAAAAAAATCGGTTTCGCTGAGCTGCATGTATTCCCTTACTCCATGCGAACAGGAACACCAGCTGCTCGTATGACCGATCAAATCCCTGAAGAAGAAAAGCATCGCCGTGTAACCCAGTTGCTGGAGCTGAATCAAGAGTTAACCATGACCTACTCCAAGCAATTTGTTGGCGACGTATTGGAAGTCATTCCAGAACGTCCATTTAAGGATGCTCCAGAAAGCGGCCTTTTAATGGGCTATTCCGATAACTACCTGAACGTCATTTTCCCGGGTGATGAGAGCATGATCGGAAAAATCTGCAAGGTACGCCTTGACGAGCCAAGCTCCGAATACTGCAAAGGAACCTTCGTCCGTGTCGTTGAAAACGATATGCTACCTTACTTGAAGGAGCGGGCGATATGAAAGAGATTTCGGCTGGAGGCGTAGTGTACCGCGAGCAGGATTCAGCGTACATGCTTCTGTTGATCGAAGACCGCTATGGCAAGGTAACGCTCGCAAAAGGCAAGCAGGAGCTGGGCGAGACAATTGAAGAGACAGCTCTTCGAGAGGTGCTGGAAGAAACCGGAGTGGCTGGCCGTCTGGATAAAAAGCTGGATATGATTACGTATGAGTACCATCATCCAGTAACAGGCGAAAACGTGAACAAGGAAGTCCATTATTATTTGGTTGAAGCTTATAACACAGAAATTACCGTGCAGCTGGAAGAAATCAACGATGTGCATTGGCACACGGCTGCTGAGGCGTGGGAGCTCCAGCTTAAACGGGGATACCGCAACAATGATAATGTTTTCCGCCTTGCCTTCCAACAATTAGGGATTGAGGTGTAATTCATGAAAATGAATAAATATATTGATCACACTCTTTTGAAGCCGGAAGCGACGCAAGCGATGATTGACAAGCTGTGTGCAGAGGCAAAAGAACACGATTTTGCCTCCGTTTGTGTAAATCCGTACTGGGTGAAGCGTTCTGCTGAGCTTTTGGCAGGTACAGATGTGAAGGTCTGCACGGTTATCGGTTTCCCTTTGGGCGCCAGCACATCAGAAGTAAAGGCAGCAGAGACACGTGATGCGATTAGAAGCGGAGCTACTGAGGTAGATATGGTACTCAACGTGGGCGCCTTGAAATCCGGTGATCTGGAAACGGTGAAAGCGGATGTTGCAGCAGTAAAAAAGGCAGCAGGAGATGTTCTCCTCAAAGTGATTCTGGAAACAGGTCTTTTGACAGACGAAGAAAAAGAAACAGCGTGCAAGCTCTGTGTGGAAGCAGGTGCTGACTACGTGAAAACGTCCACCGGTTTTGGTCCTGGTGGGGCAACAGTAGAAGATATTGCTCTCATGCGCAAGACGGTTGGCGCTAATGTAGGCGTAAAGGCTTCTGGTGGCGTACGTGATGGCGAAGCAGCCTTGGCGATGATCGAAGCAGGTGCGAGCCGGATCGGGACTAGCTCTGGTGTGTCTATTGTCACTGGTGCAAAACCGACAGGAAGCGGATACTAGTAAGTGGAGAAAAGCCTGGCCAAGGATAGGCCGGGCTTTTTCCGTGATCAAGGCTCCATTCAGTTTGCTACAAATTTACAATAGCTTAAGAGAGGCAGGAGTTTGGGAGAAGGGGGAACAGCAATGAAGATCGTTAAAGGGATCATGATCTTGCTTGCCTTTTATGGAGCGGGAATCGCTGCGAGCAAATGGCTTCACATCCCTCTGCCAGGAAACCTGACGGGGATGCTGCTATTGACACTAGGGCTTTGTATGGGTTGGATACGCATGGATTGGGTCGAGCAGGCAAGCTCCTTTCTTATACGACACATGATGCTTTTTTTTGTGCCGATCATTGTTGGTGTTGCCTCGTACATGAATTTGATTTCCCAAGATCCATGGCCAATTCTGATTGCGCTTGTCGCAGGTCCGATGCTTGTCATGCTAGTTACCGGTCGAGTGGTTCAATGGTATCTAAAGCGACAAAGGCAAAAAGAGAAGCCGTCCATACAGCAAGAAGGGAGGGCTCTCGATGTTTAGTCAATTGTTTGCGATCTTAGTTACGCTCGCAGGTTACAGAGGCGCTACGTCGATCTCAGCACGCTTCCCCCGCTTGCAACCCCTGATTGTTGCGGTTGTCCTCGTATGGGTATTGTGGTGGGCGCTCAGTGGCGACTGGGAGGCGTTTTCTGCTGGAGGCCAATGGATCTCGTTTTGGCTTGGTCCTGCTACTGTAGCGTTGGCAGTACCTTTAGCAAAACAAATCAGAGAGTTCGCGCATATTTGGCGGGGCGTTGTGCTCGGTATTTGTGTTGGCTGTGCGGTAGCGATTTTAACGGTCTATGTGATTCATTGGTGTTTTGGGTCAGATGAAGTCCTTCTTAAAAGCATGCTCAGCAAGTCAGTGACTACACCCATCGCGTTGGAGCTTGCGCGCTCGGTAGGTGGAGTCCCCGCATTGGCAGCCTTTTTCACTGCGCTGACAGGAATGATCGGGGTTCTCATCGCCCGACCTGTTCTCAAATGGGGTGGGATCACAGACGATTGGGCAATCGGGATTGCAGTCGGCACAAGCGCTCATGCGATCGGTACTGCCAGCTTGAACCGGATATCCCCTGTCCAGACGGCAGCCTCTAGTGTCGCAATGATTGTAGCGGGTGTAATCACTTCGCTCTATTTGATTCCATTTACGCTGTAGCACCGCTTATCTGCTGAATTTTCGTTTATCCGGAATTAGCCACTGGATAAAGCGAGCGATGTGCGCAGCAAAAGGCAAGGCGACAAGGGAGCAGACCAAATTAAAAATCGTCTGGGAGTGGGCGATCTGCATCGAAGGATTATCCGTTAAAAAAGCACTCACCAGGGCAAGCTGGGGAAGTATGGGTAAAAAGACGAGTGCACCTGCGACATTAAATAACGTATGGCACCAGGCGACTTGCTTGGAGGCAATATTGGTTCCGATGCTGGCGATGACTGCAGTAAAGCAAGTGCCGATATTGGCGCCAAGTACGATCGCGAGAGCAGTTTCCATCGATAATACTTGATGCGTCAACAGCCCCATCGTAATCACGGTAGTTGCTGAACCACTATGAATCAGAGCGGTAAAGACAATCCCAGTGATGAGCCCGACCCATATGGAATGACTGCTTTCCATAAACAGGGATCGGAAAGTTTCAGATTGCTCCAAAGGCTTTGCCATGATCTTCATGGTGTCAATACCGAGGAAAATCAGTCCGAACCCGGCAACAACGAGCCCGATGCAACGGATGTTTCGGCGGGGCATCAACCATAGTGCGACACCTACGAGCAGCATAGGTATGGCAAAGGACTCCAGCTTGAGCGCGATCAGCTCGGTGGTAACGGTCGTACCTAGATTCGTACCGAGTATAATTCCGACGGTCTGCGTAAATTGGATCAATCCCGCATTGGTCAGCCCGATAGTCAAAACAGTTACGGCGCTGGAGCTCTGCAAAACAAAGGTGGTCAAAAGCCCAATCCAAAAGCTGTGGACTGGTGTTCGTGTGAAGCGTGACATCCATTCTTCCATTTTCTTGCCTGCGAGATTTTGAAAGCCAGTCCGCATGGCATACATACCGAACAGAAAAAAGCTAAGCCCGAAGGTAAAAGGAGCGAGGATGGAAACGATCACTGCTATGGGTCCTCCTTCTTTACAGGGTCAAAAGAGATACTATAACGCTATGCCTGTACCAGGTCGGGCATGACAATTGCCTGTACAAAGTCAGGCATGAGTATTGCCTGACCAGGTCAGCGAGGAATCGCATAGGAAAGCCAGATCAGAGGAGGATTAACAGCATGGCAAAAGTATTGTTGAACCAACATCGTAAAAAGCGATTGGAAACAGGGCACCCATGGATTTTCAAATCAGAGGTGCTGGAAATTCAAGGTGACGTCGTACCAGGTGACATTGTTGAAGTTGCCAATCATAAAGGGCATTTTCTTGCAAAAGGATATATCAACCCGGCTTCGCAGATGATTGTACGCATCCTCAGCTACGACCAAAAAGAGACGATTGAATACGATTTCTTTCTGAATAAAATCAGACAAGCAGCTGAGTTTCGTACCCGTTTTGTGGACAACCCTAGAGCGTGTCGCGTCATTTACGGGGAAGCAGACTTTTTGCCAGGACTGATCGTCGATCGCTACGAAGATATTTTGGTGGTCCAGGTTCTTTCACTCGGAATGGAGCAACGTATTACTTGGATTCGTGATGCTTTGGTTGAAGTGTTTTCGCCAACGGGGATCTATTTGCGTAATGATGTACCAGTGCGGGAGCTCGAAGGCTTGACGCAAAGCAAAGAGGTGCTCTACGGCGAGTGTCCGCGTGAGGTCATGATTGAGGAAAACGGACTCAAATATTTCGTGGATATCGTTGAGGGACAAAAAACAGGCTTTTTCTACGATCAGCGGGAAAACCGTGCTTCGATCGCACCGCTTATGAAGGGCTGGGGTGACAAACACGGCATCACGCTCTCGAATGTAGAAGTAGAGGGAGAACAGAAGCTGCTTCCTGTCGACAAGCGTGGCAAAGTCGTTAAAAACCCGTTTTGGGACGGAGCAGAGGTGCTGGAGTGTTTTACCCATACTGGTTCCTTCACGCTGAACGCGTGCAAGCACGGGGCCAAAAAAGTGACTGCATTGGACATTTCCGAGCATGCGATTGAAACTGCGAAACGCAATATTACGCTCAACGGCTTTTTACATCGGGTCGATTTTGTAGTAGCTAATGCTTTTGATTACCTGCGTGAAAATGTAGAGGCAGGGAAAAACTGGGATGTTGTGATTCTGGACCCACCAGCCTTTGCAAAATCTCGTGGCGCAGTAAAAGGGGCGATCCGTGGATACAAGGATATTAACCTGCACGGTATGAAGCTGGTTCGGCCAGGCGGGTTCCTCGTAACCGCATCTTGCTCCTATCATATGTCCCCTGAGCTGTTTCTGGATACAATTCAAGAGGCCGCTGTGGATGCGAAGAAAATTTTGCGTCTGATTGAATGGCGTGGGGCGGGCAAGGATCATCCTCAGATTAGCGGGGCTGATGAAGCGCATTACCTCAAGTTTGCCATTTTTGAAGTACGGGATCGTCGCTAGTTGGACGATAAAAGGAAAGAGCGCCTCATAACGGGGCGCTCTTTATCATCCTGCTTTAGGTTTTTCAAAGATCAGCTCAAAATAATTGGCCATTCCGTCACCGCCAGTGCTAGGGGCAAATATTTGCACAAGCCGCCAGCCCTCTTCTGCATGCTGGTTCACGATGGCCTGATAATCTTCTTTTGGGCGTCTGCGAAAGGATGACAGCTCCACCCGCACAAAATGATATTCGTACATAAACGTACCCTCCCGAGGAAAATAGTCTCCCTTTCTTATACGGGAATTGTGTCGGAAGGGTTGCAAATCCGTCATTCTGCAAATTGCTTATCGTTTATGACACGATGCACCAGATCGAGCGATTGCTTAATGCCAAGCTCTTTTCCGAGAATAACTTGTCCTTCTGCCGGGGTAGCAGCCCGTACATGACTCAAGGCTTCCAGCTCGTGCGAAATCAAATGCTCAATAAGATATAGCTGTACCTGGCCAATTTCCCGCTCGCTTTTTCGATCTCGTTCGTAGTACTTTGCACGGTCTCGGCTTTCTTCCACGTATTTGTCTATATCGTTCTCCAAAAAACGGGAGGCAGTGCAAATAATTTCACGGTAGTCGTCCGTTTGCGAGGGAATGCTTCGGATCGTATGGCCAAGATGCGCTAGTAAGAACTTGTTTAGCACGATGCTGTTTCGTGTGTACTCGTTGTGCAAAAGGGAATACTCCCCCAAAAAAGACCCACTTTCTTTGTCAAAGCTGTGCAAGAGTGTGTAAGAAGAGCAATACGAGCAAAACAGTAGATAGTCTCTCATGGACATTCCCCCAACCCAAGTGCTCCATGACAGCAAGTTTATTACCCATGATATGATAAAGGTAGTCGTTGGGTGATACTTGTGTCTCTTGTATTTGACGTTTGGTTTGTGTATGCTAAATGACGTACTTTAGCCTGATAAAAGAGCATCTGATGGGCTTTTGCATAGCATAGGAGAGGAACCGAAACGGGATAGACGCTTTTGTGTGTCCGTGGAGAGGAAGGGAGCATGGCACAGATGGGAAACGAAAAGATTCGCCTGGGCATCATTTATGGAGGAAAATCCTCGGAGCACGAGGTTTCATTGCGCACTGCTATGTCGATTATGAGGGCAGTGGATGCAAATAGATATGAAGTAACCCCGATATACGTTCAACTGGATGGCTCATGGGTAAAGGGAGAGGCAGTTGCAGGTCAATTGCCTGAAAAGATTGAAGCGTTGCGCTTGTCCGCAGGTGAACCTGCTGAGAATGGAGATGAGCGCGGACAGGAAGTGGTTGCGTCGAGCAGACCGGCTTCTCTATTTGCCATCGGGCAGCAGGTAGATGTCATCTTTCCGGTCGTTCATGGACCAAATGGTGAAGATGGCACGATTCAGGGGATGCTGGAGCTTGCGAACCTGCCTTACGTGGGAACAGGTGTTATGGCCTCAGCGGTCGGTATGGACAAATGGATGATGAAAACGGTATTTGCCCAAGCTGGGTTGCCGCAAGTCAAATATGTGGGCTTGCTACGTTCACAATGGGAAAGAAATCAAGATGAAGTAATTGACAAAATCGAGCGTGAACTCGGTTATCCGTGCTTCGTGAAGCCAGCTAATATGGGCTCTAGTGTAGGGATCAGCAAAGCAAAAAATCGCAGCGAGCTGGCACATGCACTTGAGGTTGCAGCCAAGTTTGACCGTCGATTGATTGTCGAGGAGTTTGTTGTTGCGCGAGAGCTGGAGATTGGTGTCCTCGGAAATGAAGACCTCGTTACCTCTGTCGTAGGTGAGGTCATAGCGGCAAAGGAATTTTATGACTATGAAGCCAAATACAAAGGCGCAGGCACAGAGCTGTCCATTCCAGCAATCATTCCAAACCATGTAGCTGATCAAATTGCAGAGGTTGCCAAAACAGCTTTTCACGCATTGGATGGCTCAGGGCTTTCTCGGGTTGACTTTTTCTGGGATGAGAAAAACGATCAGCTCTACATCAATGAAGTGAATACGATGCCAGGCTTTACACCGTTCAGCATGTATCCGATGCTCTTCCAGGCTGCTGGAGTAAGCTACAGTGAGCTGATTGACCGCTTGGTGCAGCTGGCGCTTGAGCGTCACGCAGATAAGCAACGCAACATCGTGGATGCAGAGGAATTGGAATAGTATACAAAGAACGCAAAAGAAAGAAGGGATGCCGCCCTGTGCTGGCATCCTTTTTTGCTATAGTAGTTTATATGTTTCCACATGAGTGAGCAGGAGTGAAGTGGATGTTGACACATGTTTACATGGTACGCCATGCAGAATCGCCGTTTGCACCAGATCAGGAGGAAATCCGCGGCTTATCCGAGAGAGGGTGGGAAGATGCGAAGCGAGTAGTTGAACGGTTAAAGCCAGAACAAATCGATGTATGAAGTGGCTCGCAGCAGAGCTGTTGCGGCACTGCAGGAAATACTGGACCGATATCGGGGGAAGAAGATCGCCATTGGCACACACGGCAACATCATGACGATTATGATGAATCATTATGACAAGCAGTATGATTTTGCCTTCTGGAAAAAGACAACCATGCCCGATATATACAAGCTGAGCTTTGATGAGGATACGCTTGTGAACGTCAAGCACTTGTGGGAGTGATTATCCAGACTATAAAAAAGACGCCGTCCCCTTAAGTGAAGAGCGGCGTCTCGTGTTTATTACGCATGATCCTCTAAATCTGTCAGCATTGTCCATAGCTCCATGCCGCGCGAAGCCTTGAACAAAAAGGCGTGGCGGGCATCCCGGAGCGGAAAAAGTACGGTCAAAGCGTCTGCTTTCTTCAGAAAGTGTAGCTTGGGTCCTTTGTAGGCATCATGGATGCAGCGACTTTCATCACCAATGGTTACCAGCAGCTCGAAGCGATCAGCAAGATCATTGATGTTGGCCCCAACCTGGGCGTGCAGTGCTTTGCTATCTGGTCCCATTTCAAACATGTCACCGAGCACAAGCACCTTTTTCCGATCAGAGAACAGCTCTGCGAATGTACGAATCGCAGCTTCCATAGTGGTCGGACTGGCATTGTATGCGTCGCTAATGTAAATCGAGCCGTGGCGTGAGTCGACCTGTTCAAAGCGCATTGCCGAAAGCTTGATGGTCGCCAGTGCATCCACGATTTGCTGGGTGCTCATCCCCAGACGTTTGCCGATCGCTACGGCCGGCAACGAATTGAGCACACTATGCTTTCCGTACAGAGGGATAAAAGCAGTGGTGCGTTCACCAGTAGGGAAGCATATATCAAACTGAGTGCCGGCTTCCACAGCTGTAATGTGCTCTGCCCATAAATCAGCTGGCTCCGTTATTGAGTAATACATGATCTCACCAGAATACAGATGAGCAACCATCTGTAAATACTCCGAGTCCTTATTTAAAAGAACGAGTCCATCAGGAGCGGTATGCGGGAGCAGCTCTGCCTTTGCGAGAGCAATTTTTTCTCTGGTGCCAAAAAACTCGAGATGGGATTCACCAATATAAGTAATGACACTGATATTCGGTTTTGTGAGAGAAGCGATGAGGTCGATTTCTCCCGCATGATTCATTCCCAGCTCCAGCACTGCTGCTTCATGCTGCTCATCGATCTGCAAGAGGGACAAGGGGACCCCGAGATTGTTGTTTAAGTTTTTGTACGTTTTGTAGACAGGGGTCTGACTTTCCAGAACGTGAGCTACGATATCCTTAACAGTCGTTTTACCGATGCTCCCTGTGATTGCGATAAAAGGGAACGAAAAATCTTTACGATAGGCAGCAGCGAGCTTTTGAAAAGCACGCTCTGTGTCGTTGACCAGAATCAGACCGAAGTCCTTTGGTAGCTCGGCAGGAATTTTTTCCTGGTTGGAAACAATCGCAGCGGCTGCACCTTGTTCAACGGCTTGCAAAAGAAAATCATGTCCATCACGAACACCGCCCGTTAACGCCACAAACAAAGACCCCGACGTCAGCTGTCTTGTATCAAAGTGAACGGACGACAACACAAGTTCCGGCGAACCAGTCAGTACCAGACCCTCTGCTCGTTTCGCTGCCAAATCCAGTGCAATAGGTTTCATGTCCACGGACTCCTTTTTTTCTTCGGTTTCAATCCAACCTCGAAGTCATGCTACCACGCACTTTGTACCGTCGCAAGACAAAAGTGGAGGATGAAGCATTGCTTTTCATCGAGATTGTCCGCTATCATTGTACTATCTTTGCATACATAAGAGGTCAGACTGGAAATACATCAATGGAAGGAGCATATTCATGAAAAAAAGCATTTTCACCAGAATCATGGAGGGTGAAATCCCTGCAAAAGTGGAGTATGAAGACGAGCAGGTCATCGTCATTCACGATATCGCACCGAAAGCTCGTGTTCACTTGTTGATTATTCCGCGTAAGCCGATCGCGACGCTGATGGATGTGACGCCAGAGGATTTACCTTTGATTGGCCATATTCACCAGGTGGCGCAGACTCTCGCGAAAAAGCTTGAATTGCCAGGATTTCGCTTGATTAACAACTGTGGCAAAGAAGGCGGACAAGAAGTATTCCATATTCATTATCACTTTTTGGCAGGCTTTACCGAATAAAAATGAACTAAAGGTTGACCTTCGTTGGGTCTGTATCCTATAATGAAGTGTGACAGTCTGTTCGTACGATCGACTCAGGCGTCCCACGGTTTTAGCGGAGGGAGGGAAGACAAATGGCAGAAATTCGAGTCAAGAAAAACGAGTCTTTGGATAGCGCACTTCGCCGCTTCAAGCGTGAAAGCGCAAAATCCGGGGTGATGGCAGAACTGCGTAAACGTCGTCACTTTGAGAAGCCTAGCATTAAGCGCAAGAAGAAATCCGAAGCAGCTCGGAAACGTAAGTTTTAATTGACGGAGGGCTCATCATGAGTGTAATGGAGCGACTCGATCAAGATATGAAGCAAGCAATGAAGGACAGAGCTGTTCTAAAACTCTCTGTTATTCGCATGGTGAAAGCCGCGTTAAAGAATGAAGAGATTAACAAAGGCAGACTTTTGTCTGAAGACGAAGTGCTGACCATCTTGACTCGTGAGTTAAAACAACGCCGTGAATCCCTCCATGAATTTGAAAAGGCAGGCCGCGTGGAACTTGCCTCGAAATCGCGCGAAGAGATCGACGTGCTCTCCGCCTACTTACCCGCTCAGCTTAGCGAAGATGAAATTCGTGATATCGTTCGGGAAGGTATCGCAGCGACAAATGCCTCCTCCAAAAAGGAGATGGGCAAAGTAATGGGTGCGATCATGCCGAAAGTGAAAGGCAGAGCAGACGGAAACCTCGTGCAGAAGATTGTATCTGAGGAACTACCATCGTAGACGAGTAACACCTCATATAGATACGAACAGAGAAACTCAACCCGATGAAGGTTGGGTTTCTCTTTTTTTCTGGATTTTTGTCGAGAATGCCGTAAAAAAATGAAACAAATTTCTTCCACCTCCGTATACCCTATTAGGCATTCGTTGAATCTGATAGGAGGAAAGGAGGAAATAGCGATGAGTTCAACATGGCCAACCGTCCGCCACGTACGCTTGCTGATCTCACTTCTGTGTCTGATGATGGGAATGACAATGTTTGTAACTGCACCAGCCACAACTGCCCAGTCTTACCAAAAGGCAGTCTGGATACCGGTTGATAATACAATCGAGCGCGGCTTGGAGAGTTTTTTGCGTCGAGCCTTTACAGATGCAGAAAAGATGCAGGCAGATCTCGTCATCTTGCATATCAATACACCGGGTGGTGAAGTTGGTGCTGCGGAAAATATAGGGCAGTTAATTCGGCAATCCCCGATGCATACGGTTGCTTACATCGACAATCAGGCCTTCTCAGCAGGGACTTATATCGCCCTGAATGCAAACGAGATCGTGATGACTCCGGGCAGTACCATAGGGGCAGCTACACCGATTGATATGGCAGGAAATGCTGCAGATATCAAGTTTATCTCCGGCTGGAGTGAGCAAATGAAGGCCGCTGCCAAGCTGAATAATCGCAATCCGGATGTTGCAAGGGCGATGGTAGAGATTGAGAACGAATTCCCAGGACTCAAACCAAAGGGGACGGTGTTGTCTCTCGATGCTCACAGGGCAAAGGAATTAGGCTATGCTGATCAGGTTGTTACCGGTAAGGATCAACTATTGGCCCATTTGGGTGTAAATGCAGATTCACTTGAAGCGATTGAACCGACAGGCGGGGAGAAGGTTGCCCGATGGGTTACGAGTCCGGTAGTGATGAGCTTGCTTTTGGTCGTTGGATTGGTCGGAATCGTAGTGGAGCTGTTCGCGCCAGGATTTGGAGTTGCAGGAACGATTTCGCTAGTGTCGTTTGGCCTGTATTTCTTCGGACATTATCTTGCTGGCTTTGCGAACTGGCTGCATATCGGATTGTTTGTTATTGGTATCTTACTAATGATTCTCGAAATTTTTCTCCCAGGTGGCATTGTCGGGGCAATCGGTTTTATCAGTATCGTTACCGGTTTGGTGATGGCAGCCTATGACACCAAGCAAGGGCTGGCTTCGCTTGGCGTAGCTGCACTGATTACAGCGATTGTGACATTTCTGCTCATAAAGCGATACGGCATCAAGGGCTTGTTTAGCAAGTTTATCTTAGGTGACGCGCAACGCAACGAGGAAGGATATGTCGCACCACGTGATCAGAGTGAGCTTTTAGGAAAAACGGGTATTACGCTTACTCCACTACGTCCTGCTGGTGTAGTAAAAGTGGAGGGCAATCGCGTCGATGCCGTATCTGTTGGAGGTTTTATTGCGGCAGGAACAACGGTTGCCGTCGTACAGGTAGAAGGCACGCGCGTAGTCGTTGCGGAACAAGAACAAAAGGAGTGATTGATTTATGTTGGAAAGTGGCTTGATACCTCTCATATTTATGGTGGCAGTAGCTATTGTCGCCCTCTCGATTTTCTTCTCATTCGTTCCAGTGATGCTCTGGATTTCCGCGCTGGCATCAGGCGTGAACATCGGGATCATTACACTGGTTGCGATGCGTCTGCGTCGCGTCGTTCCATCCCGGATTGTCAATCCGCTGATTAAGGCTCGCAAAGCGGGACTTCAGCTCGATACCAACCAGCTTGAGAGTCATTACCTCGCTGGTGGTAACGTCGACCGTGTAGTAGATGCATTGGTTGCTGCTCAACGTGCAGACATTCCACTCGGCTTTGAACGTGCGGCAGCGATTGACCTCGCTGGTCGTGACGTATTGCAAGCGGTACAAATGAGTGTTAACCCAAAAGTAATTGAAACGCCAGTCGTAGCTGCTATGGCGAAAGACGGGATTGAGCTGCGTACAAAAGCGAAAGTAACCGTGCGCGCAAACATCGACCGATTAGTCGGTGGTGCGGGTGAAGAAACGATTATCGCACGTGTAGGGGAAGGGATTGTCTCTACGATTGGTTCGTCCAATAGCCATAAAGATGTATTGGAAAATCCGGATTTGATTTCGAAAACGGTACTGAACAAAGGTCTGGATGCTGGAACAGCGTTTGAAATTCTCTCCATTGATATTGCTGACGTGGATGTAGGAAAAAATATCGGTGCCCAGCTGCAAACCGACCAAGCGGAAGCGGACAAACGAATCGCTCAAGCGAAAGCAGAAGAGCGCCGCGCCATGGCGGTTGCAACCGAACAAGAAATGAAGGCGCGCGTACAGGAAATGAAAGCAAAAGTTGTGGAAGCCGAGGCACAAGTACCGTTGGCATTGGCAGAAGCGTTGACATCTGGAAAAATGGGTGTAATGGATTACTACAACATGCAAAATATAGCGGCAGATACCCAAATGCGTCAAACCTTCGGGCATACAGGTGACAAACAAGATCTTGTAACGCCAGACGACAAGGAATAAAGGTAAATTCTATGGATGATCTCCTAGATCTTGTCTTTGACCTGATTGGTTGGGTATTGCCGCTGATTGGCAAGTTTTGGTTTGTAATCTTAGCGTATTTGGGCTATAGGGTATTTGGGAAGGCGAGCAAAAAAGTTACCCAAGGCAAAGTTTCACCCACGCTCACACCAGTGAGTGGCCCTACGAGCTTTCCAATGACGCCTGCGTTTGAGGATGAGGAAGAACGCAAGCCTGTGCGTGCATCGGCTAAATATGAGCCGATTGAGCCTGAATCCATGGAAGGAGTCGGGGTAGAGCAAGAATGGGCATTTACAGAGCCTGCTCGCGCTTCTAACGGGCCTTCTCTGCGATTGGGAAGCGCTTCTGAACAGATGGTGCTAACTGAATCCAAACGGACAGAGTCGAGTCCGCTTGATATTAGTCCTCGGGAGGGCATGAAGTGGGCGCTCATCTTCGGAGAGCCTCGTTCCAAAGCGCCGTATGTTTCCCCAGCTTCACGTAAAAGAAATGGATAACACAGGAGAAAAACAGATGGACAATCGTTCATCTGTTTTTTCTTTTGTCGAAACTTAGCGAATCTCTTGTCTTGTTTCTTGTACATGTGTTTACTATCCTAATAATATAGAAAATTCTACCAACAATGAGTGAAGGGTAGTGGACTTATATTGAATCAGCAACTATATGAACAAATGGGTCGTTTCCGTCAAAAGGTGATTCGTCTTGTCGTCCTCGAAAATAAATCGATTTATGAGACGGCGATTGCTTGCGGTTGTTCAGCTGACAAAGTGAGACGGGTCATGAAAAAATGGAAGGCGCTTTCAAAATACAACAACTCAGCATCGGCTGAGGTCATAGAGAAATGAGGATAGCCCTTGCCGCTTAACGAAGCGTCAGGGGTCTTTTTTTGGAGTAATGCCTTTTTAATCCGTCGCATACGCATAGGTAAGAATGGTTTTGTTCGTAGTATTTGCGAAAGGTAGCCGAATGTAAAGATACCAGGCGCCATGCGCCGATAGAAGGGGGGCTTATCCATGAAGCGTTGGAGCCGCCGTCTGCGCCAACTGGCTGGAGGGGTGCTGGATCTGCCGCAAGATGTGGTCCTGGAAGTCCCGCGCATTACCATGATTGGTCATTTGCAAATGTACATAGAGAACCACCGGGGAGTCCTCCACTTTAGTGAAAAAGAGCTCCGCTTGCTGCTCACGAATGGGCAAATGATTGTGTCCGGTGAACAGTTGGTCATCAGGGCGATCTTGCCGGAGGAAGTGCTTTTGGAAGGAAGAATTGGCGGAGTAAAATTTCTGGAAACAGGGCCTCAAGGCTCCTAAAACTGGGGAAGGTGGGAATCACACAAATGCGAAATGGTCTGAGAGAATGGGTGGACGGACATATTACCATCACAGTGCGCGGAAAACGATTTGAACGCATGCTGAATATGGCTGTGCGTGACGGCATCCGGATTTGGAACATTCGCAGGGTTGGTTTGGAGGTGAGCCGCTGCGACATCCTAATACGGGATTATTTCCGTTTGCGTCCGTTATTAAAAGAGACAGGCTGTCGCAGCCATGTAGAGCGTCGGGATGGATTGCCGTTTTGGCTTCTTCGCTTGCGCAGACGTTCTGGACTGGCCATCGGAGCCGCTCTTTTTTTCATCGGATTGTACATGCTTTCTACGTTTGTGTGGAGTGTTGAAGTCAGTGGTACGAAAATGATCGACCCTCAAAGGGTCATTCGAGCTGCGGCACAGATCGGGATTAAAGAAGGGGCTTGGAAGGTCAAACTAAAGGAACCACTGCTTTTGCAAAAAGAGCTCATGAGCCTGCTGCCGGAAACGACCTGGATCGGAATTGAAATGAGTGGGACGAAGGTCAAGCTGCAGGTTGTGGAAAAAGATGAGCCAACACTCCCCCTACCTACGGGACCGCGTCATCTCGTAGCAAAAAAACGGGCAGTCATACACAAGATCCTGCCAGAGGTAGGGCGCAGTCAAGTGACGAACAATCAAGTGGTCGAAAAGGGGCAGGTCCTGATCTCTGGTATTATCGGGAATGAAACGCGTCAGCAGGCAGTGTCGGCGCGCGGGAAAGTACAGGGCGAAGTGTGGTATATTAGCAATACTTCTGTTCCACTGAATCAGACACACTACCAGCTCACGGGCGAGAAGCTGCAGCAGCAATATTTGCTGGTCGGCCCTTATGCCGTTCAACTTTGGCCCTTTAAAAAGCAGTCCTTTGCTCTTGCAGAAAGCTCTGAAGAACGTTTTGTCCCCTCTTACGCCGGCTTTACCTCACCACTCGGATGGAAGACGGTTACCCAGCTGGAGACAGAGCCGATTTCCAAACAAATGACGGTAGAGGAAGCAAGTGAGCTAGCGAAAAAATTCGCCAGAGAGGATATCTTGCAAAAGGCGGGGGCAGATGCGTTCATTCAGGACGAAAAAGTTTTGCACGTCACATCAGAGAATGGTAAAGTTTACGTAAGCATTCATTTTTCCGTCATTGAAGATATTGCCGTTGAACAACCTCTAGTGGGATTACCCCAAGCACCAGCGAATAACGGCAATCGATGACGAATTGCTGATAACCGTTGCAAGGAGATGGAAGCCTGTTGCACGTACAAGATGAGGTAAGAATCCCGTTTTCAGACGCATCTGAGGCCTTGCTGTTGTTTGGACCGCATGACGCGTACTTGAAGCTGATTGAGGAAAAGTACTCCGCCAAAATCATGACCCGAGAAGGCGAACTGGTGATTAGTGGGGACAAACAAGAAGTAGACCTGCTCACCGAGCTCATCACGATCCTGCTCCAGTTGATTCGAAGAGGAATAGCTCTGTCTGAGCGTGATATTTCTTATGCGACCATGCTGATCGACCGGGGCGAAGCGGCAGCGCTTTTGGATGTTTATGACGAAGAGGTTGCCCGCACTCAGAGAGGCAAGCTGATTCGTGCAAAGACATTGGGGCAGCGCCATTACCTGTCCGCGATCAAAAAGCACGATATCGTTTTTGGAATCGGGCCTGCGGGAACAGGGAAAACGTATTTGGCGGTCGTTACGGCAGTTGTCGCTCTGAAAAGCGGACGAGTCAAGCGAATCGTTCTCACCAGACCGGCGGTAGAAGCAGGGGAGAGCCTCGGTTTTTTACCAGGGGATTTGCAGGAAAAAGTAGATCCATACCTACGTCCACTCTATGATGCCTTGTACGACATGCTTGGCAATGAACAGGTGGCCAAAATGATGGAGCGTGGTCTGATTGAGGTGGCTCCGCTTGCCTATATGCGCGGTCGCACACTCGAGGATTCCTTTGTCATTTTGGACGAAGCGCAAAATACCACTCCGGAGCAAATGAAGATGTTTTTGACTCGTCTTGGATTCGGCTCAAAAATGGTCATTACCGGAGATGTCACCCAGGTCGATTTGCCCAAAGGCAAGAAGTCTGGTTTGCGAGAAGCTGAGCGCATCTTAAACAGGATTACCGATGTTGCCTTCATCCATTTCCAAGAAGGGGACGTTGTGCGCCACAGCCTTGTACAAAAAATCATTTCTGCGTATGCCAAAGAAGAAGCCGACCACGGGTATTGATAAATCGCAATGGAAAAAGGGGATCGTTCATCTGTGTTAGCTGTTGAAATTCTTCATGAAGAAATCGAACCGATCGATGAGGGCTTGCAAAGCTTGCTAGTGCGTTGTCTCGAAGCGGCAGCAGTCCTGGAAGAGGTGAGCGGTGAAGTCGTGGTTACACTCGTTACAAACGAGCGAATTCACGAGCTGAATCGAGATTATCGTGGCGTAGATCGTCCGACTGACGTCTTGTCCTTTGCTATGAATGAGCCTGGAGAGGGCGAGATGGAGATTTTCTTCGACGAGAGCGAAGCGGATGAAGTTCCGAACATGCTGGGGGATATCATTATTTCCTTGCCAAAGGCACATGAGCAAGCAGAGGACTACGGTCATTCGTTTGAACGCGAGCTTGGTTTTCTCGTTGTACACGGTTTTCTTCACCTTCTGGGTTACGACCATGGCACTCCGGAAGAAGAAAAAGAAATGTTTTCCCGTCAAGAAACGGTTTTGGAGCAAATTGGCTTGACGAGGTAGGAGATTACATTGAAAGAATGGCGTCGTCTTGTGCGTAGCTTCTCTTACGCGCTGCAAGGAATCGTCTATACCGTAAAGACACAGCGAAACATGCAAATCCACGTAGCCGCTGCCACACTTGTGCTGGCGGCGGCTTGGTGGCTGCAGATTCCCCGCAGCGATGTTTTGCTGGTCTTTTTTTCTATCGGGCTGGTTTTTTCGTTGGAGCTGATGAATACAGCAGTGGAGGCTGTCGTTGACCTCGCCTCCCCAGAGTGGCACGCCAAGGCCAAAATTGCCAAGGATGCCAGTGCCGGTGCTGTGTTAGTCGCTGCCATTTTGTCCGTTGGTATCGGGATCATGGTCTTCGGGCCTCCCTTGCTGGAAAAAATGACGGGCTGGTTTTAGCACCCACCGATGAACCTCTTGCAAACGCTCGCTATGATAGAGATTAACGATATGAGGAATGATGAGAATGGATAAACAATCATTGGTGGCTAAGGCCATTGAAGCGCGAAAGCTGGCTTATGTGCCTTATTCCAACTTTCAGGTGGGAGCTGCCCTCTTGACTGAAAGTGGTAAAGTATATTTGGGCGGCAATATCGAAAATGCTGCATATTCATTGTGTAATTGTGCAGAGCGTACCACATTGTTCAAAGCATTTTCTGAAGGGGACAAGACCTACGCAGCGATCGCAGTTGCAGCAGATACGCCACAAGCTGTATCTCCATGCGGAGCGTGCAGACAAGTAATGGCTGAGCTATGTCCGCCTGACATGCTGGTCATCTTAACGAACCTAAAGGGAGATGTATGGGAAACGACAGTATCAGCCCTGCTCCCAGGGGCTTTCACCAAGGAGGATTTACGTGGATAATCGCAAGACCAAGAAAGCATTTAAATCGGGCTTTGTTTCTATTGTGGGCAGACCGAATGTTGGAAAATCAACGCTGTTGAACCATATCGTCGGACATAAGATCGCCATCATGTCCAACAAGCCGCAAACGACTCGCAACAAAATTACGGCTGTTCACACGTCCGAGGAAGGACAAATCATTTTCATTGATACGCCAGGTATTCACAAGCCCCAATCGAAATTGGGCAACTACATGGTTTCCGTGGCTGAAAATACGCTTAATGAAGTAGATCTGGTGCTGTTTGTCGTGGACGCAACAGAAAAGCGTGGTGCTGGTGACGAGTACATTATCGAGCGATTGAAGCAAGTAAAAACGCCGGTATTCTTAGTTATCAACAAGATTGACAAGGTGCATCCAGAGGCGCTGCTGCCGATTATTGACGATTACCGCAAATTGTATGATTTCAAGCAGATCGTGCCGATTTCCGCTTTGGAGGGCAACAACACGGGCTCCCTTACCGAAGCCATCATGGGTGAGATGGAAGAAGGGCCGATGTATTATCCGGCAGATCAGGTAACCGATCATCCGGAGCGTTTTGTCGTGGCAGAATTAGTTCGGGAAAAAGTGCTGCATTTGACTCGTGAAGAAGTTCCTCACTCAATTGCTGTTGTTGTGGAAGAGATGAAACGCGGAGAAAACGGGAAAACTCTCTACATTTACGCAGCGATCTACGTGGAGAGGGATTCGCAGCGTGGTATTTTGATCGGAGAAAAAGGCCAGATGCTCAAAGAGATCGGGCGACGCGCGCGCAAAGACATTGAGCGTCTCATGGGCGACCAGGTCTTCCTGGAGCTGTGGATCAAAGTGAAAAAAGACTGGCGCAATCAAGAGCGAATGCTTCGCAATTTTGGTTTCTACAACGAAGAATAAGGATTTTATAACCGTTAAAATTTCCAAGGGATAGAATAACGGGCACAGGTGATTCTAAGAAGGAAGTGGATAGACCCGATGTAGGAAAGGATGATGCTCCATGCTTCGTGACTTTTCTTGGAGAGTTTTCGCTTCAACCGGTGACATCCATGCGTACCTTCTCTACCGGGATCACCCCCAAGCGGATGGGATCATTGAAGAGACCTCGCTTGAGTTTGCCCAGGAGGAATTGGGTGACACGCAGGCATGCTTGTAAAGTGGGAAGGAATTGTCATCCGCAGTGTGGACTATGGTGAGTCCAGCAAAGTGGTAACATTGTTTACCCGGGAGAACGGCAAACTAGGCTTGATGGCCCGCGGTGCCAAAAAGACAAAGAGCCGTCTTGCTGCCGTCTCCCAGTTGTTTTCACATGGCTACTACTTATGCAAGGCGGGACCCGGTACGGGGATGCCTGATCTCTCTCAGGGAGACATCGTAAATTCGTTCCGGGAATTGCGGCAAAGCTTGAATACGACAGCTTATGCCGCATACATAGCAGAGCTCTTGGATCGTTTGACACATGAGCGAGAGCCCAATCCCTTTTTGTTTCAGCTATTGCTGCAAACCTTTCGCCATCTGGACGAAGGGCGGGATCCGGAGATTCTTTGCCGGATTTTCGAGACCAAGATGCTGATGGTAGCAGGGATTTCCCCGCAGCTATCAGCATGTGTAAGCTGTGGTGCACAGCGCGAGCCCTATGCAATCAGTGTGACGCAGGGCGGATTGCTGTGCCCCGTTTGTCTGCCTTCTGATCCGTATGCGATCGCGGTAACTCCCTCCACCTGGAAGCTGCTCCGGCTGTTCCAGGTATTTGATTTGGAGCGTCTAGGTGATATCGAGGTGAAGCCAGCCACACGCAATCAGCTCAAGCATGTGACGCGCAGCTTCATGGATGAGCATCTGGATATCCGGCTGAAAAGTCGCGCATTTTTAGAGCAGCTGGAGAGAATGGAAAGAATGACCCAGCCCGATCAAAGTGATTAATTGACATCCGAATTTCTTTTCGATATGATAAATACCAACTTGATAAGAAAAGCATGCTATGAAGGAAAAGAGTAGTCAGTCGATGGCTGTAAGAAGCGAACCAGGGACAGTGAAAGCCTGGTCACCAAGCTGATGAAGGGCGTTCTGGAGCAACTGGAATGGTTTGAAGGTGGGCGAACATCTGATTCGCCAAGTAGGGTGGAACCGCGAGAATCCTCTCGTCCCTACACTGTCGCTACGAGGCAGTGTAGAGGCGGGAGTTTTTTTACTTGGAGGAGGAAAAAGCATGAAAATGACATTTCAAGACATCATTTTGACGCTGCAAAACTTTTGGGCAAAGCAAAATTGCCTGATTGTCCAGCCGTACGACGTAGAAAAAGGAGCGGGTACATTAAACCCGATGACATTCCTTCGCTCCATTGGACCTGAGCCGTGGAATGTGGCTTACGTTGAGCCTTCCCGTCGCCCGGCAGATGGCCGTTACGGGGAGAATCCAAACCGCTTGTATCAGCATCACCAGTTCCAGGTCATCATGAAGCCGTCGCCTGACAATATTCAGGAGCTGTATCTCGAGAGCTTGCGCCAGCTGGGTATCGAGCCATTGGAGCACGATATTCGCTTCGTTGAGGACAACTGGGAGCATCCAGGACTTGGTGCATGGGGTCTTGGTTGGGAAGTGTGGCTGGACGGTATGGAAATTACGCAGTTCACTTACTTCCAGCAAGTCGGCGGACTGGAGTGCAAGCCGGTAGCAGTAGAGCTGACATACGGCTTGGAGCGTTTGGCTTCGTACATTCAGGAAAAAGAAAATGTGTTCGATCTGGAATGGGTAAATGGCGTTACTTACGGGGACGTGTTCCTGCAACCAGAATACGAGCACTCCAAATACACGTTTGAACTGTCTGATGTAGACATGCTGTTTTCGCTCTACAACACATATGAGGCGGAAGCGAAGCGCCTGATGAAGGAGCGCCTCGTGTACCCGGCCTATGACTATGTACTGAAATGCTCCCATACCTTCAACCTGCTCGATGCGCGTGGTGCAATCAGCGTGACGGAGCGTACCGGATACATTGCCCGTGTTCGCAACCTATCCCGTGAAGTGGCGCAAACCTATTATGCAGAACGCGAGCGTCTCGGTTTCCCGCTTTTGCAAAAAGATAATGTACAAGCGGATGGTCAAGTGGTGAGTGCGAAGGGAGAGGATACGAATGAGTAAGCGCGATTTGCTTGTCGAGGTTGGTTTGGAAGAAATGCCTGCGCGCTTTGTAGCGCAGACTGCTGCTCAATTCAAAGAAAAAGTGGAAAAATGGCTAGCTGCTGAACGCATCCCATTTGATCAGATTACCGCATTGGAAACACCTCGCCGTTTCGCTGTTCTCATTAATGGCTTGGCTGAAAAGCAGCCTGACCGCAACGAGGAAGCAAAAGGCCCTGCACGCAAAATTGCTCAGGATGAAGCAGGCAACTGGTCGAAAGCTGCACTGGGCTTTGCCCGTAGCAACCATGTAGAGGCAGATCAGCTCTACTATAAAGAAGTGAACGGTATTGAATACGTACATGCGCGCAAATCTGAAGCGGGCAAGGCGACAACCGAATTGCTTCCACAGCTGGGCGATGTCATCACCAGCATGAACTTTCCTAAAAACATGCGTTGGGGAGCAAGAGACGTAAAGTACGTGCGTCCGATTCGTTGGCTGGTAGCGCTGTTTGGCGAAGAACTGGTTGCACTAGAGGTGGCAGGAGTAAAAAGCGGTCGCGTCTCCCGTGGACACCGTTTCTTGGGTACCGAAGTGGAAATTAGCCAGCCAGGTGAATACGTAAGCAAGCTTGCTGAGCAGCATGTATTGGTGAATCCAGAGGAGCGCCGTGCGATCATCGTGGAACAGATCAAACGAATGGAGCAAGAAAAGGGCTGGAACATTCCGATGGACGAAGGTCTGCTTGATGAAGTCGTGCATCTCGTCGAGTATCCAACTGCTCTCTACGGTACGTTTGAAGAGGAGTTCCTTACCATTCCGCGTGAAGTATTGGTGACCTCCATGCGTGAGCATCAGCGCTACTTCCCGGTGGAGGATGCAAAGGGTCAGCTCTTGAATCATTTTGTCACCGTGCGAAATGGTGACAGCCGAGCATTGGAAAATGTAGCAAAAGGGAACGAGAAAGTACTGCGTGCCCGCCTCTCTGACGCTCGCTTCTTCTATGTTGAGGATCAGAAGCTGACGATTGACAGCTGCCTCAAGCGTTTGGAAACGATCGTTTTCCACGAGGAATTGGGAACAATTGGAGACAAAGTACGTCGCGTCCGCAAAACGGCAGAACAAATTGGTTCCAAGCTGGGAGTAACTCAGGAGGAAGCGAAGCAGGTTGACCGGATTGCAGAAATCTCCAAATTTGATCTGGTGACAAATATGGTTGGCGAGTTCCCAGAGCTGCAAGGAATTATGGGTGAGGATTACGCTCGTAAAGCTGGCGAGAGCGATCTGGTTGCGGGTGGAGTATTTGAGCATTACTTGCCGCGCTTCGCCGGAGACAAAATGCCAGTGTCAGCACAAGGTGCGATCGTCAGCATGGCTGATAAGCTGGACACGATTGTCGGCTGCTTCTCGATCGGTATCGTGCCGACAGGCTCACAGGACCCATATGGACTTCGTCGTATGGCAGCAGCGATTGTATCCATTCTGGTGGAGCGGGATTGGCAGCTCTCCTTGGATCAGCTGTGGGACGCAGCGTTAGAAACATACGCGGCTCAAGGCGTCACGAAGCGCCCTGTAGAAGAAGTGAAAAAGGATCTGGTTGATTTTTTCGCTCTGCGTCTGAAAAACGTTTTGCAAGAAAACCATGTTCGCTATGACGTTATTGATGCAGTGTTGTCTGCTGATCTGACACAGGTTCCAGATCTCTTGGCAAAAGCGAAAGCATTGATGGCAGCGGTCGAGGACGAGGAATTCAAGCTGATCGTCGAACAATTCAATCGCGTGAACAATCTGGCGCAAAAAGCCGAAGCAGATCAAGTCGATGAAGCGCTGTTTGCGGAAGAAGTAGAGCGCGCCCTGTATCAGTCGTACTTGTCCGTATCACAGGAAGTGAGTGCCTTAGCCGATCAGGAGAAGGTGCTGGGGACACTGTCTACCCTGCGTGAGCCGATCAAGGCGTTCTTCGACCAAGTAATGGTCATGGCCGAGGATCAAGCTGTCCGTGCCAACAGATTGGGACTTTTGCTTCGTCTATCCCGTCTCATTTTTGGATACGCTGACTTTGCGAAGATTGTTTTTGCGTAACCAAATAGGTGGTGCCTCCGTCAAAAAAAGGGCGGAGGCACCTTTTTTCCACGCGAAAGAAGGAATATCCAGTCGAATAGAGTAATACTAGGAAGAGGTAAAGATAGAACCGGGGTGATTGGTCATCGAGCTTACCAAACGACAAGAGCAGATCTTACAGATAGTGAAGGATGACGGACCGATAACCGGGGAGCATATCGCAGAAAGGCTGCATTTGACTCGCGCCACACTGCGCCCCGATCTCTCCATCCTCACCATGTCAGGATATTTAGAAGCCAGACCTCGGGTCGGGTATTTTTATGCCGGGAGACCAGCGAGCTCGGTTATTAGTGAACGGCTTCACAAGCTTATCGTCAACGACTACAAAGCAGTACCGATTGTAGTCGCCGAATCCGCTTCTGCCTACGACGCGATCGTTACTCTTTTCTTGGAGGATGTCGGCACGTTGTTCGTCGTTAATCAAAAAGGCTACTTGGCTGGCGTGATATCACGAAAGGACCTTTTGCGTGCCTCATTAGGCAACAAAACGCTTGAGGATGTGCCGGTTGGTATCATCATGTCTCGGATGCCGAATATCATTACTTGCTCTCCCGAAGAAACCTTGTATGCGGCAGCAAAAAAGCTGATTGATTTTCAGATTGACTCATTGCCTGTAGTTCGGCCAAGCGAAGAAGATCCCAAGTTTATGGAGCTGACCGGGAGAGTCACCAAGACGACGATAGCCAAAGCGTTTGTAGAATTGGGCAGCGAACCGAAAGTGTAGGAGGAGAAGCGATGCAAGTAAATCAACAAGGGCAGCTCATCTACGTAGTCTCAGACTCCATCGGCGAAACGGCCGAGCTTGTCGTTCGCGCAGGAGCTAGTCAATTCGATCGATTCATGATCGACGTTCAAAAATATCCCTACATAGAAGACAAGGATTCCATTGACGAAATTATTGCCTCTGCTAAGGAATCGAAGGCTATGATCGTTTTTACTCTGGTCATTCCAGAGCTGAATGCTTATATCACCAAGCAGGCGGCGCTCCATGGCATTCCGGCGATTGATGTGATGGGGCCGCTCATGCAAACGCTTCAAGGCATGCTGAAGGAGCCGCCGACAGGAAAACCGGGCCTCGTTCGCCGTCTGGATGAAGAGTATTTCCGCAAAGTAGATGCGATCGAGTTTGCAGTTAAATATGACGACGGACGTGATCCGCGCGGTCTTTTGCGGGCAGATGTCGTTTTGATCGGGGTCTCTCGTACATCAAAGACACCGCTGTCTATGTATTTGGCAAACAAGCGTCTGAAGGTAGCAAACGTCCCTCTCGTTCCAGAGGTCGAGCCACCCGAAGAATTGTTCCAGCTGCCAGTGGAGCGATGTATCGGCCTAACGATTAATCCTGAGCAATTGAACGGAATCCGCACCGAACGGTTAAAAGCGCTTGGTTTGACTGCTCAAGCCAACTACGCCAATCTCGATCGGATTGCGGAGGAGCTGGCGTATTCGAAAAAAATTATCGACCGTCTTGGGTGCACCGTAATCGATGTTTCCAACAAGGCTGTAGAAGAAACAGCGAATATCATTTTGGAGATGATTCGCAAAAACAATCTTCGCAGCGAAAGGAAATAGGTCAAAAGAAGGGATTTGCCGTTTTTTGTAGAAAACGTGTAGCAAGGATCAACGATCATGAGGTTCCACCCGCGTTTATTGCTTGCGGAAATGTGGAAAAGTAGAAAAGAAGAAAAGAAGTTTGATCTAAAGAAGGAAATTGACGAATTTTGACGAACTAAATAATCTCACGTGCGATTCTCCTTAAAAAGGTGGATAGACATGACTGGTCCCACTTCAGATGAATTTGTAAATCAAGTGCGTGCCGCTGTCGACATCATAGACGTTGTAGGAGAGTACGTTCAACTGAGAAAAAGCGGTCGTGCCTTTGTTGGGCTTTGTCCGTTTCACTCTGAAAAGAGCCCTTCCTTCAACGTAAATGCAGAGCGACAGTTTTTTCATTGCTTTGGCTGTGGGGCAGGTGGGGATATCTTTTCCTTTTTAATGAAGCTGGAGCAGTTGTCTTTTCCCGAAGCACTTCATAAGTTGGCGGATCGTGCCGGGATTGCAGTGCCCCAGACACAGCAAGAAGAAGATACTCCGGAAAAGCGCGCGAAGCAAGCCATGCATGAAGCACATCAGCTTGTTTCCAAGCTATACCACTACGTACTGACAAAAACCCCCTACGGTGTAGAAGCAATGAAGTATCTCACCAAGCGCGGGATGTCAGAGCAGACCCTCGTGGAGTATCAAATTGGGTTCGCCCCAGATTCTTGGGATTTCGTTACGCAGTTTTTGAAAAAACGGCGGTTTTCTCAGGAATTGATGGTGGAGGCAGGACTCTTGGCCAAAAGCGATGCGGGAAAAGTATTTGACCGTTTTCGTGGTCGTGTCATGTTTCCTATTCATGATTCGCAAGGGAATGTCATCGGATTTGGCGGACGATTATTAGGCGGGACGCAGCCCAAATCACAACCGAAGTATCTCAACAGCCCGGAAAGCCTCCTGTTTAACAAGAGCGCAACCCTTTTCAATCTGCATCGTGCCCGCCCATACATAAGAAAAAGAAAGCAGGCATTGCTGTTTGAAGGGTATGTCGATGTGATTTCGGCATGGCAGGCAGGCTTCACACAAGGGATTGCAACTTTGGGAACGGCTTTGACTGAGCAGCAGGCGCGAATGATACGACGAAACGTCGATTCGATTGTTCTCTGCTACGACGGAGACGCTGCCGGTCAAGAAGCAACGAGTAAGGCTATACATGTTTTGCAGCAAGCGGGGTTGATTGTACGGGTCGCTCCATTGCCACAAGGCTCTGACCCGGATGATTATATTCGCCAGCATGGGGCTGAAGCGTTTTCGCAGCAAGTATTGTTGCAAGCGATGCCGGTTACAGCATTTCGTTTGAAACAATTGCGAAGCCAGTACGTAATAAAAGATGAGACAGATAAAACACGCTTGATCGCAAAAGCGGTAGAAATCATCAACGAACTGGACAGCCCGGTGGAACGGGATTTGTATCAAAGGCAATTGGCAGAAGAATATTCACTGACTCTCGGCGATCTCAAATGGGAGTCAAAGCGTGTATACAATCAGCAAAAAAGTGAACGCCAAAGGGATAAAGTAGCGCCAGCATGGAATAATAGTATAAATAATGGCAAAGTTACGCTCGCAAAATCATTGCCGCCCGCTTACCATACGGCTGAGCGCATGCTGCTTTACTACATGATGCGTGATGAAGAAATTGCTCTGCGCGTCCAAAAAGAATGCAGCGCCCACTTCCAAGTGGACGAACATGATGCGCTGGCTGCCTACCTGTACGCCTACTACGCAGAGGGAAACCCGGAAGACCCTGGAAAGTTTATACATTTTGTGCAAGACGATTCATTAAAGCAATTAGCCTCGGGATTGGCCATGATGGAGTGCAGGGAAGACGTATCTGAGTTAGAGATCGGTGACTACATCAAACAAGTGAATAACTACCCGAAGCGTGCCGAGTTGGAACGATTGCGCGAAGAGCAGCGGAGCTTACACCTCCAAGCGGCCGCAGTGGACAGCGAGGATGCGCGCAAACAACTGGAAATTCAAGCAGCCGTAACAGGGATGAAGATTCTTGAATTGGAAAATGCTTTAAAAGAAGGGTAGCTTCAGATCATTCCCGGGGAAGGAGGGATAGTAGATGAATAAGCAAAATATCACTTCTGACATGGAAGCAATGTCCATCGAACAAGTGAAGGAACAGTTGGTCGAATTAGGCAAGAAACGCGGCGTATTGTCGTATAAGGAAATTACTGATCGCCTCGCAGGCTTCGAACAGGATTCAGATCAAATGGATGAGTTTTTTGAATACCTGGGTGATCAAGGCATTGAGATAAACAACAATGAAAACGATGACGACGACGATGAGGTCGATCAAATGGTCATCAAGGACGACGACAACGAGGAATTCGACTTTGACGATCTCTCCGTTCCGCCTGGAATTAAGATCAATGACCCTGTAAGAATGTATTTAAAGGAAATCGGACGTGTTCCTCTGCTCTCCGCTGAAGAGGAGATTAAACTTGCTCAGCGCATTGAACAGGGCGACGAAGAAGCAAAACGACGTCTTGCAGAAGCAAACCTCCGATTGGTGGTATCGATTGCCAAGCGTTATGTCGGTCGCGGCATGCTGTTCCTTGACTTGATCCAGGAAGGAAATATGGGTCTGATTAAAGCGGTAGAAAAATTTGACTATCGCAAAGGCTACAAGTTCAGTACGTATGCTACATGGTGGATTCGCCAAGCAATTACTCGTGCGATTGCTGACCAGGCACGTACGATCCGGATTCCGGTGCATATGGTAGAAACCATCAACAAACTGATACGCGTATCACGTCAGCTGCTTCAAGAGCTCGGTCGTGAGCCGATGCCGGAAGAAATTGCTGAAAAAATGGATTTGACTCCGGAAAAAGTACGCGAAATCATGAAAATCGCTCAAGAGCCAGTATCGTTGGAGACACCAATCGGGGAAGAAGACGATTCCCACTTGGGGGATTTTATCGAGGACCAGGATGCTCTGGAACCATCAGATGCAGCGGCTTATGAGCTGTTAAAAGAACAATTGGAAGACGTTCTGGATACGTTGACAGATCGTGAAGAAAACGTACTGCGTTTACGTTTTGGTCTTGATGACGGGCGCACGCGCACGTTGGAAGAAGTGGGGAAAGTATTTGGCGTGACCCGTGAACGGATTCGTCAAATCGAGGCAAAGGCCCTTCGCAAGCTTCGTCATCCAAGCAGAAGCAAGCGCTTAAAAGATTTCTTGGAATAACCGATATAAGTAGTATGTGGCCTACGTTAGCCGACGTAGGCTTTTCTTTTTGAGATCCGACGATCGTTGTCGATAGTAAGGAGGGGCCGCGTTGGACGACCAGCGCAAACGAACCATCATAGCCGAAATTGAAAACTGGCGACGAAATCACTTGCTGCCTGAACATTACTGCATTTTCCTGTTAAATCTGTATACTGAAGGTGATCGTCCGCAAACTCCAGCAACCGCAGGCAAGGGAGAAAGAAGAGGAGCAAGAACGGATGCTGCAGTAGGAACAGGTACTGGCTCAGGTAAGGGCGGAGTATCGTCAGCCGCTTACGCCTACGAAACGAGACCTATTTCTCCTGTCACAGGGAAAATGGTGTTAGCATGGCTCCTCGGTGCATTTGTGATTGCCGGATTGATCTTGCTTGCTTTTCATTTTAACCGTTTTCAAACCCCAATGCAAATTACCATCTTTGCCTGCTTTGCTCTTGTTTTCTATATTCTGGGATTTGCTTGTCGTAGGTCAGCACCTCCTTTGACTCATTTGTTTCTGGGTCTTTCGTTCCTGATATTGATTGCAGGCGGTATTTATTGCATAAAGCAGCTTAGTGGTTCGCTGCCCTTGATTCTCGTTTATCTAGGGGTCATTTGTATTTTGCTGAGTATGAGTGCCTTTTTGTTTGGATTTACGTACTTGCTGTATTGTGGCATGTTTGGATTAGCTATTTTGTATGGAGTAGCGACGGTTCACCGCGTAGGCGAGGATTATTCCTGGTGGAAGTCTGAGCTGTATTGGGTTCCGCTGGCATGCCTTTTGACGGGGATGGGGTTCTTGATGAACAGTGCAAATCCAAAATGGGCAGGTGTTTTTGCCGTTTGTGGCTTGGCAGCATTTTTTGGTGCAGAGATTCAGTCTCTCTACATCCCGGAAGCCAAACGCGACATCATCCAGCTATTACTGTTTATCAAAGTCTTCATTGCATCTGCTTTCTTTTTCTTCACACGAGGCTATTGGTACTCATGGCTGCGCCTATAAAAGAGACGGTACGTGGATTCGTTCGTTTTCCTTGCCCCTGTGGTTTGGTACAATGATAACAGAGAGAAATGTGGGGGGATTGGATGAATAGCAATAGTAAGGTTTTGATCGGAATTTTGCTCGCGGTAGTCTTTCTTGGCGCAGAAACGGCCATGCAGCTTATGGGTGTAAACACGTACTATATCGGATACATATTGGGAGCCGTGTCCTTTTTGGGAGCGGTTTTGCTGGGAGCACGCCGACGCTAGGCGTGTTTTTTCTATAGCATGAACAACGAAGGCTCAAGGTTAACTACCACGATAAGTAAAGTTTTTCGAAAAGAAAACAGACAGAATAGTAAAACGTGGTGTATAATGGTAAGAGAATTCTGAACAAACGCTCAGTCATAATTGTGTGAATCTTGGTAAATCTACACTAAAGCGTTTTCAAGGGGGCTTTAATTATGAACTTCGATTTGACTTCCGAACAACAAATGCTTAAGAAAATGATGCGGGAATTTGCCGATGAAGTAGTAGCTCCAGGAGCAGATGAACGTGATCGTACTAAACAATTTCCTGTCGAAATATTCAAGCAGATGGCGGAATTGAATTTGATGGGGCTTCCTTTTTCCGAGGAGTACGGTGGAGCCGGTGCAGATTCGACCAGCTTTGCGATCGTGGTAGAAGAGCTGAGTCGTGCATGTGGTTCTACAGGGATCACCTACTCCGCGCATATTTCCTTGGGAGGCGCGCCTTTATCTTTGTTTGGCACCGAAGAGCAGAAACATAAATACTTGAGCAAAATTTGTTCGGGTGAAAGCTTCGGTGCATTCGGATTAACGGAACCAAACGCAGGCTCTGATGCTGGCGGAACCAGAACAAATGCTGTTTTGAAAGGTCAAGAATGGGTAATCAATGGCTCCAAATGCTTTATTACGAATGCTTCGCATGCATCGTTTTTGGCATTGACAGCGGTTACAGATAAAGAAAAAGGCTCTCGCGGTATTACTGCATTTATCGTACCTACAGATGCCCCTGGCTTTACCGTTGTGGATAATTATGAAAAGCTGGGTCTGCACAGCTCTAACACGACCGAGCTCATTTTGGAAAATGTACAGGTTCCCGAAGAAAATATGCTCGGGAAAGAAGGGGAAGGCTTCAAGCAATTCCTGATTACGCTCGATGGTGGACGAATCGGTATTGGTGCGATGGCAGTAGGGATTGCTCAGGCTGCTCATGACAAAGCACTGCAGTATGCCAAACAGCGTACGGCATTTGGCAATTCATTGAGCCATTTCCAGGCGATTCAACACAAGCTGGCCGACATGGCGATGCAAATTGAGCTTGCGCGAAATATGGTTTACAAAGCAGCGTGGTTAAAAGACAATGGAAGAAAGTTCACCAAGGAAGCTGCGATGGCAAAGCTGTATGCTTCTGAAGTAGCCATGTCCGCTACACATCAAGCCATCCAGATCCATGGAGGCTACGGTTACATGCGCGAATATCAAGTGGAACGCTTTTTCCGGGATGCACGCCTCTTGGAAATCGGAGAAGGTACATCAGAAATTTTGCGTAATGTAATAGCTCGTGAGATAGGTTGCTAATCAATGATAGGAAGAGTCCCCGCAGGTGAAAACGGCGGGGATTTTTGTCGTTCTTTGCTGCTATGCTGTCATGTATTTAGCATTTCGCAATTGCTGGATTATAGGGTAAAATAGAGGGACGGAAGGTGAAGATACAGATGACATCAGTAACAATCTCGAAGCGGCTGCAGACAATTGCCCGTTATTGCCCAGAAGGAGCACGTGTCGCCGACATTGGGTCGGACCATGCACTGCTCGCTTCTTATTTACTTATAAAAGGGATTGCCTCCCACGTTATTGCAGGGGAGCTGAACGAGGGTCCCTATCAAGCGGCTCTCAAACAAATACATACACTTCAGGAAAAACACCGTGCTTCTGTTCGAAAGGGAAACGGTCTCGCAGTGCTTCAACCGGGAGAAGTCGATGTGATTTGCATCGCTGGTATGGGTGGAGGGCTCATCTCCTCTATATTGGAGGCGGGTGCAGACAAGCTGGCAGGCGTAAAACGGCTCATTTTGCAACCAAACGTAGGCGAAGAGCTCGTTCGCCGCTGGTTCATGGAGAATGGCTGGCAGCTACTTGCAGAGACGATTTTGGAGGAAGACGGGATTATTTATGAAATCCTCGTGGCTGAGCGTGGTGGAGTAACACTTCCTTATGAACAGAAAGACCGCTCGCTGGAGGAACTTTTGCGGATTGGTCCGTTTCTCTGGGAGGAAAAATCCCCGGTTCTACAGCAAAAATGGCTGAACGAACTGGAAAAGTGGGACAAGGTGCTTCTCCAGCTACAGAAGTCTGACAAGCCGGAAGCTGCTGAGCGAATCAAGCAGATTCAGGCGGAAGTAAAATGGATTGATGAGGTGATTGCATGCTTGCACACGGACAAACAGTAATTCAATATGTAGAGCGTCTTGCGCCTAAATCCTTGGCGATGGAGGGGGACAAGATCGGTCTTCATGTAGGGACCCTGCAAAAAAAGATAAAAAAAGTCATGGTGGCACTGGATGTGCTTGAATCTGTAGTCGATGAAGCGATTGCAGAAGGAGTAGATTTGATTGTTGCCCATCATGCCGTTATCTTTCGTCCGCTCAAGCATATTCGTACTGATATGGCAGCAGGACGCGTGTATGAAAAGCTGATCAAGCATGATATCGCTGTTTATACGTCACATACCAATCTGGACATTGCCGTAGGCGGGATGAATGATTGGCTGGCAGAAGCAATCGGTTTGACGCAGGTGGATGTATTGGATGTTCTGCAGCGAGAAGCTTGGAAAAAGCTTGTCGTCTTCGTTCCAGCTACACATCAAGAAGCGGTTTTTTCAGCGATGAGTGATTCAGGAGCGGGCCATGTGGGTAATTATAGTCATTGCTCGTTTCAAATAGAGGGAACAGGAACCTTTGTGCCAGGGGACGGAACCAATCCATACATAGGTGCACAGGGGAAACTGGAAAAAGTAGAAGAGGTTCGCATAGAAATGGTCGTACCTGCTTCCAGGCAATCTGCGGTAATCAAGGCGATGCTGGCTGCTCACCCGTATGAAGAAGTGGCCTATGACATCATTCCACTGGAGCAGTCAGGAGCCACATATGGGCTTGGACGAATCGGTATCTTGCCTGAGCCGATGACTCTTCGCCAAATGGCTGAGATGGTTAAGGAGCGCTTTTCGTTAAAAGGTGTGCGTGTGGTCGGTGACCTGGATAGGGCTGTGAAAAAGGTAGCTGTGGTTGGTGGTGATGGCAGCTCCTATGCATCTAAAGCGATTTTTAAAGGAGCCGACGTATTTTTAACAGGTGATATTGGCTACCATGTCGCTCACGACGCTCAGGCTGAGGGCTTATCCATCATTGATGCCGGTCACAACATAGAGAAGATCATGAAAGAAAAGCTGGCATCCTATTTACAGCAGCAATTAAAAGAAAATGGTTATGAAACGGAAGTTATCGCATCGCGGCTGCACACTGATCCGTTCCAATTTGTGTAAAAAGGCAGAAGAGACCAGCTGCCAGTTGAAGTGTAGGAGGATTTCAATGTGCAAAAACTAATTCGAACGCTTACCTGTGGTCTACTCGTTGCCACTTTGGTGACCCCCGGCTTTGCCTCAGCAGCTGGGGGCTTTATGCCTTACGGAGATATTAGCAAGCACCATGCGAGAGATTCGATTATTCGTAGTGTGCAGGCAGGCCTGTTTGCTGCCGGTCCAAAGGTCCCATTGTTCTACCCGAAACGTGATATGACGAGAGCGGAGTTCTTGGCTTTGATTGATCGTCTTTATTACGGTGGTCAGTATCAGCTTTACCCGCTTACTTTTTTATCTGAGCATGCGGAATGGACGAGCGGTGAAGGTTTTGATCAACCGTATCTTCCTTATAAAGACGTCGATCGCCTGACTTGGATGTACAATCCGACTCTACGGATTTCTTATGTTTTGGATAGATTGTATGGACCGAATGCAATCCAGCAGGTGTTTCCGGGGGAGCAAATGAACCCGAACCAGCCTATCACGCAAGAAGAAGCTGCGAAAATCTTACAAATGTTCGTGATGTCTAGTGACGGAAAGCATGCGTGGGAGGATATACGCGAATGGGGCTGGCTGGAAGGTGAAAAAACCGACCGCTTGAAACGTGGCGAAGCAGCCGTGGCCGCTGATCGCTTGATGACCTATCTGGTTCAGGATACGATCATGCCATTGCTCGACTATGATGGTCAAAAGTTTCCGATGGTTCCGGAGATTCTGGAGGTATTCCCTCTTTTCTCAACCTACACAAATCCGAAATCGATAGATGAGGAGAAGTATGTCAATGCGGTAGAGGCGATACGTAATCATGAGGACACGGATGCTACCTTTGAAGATCTGCGAGAACTTGCGAGCAATTCGTTTGGAAATAAGATTGGTACTCATTTTTATTTAAGCTGGGACCCTAGCACAACATTAGATTTGAATTTGGAAGAAGCGTATAAAGCAATCGATGCTTACTTCGAGAACAAAATCATTTTGCCTGACACACTTCAACTCTTGGGCGCCAATGTATATGATATTGCACTGCAACTCGGAGGCAAGGATCAGCGTCAGTATCAGAAAGCGCTCGAACAATTGCGCGGATACGAAAAGAAGGTAAAGCAGGATTCAAAAGAATGGGAAGCATTGGGAATTTATATTGCTGCGCTGGAAGTAAAGGCGGGACAAATCGATGCTGCGCTTGACCAGTACCGTTTGTTTAACTCTGCTCACCCCGAGGCTTTGATCAATACTACGTACTATTTGATTCAGCAGGGACGACTGCAAGAGGCTGAAAAAATGGTGGCAAGCCAAAAGCCAAAAGCATCTGATAGCAGAATGACCCAGCTTACCCGCTTGCTAAAGCAAGATATTGCCTCATTGAAGCAGCAATCCGAAATTGCAACAGATTTAGCTTTTACCTTGAGACGTCTGGATAATTCCGATTCGTATCAGGTAAAGAGTGAAGCCGTGCTGAGTGGCTTTACTTTCAAATATACGCAGGATATCGATCAGCGAAATAACACCAGCAGAGTCTCTGGCTTTTATCAGTCGCCACAGAAGCTCGTATCTGACAAACTCGAGACTTATACGGATGGAAAAGAACAGATTCAATATTCGTATGATTCCGATCGTGATTCGTGGGACAAGTATAAAACGAATTCGCTGGATTTCCTGCATGAGTGGATTGCCAAGCAAAGTGCAAAGGATCGTTTGAATAACCTGCAGGCGCGCTATTACAAGCAAACCTTCGGGAACTACGACATTATTACGGAGTGGATTCCAGGCCCCGTGCTGGAGGAAAAAGCGAAGCAAGTCTCGACTGGACGTGGAAAAATCAAGAGCGTTCCGCTATACATGAACAAATATTATATTGATCGCGATACCGATCAGCTTCTCCAGCATGTGTGGCGTTACGAGGAAATTTACGACAGCGACGAATACGTGGCTTACTCAGGTACAGACAAGTTTGACTACCAGCATGCTGTAAAAGTTTCCATTCCAGAAGAGGTTCGGAAAGGAGTGACTCCATGAAGCGCATAACTCATTGGTTACTCTCCGCATTTTTATTATTCATTGCGGTACCTGTACAAGCGGCAAGCAATCCATATGCAGAAACCGAAGAAGTTTTTTGGCATATCATGGAGAGCCATTTGAGCAAGCCCGCAGCAGGTCAGCTGGTAAAGGGTGCTCTTGAGTCAGTCAGCAAGCAGGCTGAACAAGAGAAGAAGCTAAACCTGACTGTATCGCCAGAGGATGATACGTTGCCGGAAATGGAACAGCGACTCCTCGAGTGGCAGAAAAAAGGTGGCTTTGATGCAGCTACTGTTGGGATATGGGCGATTGATGGCATGCTATCGACGCTAGATGACCCACACAGCATCTTTTTTACCGCTGATGAACTTCGCTTGTTTCAATCTGATGTCGAGAATCAATTCGTCGGGTTTGGATTTCGCCTCCGTCTCCAAAACGACGCGTTGATCATTCGCGAAATCGTACCGAATTCTCCAGCAGCTGCATCTGTTTTGAAGCGTGGAGACCAGTTACTCAAAGTAGATCAGCATTCACTCGTAGGAAAAAGCTTTGAGGAAGCGTACGCCTATTTAAAGGGCAACGAAGGAAGCGAAGCCGCGATTACTGTGTATCGTCCATCCGAGTCACGCGAATTCGTGGTGAAGCTGAAACGAGCAATGATGACTCTTCCTGAGGCAGAAGGCCAGCTTTTTGCAAAAGGGGGAGTCGGGTATATCAAGCTGGAAACCTTTGGTTCAGAAGGGGCGCTCCAATTTAGAGACAAACTGGAGGAGTTTAAGCGCTCTGGCAAGCTGATGAATGGTTTGATCGTAGACCTGCGCGATAACGGCGGGGGCTATCTGTCCACAGCTCGCGACATTGCTAGTTTGTTCATGGAGGATGGACTCTTGATGTATACCACTAATCGTAACGGCGTCGAGGTAGAGACGTGGGTGCGAAACGGACGGGATATTGGGGTTCCGGTCCTCATCCTGGTGAATGGCGGCACGGCATCTGCTTCTGAACTGCTGTCAGGTGCCTTGCGTGATCATGGTATCGCGAAGCTGGTTGGTACCAAGACGTACGGAAAAGGCAGTGCGCAGCAAGTGATTCCTCTGTCAGAAGGGGATGCTCTCAAGCTAACACTGAATGAATATTTTACTCCGAAGCACACTGTAGTAAATCATATTGGCCTTACGCCAGACATGGTCGTGGAGGATTATGCGGCTCAAGTTGTCGAAGCGCTGCATGCTCTTCAGGTACCAACATGGGAATTAAGTGACGAAGACGGGGACACCGTAATTAATGGCATTCCATTCCCAACAGTCGATCCGTTGTTTAAGCAGACCGAGGGTGGCTTGCAAATACGTGCGCAAGTATTGGCTCACCTTTTAGGTGACATGACGATAACGGAGAAGGATTATATTGCGCTGGCACCTTATTTGGAAAAGCATAGAACGTTAAAGCTCACGAGTACAAATGGCGTTCGTACACTGAGCTACAGCAAGCCATAGTAGGTGAAAGCCCCTTTTGCAAGTTGGTTGCAGGAGGGGCTTTTCTATTTGGGTGCATATCTGTCCTGCAACTATCGAACACTAACAGGTACTATGACCATGACGGACGAAGGATGGCAGACGTATGAAAAAGGTAATTCTTTTCCTGATCGACTCCATGATGCCAGACGTGCTGGAGCGATGTATTGCTGCGAAGAAAGCCCCCGGCTTGCAGTTTTTGATGGAACGAAGTCAGTACATCCCGGATTGTGTGACTGTTTTTCCGACGATGACCGCGTCGATTGACTGTTCATTGATTACCGGTGTATATCCTGATGTGCACAAGATTCCAGGTCTTGTTTGGTATGACACGGAGACAAAACAAATGATTAACTATATTAATGGAGCGATCCCAGTCCAGAAAATGGGGATTACGAGCTGTGCGAGCAATGTGCTTTTTGATTTGAATGAACGACATCTGAGCAAAAATGTAAAAACGATCCACGAGGTACTGGAAGAAAATAACCTCGTCTCTGGTTCTATTAACGTAATCGCTCACCGTGGACATAAAAAGCATAAGGTACATATGCCCCCTATGCTTGATGCAATCACCTCTTTTCAATTACGGGAAAAAGTCAGTGGTCCCACGCTAATGAGCTTGGGGACTTTGGTTCACCCACAGCTGTTTCGCTCTGTCACGTGGGATATGTCACAAACCGTACTGAAAGGATATGGGATCAATGATGCTTATGCCATTGATCTGTTGATAGAAGTGATTCGCAGCGGCAAGCAGCCTCATTTTACGCTGGTGTACTTGCCTGAAAATGACCATAAGCTACACAAAACACCGCAGGATGCCGTTTCGCATTTGGCGGATGTAGACAGGGAGCTGGTCCGTTTTTTAGACAGCTTCTCGTCTTGGGAACAAATGCTGGAGAGAAATGTGTGCATCCTGATCAGTGACCATGGGCAAACCGTCATTGGTGAAGGAGAAGAGCATAATATCTCCTTGAATCATTTGCTTTCCGGATTTTCGATTCACGCACTCGGCAAAGCGGTTACACCAGATGTGGATGTGGTCATTTGCAATAATGAACGAATGTCGTACTTGTACGCAAAAGATGCAAATACGCTGCACAAGATTGTAGAAGCGGTGACTGTGGATGAACGAATTGACTTGATTGCGTGGAGAGAAAACGAAAAAGTTATCGTGCGCCGGGGTGGATCGACGGAGTCGCTGCACTTTTGGCGCGATGGAATATACCCAGATGCATATGGTGCGTCATGGGGAATAGAGGGAGACGTATCTGTGCTAGATGTGCATTTCGATGGGGAGCAGCTTCATTTTGATACGTATCCAGATGCGTTTTCCCGCTTGTATGGAGCTTTGTTTTCGCAAAGTGGCGATGTAGTCGTGATTACTGCAGCAAAAGGCTATGAAATTTTATCGGAGAGTGCTCCCACTCATCTAGGTGGAGGCAGTCATGGATCTTTGCACAAACAGGATTCCCTCATCCCGTTGCTGATTGCAGGAGCAGCACACCAGTTTAATCTGCCGGCAAGGCTTATTGATGTCAAAGACTTTATTCTCCGTGAGCTGGGGATTGCAGCAGTTCCAGATCAGCGATAACGGGTACGTGATCAGACCAAGGGGCATTGGATAGAGAATAGCTACGGACACGCCAATGGGAAGACGCAAAAATATAGTCGAGCCGGCGGCGAAAGGCGGGAAGGGTAGGCCTTCGCTCTTTGCCTTTGATTGTGGCACAATCGACCAGGAGAGACGCGAATGATACAAAGGGAGCATTGAAGTCTCCAAGTAGCAAGAGGGGAATGGAGGATTGCTCCTGAGCCAGTGCAGTCAAAAGATTCAACTGCGCCGTACGGCTCGCCTGGTTAAGACTGCAATGTGTAACCCAAACAGCAATCTCTTTTTCCTGCCAAGCAAGTGTGCTTTGAAGCAAGGTTCGTTTCTCTTTTTTTGTTGGTAGGTACAGGCTTGTTGTGTTTATACAAGGGAGTCTGGTTAACAATGCATTCCCGTATTGACCGTCACTTATCGGGATGGAGGGGGAAAAGGCTAGTTGATAGCCTAATTGATCTGCTAAAAAACTCGCTTGGTACCCGTATTTGCTGTTTTGATGGACTTCTTGCAATCCGATTACATCTGGCGCCAGGTTTTTTAATGTATCTGCCATTTGCTGCAATCTCTTTCTCCACCACAAATCTCGTCCACTATGGATGTTGTAGGTTACGATTCTTATCATCGCTTTGTTTTCCTTTTTATCTGGAATCATAATGATTGCTTCTATAGTTAGTATGGTCTGTTTTTCCAGTTGTTCAATCACTTTTGGTTGTGCTATATTTCTAAGTCCCGGTGCATGCGCTCTGTTACATGAAAAAAGATATATGCGTAACTTATTTATGATTTCCTGTTGTAATTATTTTTAGTCTGTGCTATATTAAAAAACGTCGCCTCTGCTAGGAGCGACTGCAAATGGAAAGAAAATGTTCCTTGAAAACCGGATAGAAACAATCTGTGAAATTAAGCTTGTGTTTAACTTGAAGTCAGATTCATTTCCACTTTATTGGAGAGTTTGATCCTGGCTCAGGACGAACGCTGGCGGCGTGCCTAATACATGCAAGTCGAGCGAGTCTC
>NZ_JAWRXI010000222.1:0-265 GCF_046535075.1 Brevibacillus sp. SIMBA_040
GCGGCGCTGGATGCGCGGGGAGCCATGTGGATTACTGGATGGCGTGCCGGTCTCGGTCAAAGACCTCGTCGCCGTGCGTGGGCTGCCGACACGATACGGATCGCTTACGTCACCTAGCGCGCCGGAGGCCGATGACGCACCCGCGGTCGCGCGACTGCGACAGGCCGGCGCGCTGCTGTTCGGCAAGACTACGACCTCGGAGTTTGGCAACAAGATCGTCACGGACAGCCTGCTCACCGGCATTACCCGTAACCCATGGGATCGG
>NZ_JAWRXI010000223.1:0-265 GCF_046535075.1 Brevibacillus sp. SIMBA_040
CTATCAGATAAATGCCCAGCTACATAAGCTTACTAAAGACGAAATGTTGCAAAAATTAGAGTCGGATCTAACAGCTGCTTCAAATCTTTTAACCGATGATTACAGGAGTCCCGAGCGTACTTACCCAAACCGTAAAGTTGCACAGATTATGCTGACCAAGGTTTATTTATTAAACCATCAATGGATAAAAGCAGAAATACTGGCAAAAGAAATTATACAAAGTCCGCTTTACCAATTCGAAAACGATATCACTAAAGTGTTTAAT
>NZ_JAWRXI010000224.1:0-265 GCF_046535075.1 Brevibacillus sp. SIMBA_040
CGATTTATTTTGCACTTCAATATTCATAGTTGCTCCTGATTGTATATTGAGACTTGGAGAAACAGAACGCCGACCATTCGAGCCCTGACGGACAGTTACAGCGACAGGGTTGGCCTCTCGAGCGCTTTTTAAATTCCGTAAAGTCCAGTTGTGAAAAGGCGAACAAAGGACAACGCCTCAGAGTTCCGCACGCTGTAGGTAATACATCCTAGCCTTGCGGATTTAACCGTATAAGCCGAAAAACCGACATTTCATGCCATACCGC
>NZ_JAWRXI010000225.1:0-264 GCF_046535075.1 Brevibacillus sp. SIMBA_040
GTATATCTGGATCCGGCACAGGCAATCACAGGCGGAACTGCTTTTTCGACAGGAACCATCTTAAAAATACCTTATGTAGCCGGTAACGGGGGAAGTTATAGTGGGGTGACTTTACAGTCTGTTGGAAACGCTGCAGTAACAGTAACCCTAAGCGCAGGAACATTTGAAGTTGGATCTGGTACATTGAATTTTACTATCAGCGGTACACCTACTACTTCACAGGAGGCCCCTACCGGTATGACATTTGACCTTACGCCTTTTTAT
>NZ_JAWRXI010000226.1:0-264 GCF_046535075.1 Brevibacillus sp. SIMBA_040
TTCATTATATGGCTATAAAGCTTTTGGAATTGACACATTTATTAAACGAAAAAAAGCTGATCCTTATAAATAATAGAAAAGCAGGAATTAATTTTCCTGCTTTTTTATGTTCTGTTTTAATCAATGCGTTTGATTGGATTTTATCCAATCCTTTATTAAATTGTCCCTTCGAGACTCTTCTTTTTAAATGAAATTTCCATTAATTACGAGTTTCTTTCATTTCAATTGGATAAATATCCTCTAAAACTACACTAAAGTGTAAAG
>NZ_JAWRXI010000227.1:0-264 GCF_046535075.1 Brevibacillus sp. SIMBA_040
GATGAGATCTCAGTTAAGAAGTTATTTAATGTAGTGAATAGATATTATTTTGCTAATAATGTTTTGCAAATTAAAGATTATTTAGCGAGACCAGTAAAAACAATTCTTAGGGATAAAGTTACTGTAATTACTGGTAGTAGTAATGTTATCCCAACGCTAAAAAAGTATGATGACTATGTGACTGCTGAGGACCAGGCTGCTAAGATATACATAACAACAACCTATGATGAAATGGGGCGTGAGCTAACTTCAACTCAGAATAAT
>NZ_JAWRXI010000228.1:0-264 GCF_046535075.1 Brevibacillus sp. SIMBA_040
GTTGCTTTCTTTAAAAATGTTAACCATCGATCTGCACTACTTGTTTCCATCCCCAAATAGCTTTAAGAGATCTGTTCTACTGTAGTAATAGGAACCCATAACCTTTCTGAAACGGATTTTTCCAGTGATACGGATGTTTTGCAGCGTCGCTGGTGAGACATTCATTATTTCACGTATTGATTTACTTCTAAGCCATTCGTTCGGTTGAACATTCGGCTTAATTTGTATTTTTTCGTCGATAAGTTTTTCTATGTCATTTAATAG
>NZ_JAWRXI010000229.1:0-264 GCF_046535075.1 Brevibacillus sp. SIMBA_040
TGCTATTTTCACGGCTCAACAGAAATTTCAGATTATTTCCGGATTAGGATTGGTAATGGGTAGAAAAGAACGACTTATTTTACACGGCGGTATCTCTATGGGACAAGTACAGGGTGCGTTGGGTAGATTCAAAGATGATGGTACAGAAATGTATAATTTGGGCGATAATCCTGTAGTTCCTATGGAAAATAAATTTCGATTTGGCTATTTCTTCGGGTTCACTTATAATATAACAGGATTTAAAATAAACAACAAGCCTTAATT
>NZ_JAWRXI010000230.1:0-264 GCF_046535075.1 Brevibacillus sp. SIMBA_040
CGAAGAATAAAGTGAGACGAATCTATTACCGCCAACTGGGAGAAGAACGCATCCCCTTTACTGATTGTTTTAGCGGCAGAATTGTTTAATATACCCCGATAAATGACAGGCACAGTTCCGTCATAAAGATAATAGTACGGGGGCTTCACTTTAATCTGTAAACTTTTGAAAGGATAATCTGAATGGTCGGGGATGATCTTGAGTGATTCCGTTGTTTTGAGGCTGTAATCGATTTTCATCAGAATTAAAGGAGTATTTCGGCTT
>NZ_JAWRXI010000231.1:0-264 GCF_046535075.1 Brevibacillus sp. SIMBA_040
CTGGAAGCAAAAGGGGGGATGGTTCCGCAGCAACCGAAATGGAACGCAGATTGGCGCCTTGGATAACGACTTTCTCGGCGACGTGGGGGCGGCGTTCGAACAGATGAAGACGAACGCCGCCGGCTTGGCCCAGGCGGTAGGGGTATCGGCGGCTTCGCTGGCCACCTATAGCGATCAGTTCCGCATCAAGTTAACCAAGGACCAGGAGGAAAACCAGAGGTTGCTGGAAGAGGCGCTGGCGAACGTCGGCGAAAACATGGTGCG
>NZ_JAWRXI010000232.1:0-264 GCF_046535075.1 Brevibacillus sp. SIMBA_040
GCTAAAGCAGTTGGCGCTCTGTGGAGTTGGATTGCCGACTAACAAAGAGCTTGCGTAATCCTTCGATGACGCACGCTCGGAAACGATCCGCTGCTTGACGAGGGGGTCGTTTCTTTTCTATTGGGGGGAGGGTTTCGGCGACGACCGCGCCACGGTGTGCAGCATCAACGGAAAGGCTCCGAACTATATAGCGGCAGGATCTGAACCTACGAGCTTTGGGCTACGCGCCCAACGAACTGCCAGACCACGCCATCCATCTATTCG
>NZ_JAWRXI010000233.1:0-264 GCF_046535075.1 Brevibacillus sp. SIMBA_040
GCCGGACTGCGGGGCGACGCCGGCTTGAATGATTAAGCCTCCGTTGCCCAGTGGAATACGGGCGAACCAATCTGGCGGGAGTCCGAGTGCCGATGCGCCGCCGACAGCCGTGACTAAGTCCGCATCGAGCGCGTTGAGCCAGTCCACGGTCTTGATCTTCGTGTCGAGCTTTCGAACGGTCGAGCGCATTGGATCGCCGACATCGATGCCTGGCCCGAACCGGCGCGCGTAGAAATACTCGCTGGCTTCGTTCGGTCGCCGCCC
>NZ_JAWRXI010000234.1:0-264 GCF_046535075.1 Brevibacillus sp. SIMBA_040
TATGCATCATTGTGGCATATTTATTTTTAATAGGTTGTAAAGGTAAGAAGCAAGAATTTCTAGACAATCATAAAGTAATTCTTTATCATACTAAAGAGGCGGAAAATTTTATTAATACGGCAAAAATCAAACCTAAGGAAGCAAAAATAATACAGGCAAATTTTGCAATAAAAAATAATGAGAAACCGGAAATGTATAATTTTTTTATAATTGATGGTAATTATATTTTCACCTCGTATTTTCAACCTAAAATTCCAGAAGCAT
>NZ_JAWRXI010000235.1:0-263 GCF_046535075.1 Brevibacillus sp. SIMBA_040
GATTTCTCAATAACTTGAAAGAACGCGGAAAAGATTCTGCCCTTTGGGGAATTGCTTACCGTGACCTGATATCCAGCTGGCTGGATTATGGCTTCCGTGTTTACGGTGAAACTGACGTAGCTCAGGCTAGTCCTCGCTGGGTTCAGTATCACCAGCAAACTATCGCAAGATTGATGTCGAACAAGCTCGAAATCGAACTCGACCCTGAAGGGCGTCTGATATCAATTGAGAACACGTCCAAGAGCCGAGTCGTGTGCACGGGG
>NZ_JAWRXI010000017.1:0-129671 GCF_046535075.1 Brevibacillus sp. SIMBA_040
TGTTTTTCTCAAGTATACAAAAAAGTACCCTATAGGTAGACTTTTTTAACGTGTCTACTCTATAGGGTACATTTTACGCCGTGCCCGCTCCTTTTTTCTTTACACCTTTTGCTCAAGTAGTATTTTATAAACTTTGCGTGGTCTGCCTCGCATGTACGGTTTTTCTTCTGCGACGATTTCGGCAAACCCCTTCTCCTCCAGCTCTGTCAGTATCCGGCGGGCACTTCTTTGTGTGATTTGCATATACTGGGCGAGCTCCTGTGAGCTGATTACTTCACTGGAGAGCTTGCGCAGGACCGATTTTAATTTTTGCAGAGTGGAGACACCAAGTGATGTTACCTTGCTGATGGCATGCAATTCTTCTGATGCATACGAATACGTGATTTGCTCTGGTTTTCCTAATGGACCCGCAATTTTCTTATCGTCAAAGCATACGACCCACGAGCCCGTACCGCATTTTTTGGCATGTAGCAGTGCATTCGTCGCATTAATTTCGGCCTCGTACGCCGTTTGTCCAATGCCGATACCACAGGTCATACCTTTGCGTCCCTGCTGGTCGATACCCTGGATTTCGGGAGCCATTTGGAAATCGTGCGTAATCTCTTGCAGCAAGCCTCTTGTGGTGAAGATTGCATAGCGTCCTCTTCCGACTGATTTTAAAGAGCCATGAACCTTTTTCGCATAGGTAAGCAGCTTGTCCGTATAACCAATCTCCATTTTCGTCAGGTCATCCGAGGACAGCGTTTCTGAGGTCAAGCCATCGTGCAGCTCCGTATCAATCATCTGAATGGCAATTTGCGTATTTTTGAAATACAGCATCTCAAAGGTTCGCAGCATTTGGCTTGCTACGGCCGCAATCGCCATCGTAGCAGGCAATATGCGATACGTAGGCAGGCCTAGCTGACGAAGCTCGGTATCGATCGGATGAGCTGTGATAGTCGCTTTAATCAGGCCTTTTTCCCACAAATCTGTGTGGTAGTGCTTCACCTCGTCCATCTCGTACGTCTCGTTCATGATGTAGTGCGGCTTGTCCGTGATTCCGGCTTCAAGCAGGGCTTCCTCTACACCTGGTACTGCTTCCGATTCGACTTCCTTGTACGAGTCAAAGCTGATTTCGGCAATCTCTACCTTTTGCTCATAGATGACTTGCAATAAGGTTTTGTACAGACTGGAGCCATTATAAGGAACGCAAAAAATGGGAGCATGAATTTCGCCCCATTGTGAAACAATCAAATATGTAATCGGGCCAGAACAAAGCCACATATCGAATTCTTCTTTGATCGGGAGCACCCGCTCATCCAGATCTTGCTCGGTGAGACACTCAATCGGCGTACAGTGAAACTCCGGGTATTTTGCCAATGCAGTCTGTATGACCTGCATGGAATCATGGGGACCTAACAATCCGAGTTTCATGTTCAAGACCGCCCTCCCCTTTCGCAATCAACTAGTGTCAGTTCTCTCATTTAATCATGTTTATCCCCCGCCTTCAACAGCAGTGTATCTATCCCGCTTTTTTCAAAAACGTCAAAAAGCAACGTCGTTGGACGCTGCTTCAGGAGTAGCTAGTTTTTCTTGACGACCTCATAATGCGTGACTTCTGGTGGAATCGGACAACGATACACTTCCCCGTTCAGCCTCTCTTTTAATTCAGCCTTCGCCTCGGCGATAATCTCGGGTTTCTGCATCACTTCCCACGCAGTAGCGGCCATTACTTTTCCAGCATGCAGCATTCCTTTGTGAGCAATAGAAGTCGTACCCTGAGCGACCATCTGCCAGGAGTGGAACGGTGTGCCTAACGCTTCGCAGGCAGTCATGCACTGTGCTGTAGGCACGACCCAGCTCACGTCACCGACATCGGTAGACCCAGGCAGGATGACAGACGATTCACGATACGGATTCAGCTTGTCTGACAGCTCTTTTCCCGTCAGCTCTTTGTCATAACGAATGTCCTCTGCCTTGTCCTCGGGAGAAAGTGTCTCACGGATTTGACTGGCAAACTGCTTTTCCTGCTCATCATGCACCGGAACACCGAGCTGCGTGAAGTTTTTGTGCATGATCATCTCCAGCGCTGTATTCGGAACGAGATTTGACAGAGCCGAAATAAATTGAATCTCTACCTCTGTTCCTGTCATCAATGCCGCTCCTCTAGCAACATTACAAATGCGCTGATAAATTTCCTCCGTTTGTGAAACGAGTGGAGCACGAATCAGGTACAGTACTTCACCTGTTGCCTGTACAACATTTGGGGATATTCCGCCCGTATTCGTAACCGCGTAGTGCACACGCGCATCCTGAATAATATGCTCTCGCAAATAGTTGACCCCGACATTCATCAATTCGACTGCATCCAATGCGCTCCGTCCCAAATGCGGACTCGCAGCGGCATGTGAGCTTTTCCCGGTGAACTTGAAGGTCACTTCATAGCAAGCCAGGGAGCTCGTAGACATGACCGAGTTTTGCGTCGACGGGTGCCAGCAGAGCGCAAAATCCACATCATCAAACAATCCGGCCCGTACCATGAATGTTTTCCCTGAACCAATCTCTTCACCCGGACATCCATAGTAGCGAATCGTTCCTGCCAGATTGTGTTCTATCATCTGATTGCGCAGTGCAATCGCCGCCGCAAGAGCACCTGTACCGAGTAGGTTATGACCGCATCCATGTCCGTTTCCTTCTTTTTCCAGTGGAGTCGGACTAGCCACGCCACCTAGCTGGCTCATGCCTGAAAGCGCATCGAACTCTCCCATGATCGCAACGACAGGTGAACCGCTGCCATAACTACCGATGAATGCCGTCTGAATGCCACCTACTCCTTTTTCTACAGTGAAGCCTTCCTTTTCTAATGTAGCGCAAAGCAAATCAGCGGATCGGTATTCTTCAAAGCCAGTTTCGGCATAGTCCCAAATTTGGTCGCTTACCGAAATAAGCAAATCTCTCTTCTGTTCAATAATTTCTGCGAGCTTGTCGATCCCTATCATGTCCAAGTCTCCTCTCTATTTGATGTTACTGTGCAACCGTTTTCGATTTGTCTGTCGCTTTGAGGGTAATGGCTCCGACAATCGGGAGGATCAGCATGGCAATGAGGAACCAGAAGGCTGCTGCGTACGAGCCTCCAAACATGGTGATCAGAAAGCCCATGATCGTAGGTGCAAGTGTCCCCGCAATTGCCCCCAGAAAATACAGAATCCCCATAAAAGAGCCGACGATATCAGGTGCAACTACTTTGAGCGGCAGTGTCAGGATAGCCATAATGGCGGACATGATACCAATCGAAAACATAGCCTGGTACGTAACCATTGTCGTAATCGTTGGAGCGTTGAACATCAGGTACAAGCAGATGCCAGCTAAGATAGCCCCGCCAATAATCACCTGTTTTTCACACCCTGACCACTTCTTGTCTAGCATCCAGCCCGTAAAAAGCGATGCAAGAAGCCCGCACGTATTTGGAATCATAGAGAGCGTTCCGAGTGAGATCAGATCCAAATGACGAACCTTTTCCAGATAAGACGGAATCCATGAGGAGGAGCCCCAGTTAACGAGACTGGCTCCAAAGTAAATGATCACGAGAGTCCACAGCAGTCTGTTGGAAAACAAGCTGCCAAGTGCTAGCTTCGTGCCTGCCTGCTTCTCTTTTGCACTCGCTGTATTACTCGGTGGACGATAGTAAATGCCGAGCAGCAGGGCTACGACAATCCCGACACCACCTGTGATATAGAAAATGCCTCTCCAGCCCATATAAACAGCAATGGCTGCTGCGATGATGGATGCCAGAGTAGCGCCGATCATTTGGGCAGACAGCAAGAACGCTTTAGCTCGTGCTCTCTCTTGTTTCGGAAAAATCTCAGTAATCGCTACTGCACTCGCGGTCGGTAAGCAGCCATCGGCAAGCCCCACCAATAGACGAGCGAGAATCAACGAAGCGAACGACCAGATCATTCCTGTGAACAGAGAAAATAACGAGAAAATAAAAATCGAGGCAATGACAATTTTTCTGGAGCCGAAACGATCGGACACCCATCCCGCAACCAGCGTCATGAGCGCACTACTCAAAAAGAAGCTGCTCAAAATCATGCCCGTTTGCGATTCATTTAAATTGAGCTCCTTGCTGATCGGGATGATGACAATATTCATGCCAAACAGCCCTAGCGAATCAATGATCCATCCCATAAAAAGCAGCGCGAACAACAAGTATTTCTTTTTTCCCAGTACTCCTGCAGCTTCCACACGCAATCCCCCATTCATGATTGTCTAAACCACTATGACTCGAAGAACCTGAATGCGCTTACACCTTTGTCAAAAACCGTTGATTGCATCCATGAACTGTATGCTTTCATTTACGGACTAATAACGGTCGTGAAAATTATTATATAGTCCACCTCGTCAAATAGCTACAGGTAATTTTGAAATGTGAGAAAATACCGTTCTCTGCTTGAAAAAAAAGAGCCGCAGGGACATGCCCTCGGCTCCTCATACTTTTCATCTGTCATTATGGCTTCATTCGCAATAGACGCATGCTGTTTACTATCACGATCAACGCTGCTCCGGTATCACTCAACACCGCCAGCCACAAGGTGAGCCAGCCCGGAAAAATCAGGACGAGCGCCACCAGCTTGATAATGATCGAGAACCAGATATTTTGCTTAATAATTTGCAGCGCTTTGCGGCTGATGTTTACCGTATGCGGCAGCTTCTCCAGATTGTCTGCCATCAGTACGATGTCAGCAGTCTCCATCGCCGTATCGGTACCTGCTCCTCCCATGGCAATTCCCAGGTCAGCAGTCGCCAATGCCGGCGCGTCATTAATTCCGTCGCCCACCATCGCTACGATCTTGCCCTCCTGTTGGAGGGCCTTGACCGCCTCTACCTTGTCCTGCGGCATCAGCTCGGCAAAATAGCGGCTGACTCCAGTTTGTTTCGCCACCTTTTCGGCAGTACCGCTATTATCACCAGTCAGCATGACGATCTCGTCGATCCCCGAAGCCTTTATCTTGCTGATAGCACTGATGGTAATTTCCCTGATCGTATCGGCCACCGCAATCATTCCGAGGATGCCCCGCGCTGTCCCCACTATGACCAGGGTGTTTCCTTCGCTTTGCAGTGCTTGAATCTGTTCTTTATACGCGGTTAAGTCTACCCCCAGCTCTTCGAACAAAGCGGGCTTACCTGCAAAGTATTTTTGGCTGTTGATCGTAGCCTCTGCTCCTTTTCCTACGATCGCATGAAAGTCTTCTCCTGCAAGGGCTGCAATGCTTTTGGCATCCGCGAATTTGATAATTGCCTGTGCGATCGGATGACTGGAGCGCTCTTCAATCGTTTTGGCAATGGCCAGCACCTCTGCCTCGCTTCCTTGCACCTCGATGACCTGTGCGACCTGCGGCTTGCCTTCGGTGAGCGTACCTGTTTTGTCAAAAGCAATAGCGCTGATGACGCCTGCGCGCTCCAAAAATGTACCGCCCTTGATCAATACGCCGTTTCGTGCGGCATTGCCGATAGCGGATACGATTGCTACCGGAGTCGAAATCACCAAAGCACATGGGCAGGCAACCACGAGAAGCTCCAAGCCTTTGTAGAACCATTCTCCCCATGTCCCCCAGGCAAAGAGCGGCGGAATGACAATGACTGCTAATGCCATAATCAAAACGACCGGGGTATAGATCGCAGCAAATTTATCGACAAAGGCTTGTGTAGGCGCTTTTTTCTCCTGTGCTTCCTCCACAAGATGAATGATCCGCGCAATCGCTGTATCTTCTACCAGCTTGGTGACCTTGATTTCCAGTGAGCCGTTTTCGTTGACGCTTCCCGCAAAAACTGAATCGCCGACAAGTTTATCTACAGGGATGGATTCACCTGTAATCGGAGCTTGATTGACACTTCCCGTCCCTTGGACAATGATTCCGTCCAAAGGAATTTTCTCACCTGGCTTGACTACGACCACTGCCCCCAGACCGATGTCCTCAACAGGTACCCGTGAAAGTGACTCGCCCTGCTTCACCCATGCCTCAGGAGGTGCCAAATCCATCAGGTTGCGGATAGAGTCCCGTGTCTTCTCAATCGATTTGGTTTGCAGCAAATTCCCGATTGAGAACAGCCAGACAACGGTTGCTCCTTCCAGCCACTCGCCAATCAATGCCGCTCCAATCGCAGCGACTGACATCAGTACGTTCATGTCGAGTGATCTGCTCTTGATCGCGTAAAACGCACTGCGAGCCGGTCTGTAGCCACCAGTGATGATGGCAAGTGCATACAAGATCGTAATGAACACAGGAGATACGCTTGTATACGAGCCGAGAAAGCCTAATACCAGCAGCACACCTGAAATGATCGTCAGACGCTCTCCTGTCCGATCAGAGGGTTGTGCCTGCTTATTTGCCCGCTTTGAAAGCGGCATCGCTGTATAGCCGGCCTTGGCTACTTCCTTCACGATTGCCTCGTCTTCCAGCCCTTCTTGTACGAGCTGCATTTTCCCGGTCGAAAAATTGACGACGACATCCTTTACCGCGGGTAATGATTTCATGTGCTTTTCTAACGATTTGGCACACGAGCTGCAATCCATCCCATGAACCCGGTACACGACTGCCTGCGAGGAGATCAGGGTTGCTCCATCCCCGGCCACAGCGACATTGCCGAGAACCGGCAAAATTTTACCAGAGCTACCATGTTCTGAACTACAATGATGATGATCTGAGCAGCAAGCGTCCTTCTTTTGTTCATCTGACATTTGCAATCACCTATTTTCCAAACATCTATTTTATCCAAGTACCATCCATCTTATGAACATTCAAACGAATATTTAATTATTATATTATCCTAACTCTCTTTTGCGTTCAACAATCATTTGGAGTATTTTGCCTATTTTTTAGAACATTGTCGATGTGAAAACGAAAAAAGAGACTCCCATACACCGAGAGTCTCCTGCAAATAACTGCACTTTTTATTTGGTTACGACATTTGGAGCCGTTTGCCAGCTTTCCCCGCAATCCAGACAAACGCATTTGATTACTTTTCGCTTCTCTAATGACAGACGTACCGCAAAGAGTACAAATGCACCTGCCAGCCCGAGGAACAGGTAGATCACAGGTGTTCCTTGTAGCGATATGCCGAACAAGGCCATCACCAGGAGGACAGCTGCGTAAATAATGATATATAAACGGCGATTGATCATTTCAGTAAAATCTACTTTGGTGGAACGACACTTGGCGCATTTGTCCTGTACATTCATTGCTCTCTCTCCCTACTCATTACTCACCCGCTCAGCGAGGCTTGTCAAATCCATCTTACACGAAAAGCAGGAGAGACACTACACTGCCACCAAAATGTCTTTTTTCCTTTCCACTTTTCATGGGAATGACTATAATAGTAGGACATTGTGCGTAAGCAAGAGGTGATTTTCTGGTGTCTCCAAAACAGCGGGATGATGTCTGTGAAGTTCAGTGTTTTGATGATGAAAAAGTAAACCGGTTAAAGCCGTTCGCAGCCGAATCCGAGGGCGTAGCGAAAATCTTCAAGGCGTTGGCTGACGATACCCGCGCCAAAATCATTCACATCCTGTCCATGGAGGATGAGCTTTGTGTGTGCGATATTGCCAACATTATCGGCAGCTCGATCGCCAACACCTCCCACCATTTGCGGTTGTTGCGCAATATGGGGCTCGCCAAGTATCGCAAAGAAGGAAAGCTCGTATTCTACTCGCTGGATGATGACCATGTTCGCCATCTGATTACGGCAGGAGTCGAGCACGCCAAAGAACAACGAACGCCGATCCGAGCTACCTGATAGCTCGGTTTTTTCTTTTTGCGTAGTCACTCCATCCTGCTGTTACGCAGTCGAAGTGCATTCAGCACCACCGAGACAGAGCTGAATGCCATTGCTACCCCTGCAAGCCACGGCTCCAGAAAGCCAAGCATGGTGGCTGGTATCGCAACCGTATTATAAAATAGCGCCCAAAACAGATTTTGCTTAATATTTTTCATTGCTTTTTGACTTAACGCAAAAGCATGCACGACTCCTTTTACATCCCCATGCATGATCAAAATGTCAGCAGAATCCTTGGAGATTTCTGCCCCCGTCCCCAATGCAATTCCGATATTGGACGCCATTAGCGCAGGTGCATCGTTTACACCGTCACCAACCATGGCAACCTTCTTCCCTTTTGCTTGCAAGCTCCTGATTAATTCTGCCTTTTTTGAGGGCAAAATCCCTGCATAGACCTGCTCAATCCCTGCTTGTCTGGCAATGCTGCGGGCGGTGAACGGATTGTCTCCGGTAATCATGATCGTTTGCTTTCCCATTCGAATTAACCGTTGTACAGAAGACCTGGCATCCTCTTTTAGCGTGTCGGACAACACAATATAGCCAGCTAACTGTTCGTTTATCGATACGAGTGTAATCATTTTCCCTTCTGCCGCATGAGCCTCTATCGTTCCCGTAACAAGCGCGATATCTACGTTTTTGCCGCTCAAAAATGTGGGTGAGCCGATCAGGAGCGAATACCCCTCCACTGTTGCATGAACCCCATAACCAGGATAGGACGTAAAGGATGAAGCTGTCGGTATGCTGATTCCACTTGCTTTGACATAAGCTACGACGGCAGCCGCCAACGGATGTTCAGAGGTCATCTCTGCCCCTGCCACCAATCGCAGAAACGTTTCCTTTTTCCACCCATGTATCTCCATATCCACGACCTCATGCTTGCCGAGAGTCAACGTACCCGTCTTATCAAAAATCACCGTGTCTACCTTTTGCAGCGTCTCCAAGTACTTTCCTTGCTTGAATAGTATTCCGAGCTGAGCTGCCCGTCCGGAAACGACCAGAATGGACATCGGCGTGGCAAGACCAAGTGCACACGGACAGGCAATGATGAGGACAGCGATCGCCTTTTCCAGCGATTCGCCAAATACTTGTGCAGTAAAAAAATAGTACCAGGCAGCAAAAGTAATGAGCGCAATCTTGATGATGATCGGGACAAAAATATCGGTAATTTCATCTGCCAGCCGCTGGATGGGCGCTTTTGAAAGCTGTGCTTCCTCCACCGTCTTTATCACCTGTGTCAAAGCCGTATCCATACCGACTTTGGTTGTTTGTACTTTGAGCCAACCGCTTTGGTTCACTGTCGCCCCGATGACCGAATGCCCTCGCCATTTTCCGACAGGAAGACTCTCCCCTGTGAATATCGACTGATCAATGCTCGCATGTCCTTCGAGGACAACCCCATCTGTCGGAATCCGCTCCCCTGCCTTGACGATAAAAATATCGCCCACAACAAGCTCTCGCACAGGAATCTGGCAGAGCTCCTTTCCGCGCAGAACATTGGCGACCTCAGGCTGGAGCTGATGAAGCTGCCTGATCGCATTTTTCGTCCTGTCCTTGGCCATCGCTTCCAAATATTTGCCGAGTAGCAAAAAAGTAAAGATGACCGCACAAGACTCGTAGTACAGCGTCACATGCTGAACAGACTGTCCGATCGTCCTGAAGGTCAGGTAATGACTGTACAAAAAGGCGGCGGACGTGCTCAGAACAACCAGCACATCCATGTTTGCCGTCCTGCTTCTAAGCGCATTCCACGCCCCTATGTAAAAGGATTGTCCGATAAAAAGCTGAATTGGCAGAGCAAGTGCAAGCTGGAAAAAGGGATTCATAAACAGCTCTGGCACCCAAATAAACGAGGTCAAGGAAAAATGCGCAGCCATGGCCCACAGCAGGGGAAGCGTCAGGATTGCGGACAAAATGAACCGTTGCCGCAAGACATTTTTTTCCGCATGAGGCTCTTCTTCTGTTTGTAAGGCTGCCTGAAAACCTAATTTTTCAATCTTTTCTATAATTGCCTGATCGTTAAGTTGCGTGCCATCAAAGGTTACCCGTGCGTTGTTCGTAGTCAAATTGACCTGAACCTCGATTACACCCTCCGTTTTTTGCAATCTTTTCTCTATGCGATTGGCGCAGGCAGCACATGTCATTCCCGTTACCTGATAAATTTGCACGGTCATCATCACTTAACTCCCCTTCATCTTCCAAACATGTCCCCTAGTAATCACTATGCGGACAGGCAAATTTATAGACGATGAAGAATGAAATGCTGAAAACCTGAATACGATATGGTGCTTGGATTCAGAGAGAAAGTGGTGAGTGTTCTGAGGAGATCGACTTACGTGTTGATAGTTTTGTCTCTCGTTTTTCTATTGCTCCCTGCCTGCTCTACGCCAAACGAACAAGAGCATTCTCAGCACGGGGCAGCTACAGCCGCTGCGACCACATCCCCCACTCTGGTTATACAGAATGTGTCCATTCCCTTGCAGGTTGAGCTTGATCCCGCAGATGCCCGGATTTTAAAAGAGAACCAGCTGCGCATTCTTGTACCTAGTGAGCACCTCGACAAGCTGAAGCAGGCAAAGGTATCCGTCACCCTCACCATGCCCAGCATGGATCATGGGGACGTGAGCTTCGAGGCAGTCTCAACAAAGGAGGGGGAGTTTGTTGCAGCTATCGTCCCGACCATGGTTGGAGGGTGGCTGGCTACGATTACGATTGAAGTAGATGGAAAATCTGCCACTGCTACATACCCCTTTGAAGCTGTGCCTTGAGCCCTGATCGTCACCACAGCCATGGATTGATATGCGGAATCCAGCCGTTGATGACCATGCCTCGCATAATCGTAATCACTCCTATGACGAGAGCGAGCGTATTTCCGATCAGCATCACCTTTGATCGGAGGGCCCTCGACAGCACAAAGGAGCATATCCCAATAAAGATCAGTGCTGGCAGTGTACCAACACCAAAAAACAGCAGCGTAAATACACCTTGCAAGGCACTTCCTGAAGCAGCCGCTTTCATATGCATGGTATACGTAAGACCACAAGGTAAAAAACCGAGCAATAATCCACTGATAAAGACTGGTGCTGCCCCCGGTCGCGTTTTTAACTTTTCCAGCAACTGTTGAATGGCAGGCAGCTTCAGCGGACTCCATTTGTCCAACGGCAGTGCCACTTTTTTTCCGATCCACAAAATGATAAACAGCCCTCCGAGAATGTTCGCAATACCCTGCAGACCTACGATCGTTCCTGCTGCATTGACGAATGACCCGATAAAACCCATGAAGGCTCCCACACCCATATACGTCAAGATTCTGCCAAAATTGTAAGCCAGGATTGTTTGCATAAGCGATGTCTTGGACTGAAAGGTCATAGCTGACATGATGCCCCCACACATGCCGATACAATGCGGGGCGCCCAGCAGCCCTGTCAAAAAGATTAACCCGTAATCGTGCAGAGCAGCACTCATCGCATTGTCCCTCTTTCGTCTGTCATGTGATCCCTTTTCCTACATTAATGATGCCAGCCTGCTTTTATGCCTAGATCTGCGCACGCAGCAAACCCCCGAAAGCGTTTTGCTCAGGGGGTTTGTTCATTCTTGGGGAGACGGACGGCAATTGTCGTTCCCACTTTTTCTTTGCTGTGAATCTCGATGGTGCCTCCTGCTACCTGGACGATTTTCCTGACGATGGACAGGCCCAAACCACTGCCTGTTGCTTCCCGGTTGCGAGCCTTGTCGCCTTTGTAAAAACGGTCGAAAATATGCTTCAGCTCTTCCTCCGATATCCCGATGCCATTGTCCGCAATGGTCACGACGTGCTGTGCTCCCCCTTCCAGCTTGATCGTAATCGTACCAGCAGGCGGAGTAAACTTGATGCTGTTGGATATCAGATTGACCCACACCTGGCTTAGCAAATGCTTGTCTGAGGTGATTGTTACTTCTGGCAGCTCCAGCTCGATATGCAGCTTCTTTTGCTGCCACTGATGCTCCAGCATGAGCACGACTTGACGGATTTGCTCATCCAGGCGAAAGACGGAAGGCTCATAATGGCCCGTTTCTTTATCCAGCGAGGCCAGCGTGAGTAATTGCTTGCTCAAAGAAGAAAGGCGGCGACTTTCCTCCTCGATGATGGCTAAATACGTTTCCTGCTGCTGACGGGTGACTCCCCCGCTTCTGATCGCCTGCGAAAATCCCTGGATGGAAGTAAGGGGCGATTGGATTTCGTGAGACACATTGGAGACGAATTCCTGTCTCATCTCATCCAGCTGCTTGAGAGATTGCGTCATTTGGGTGAAATTCGCTGCCAAATCACCGATCTCGTCACGCCGTGATATATCCAGCGGAATATCGTACTGACCCTCTGCCAGCTTTTTCGTCGCTTTGGTTAAAGTCTGGAGCGGCTTCACGAGATAACGGGTAAAAATCAGAATCAATACCAGGCTGAGTATAAACATCGCTGCAAGCAAGAAGGCAAACAGAATATGCACCTCACCAAATTGCTGCTCGATGTTCGGCCGCACAAAAAGCGCATACCTTTTGCCATTTGCTTCTAGTGGCAGACCGATACTGTTTTTTAGTGTGTTCTCAAAAAATCCGGTTACAAACAAGCCGTGCCGCTCTTCCGTGATTCCTCGATAAATCTCACCGGCAAGTACTTTCTTAACTACTTCTGGCTCGACCTTTTCTTCCCGAAACGGAGCGCCAAATTCGCTTTTCACACCGTTTTCATCCACGAGGTAAAGCTGAAAGTTCAGATTGGCGATATGCGTCATGAAGCCGGATAAATCCAGTGAGTCATTATGCTCGTACATGTCGACGATTTGCTGTCCGATCCGAGTAATTTTCTCTTCATTGTACGCTCGCAAATTGCGCTGATAATACTCGTTGGCGAGCAAAAAGCCGAGCGTTCCACTAATAATGACGATCGCAATAAATGTGAGAACAAGTCGTACATAAAGGGACTTCACGAGCTTCGTACCTCCAGCTTGTACCCCAGGCCACGAACCGTGGAAATGACAAAGTCATCCGTCTTATCCGTGAATTTTTCCCTCAGCCGCTTGATGTGGACATCGATGGTTCGACTTTCGCTTTCATTGTTGCCGCCCCACACAAGCTCAAGCAGCTGATCTCTCGTAAACGTCCGATCCGGAAAGCTGGCTAACTGTACAAGCAATTCAAACTCCTTGAGCGGTAGATGAATTACCTCGTCCCCTACCTTTACGACATGGCTAAGCCGGTCGATGACCGTTTTGTTCATGACGATGACTTGTTTACTGACCATCTGGTAGCGCCTGAGCAGCGCCTTGATCCGGTACAACAGCTCGGTAGGCTCAAATGGCTTGGTGAGATAGTCATCTGTTCCCGCCCGAAAGCCTTTTTCCTTGTCTCTCACCTCGCCTTTGGCGGTGAGCATCATCACGGGAATATCGTATGCTTCTCTTATTTGGCGGCATAGCTCCAAGCCGTCTTTACCAGGCATCATAATGTCCACGATGGCGAGATGAATCGCTTCTTTCTCCAGGAGAAGAGCAGCCTGCTCTCCATCAGGCGCGGCTATGACGTGATAGCCCTCTTTGGCTAAGTAAAACCGCAGCAGCTCCCGTATATGTGGATCATCATCCGCGATTAATATGGTAACCTTCATCAGGATTCCTCCTTGTTACGCCAGTCTCAGGCTGACGACGAGAACGACGGCTGCGATCGCTATCACAAAAGACAACGACAAGCCAAAAAATCTTTTACTCATTTGAGTATAACGGGTAGCATCTCCTTGTTTCAGTGCCTTACGCAAATTTCTTGTCCACAAGGTTACGAAAATAATGAACAGGAGAATGACCAGTCCTCCGCCTTCTTCCATCAGCTTGAGCCAGAGGGGCTTTTTTTGTCCGATCATTCCCGCGTGGACAAGCATGCCTACTCCCGAGAGCAGGACTGCAAATGCTGCCGCCTGCAGGGTTGACCAGACTGTTTTGTTCGCCAGGGCTGTTGCCACCTGACCTTGTTCAGTATGAGCCTTGTAGCTGCCAAGCAGCAGCATGACGATGACTAATGCCCCAAACCAGACAGCCAAACTGATAATATGTGTAAAATACATTCCTGCGTACATGATCATTCTCCTTTTTCATCGGTTTCGGTGATGCTCACTTGACTGCCGTCCTGCAAATCTGATTGTCCTGCCACCACGACCCGATCACCGGGAACAAGCCCCTGGCCGATGACAGCCGCCTTTGTGTCGCTCTCTATTTTCTCTACCACCTGCTTATAGGCGCGGTCGCCTTTGACCACAAACACGTACTGTTTGCCATCCAGCGCCAGCAAAGCCTCGATCGGCAGCACGATTCCTTGTTGTTCTTCGGGGTCTGTTATGGTCACGTCAGCCCGCATTCCGGGCCGAAAAGCCAAGTCGCGATTCGTGAGGCGAATTTCCACCGGAAACAGCTTCGTGTCAGGGGCAGCACTCAAGCCAATAAACGCGATCTCTCCCTCGGTTTTCGTACCAAACACCGGAATAGACAGCTGCATGGACATTCCTTTCTTTAACGAGGAAAGGGCATCCTCTGCTACCTGAATCGTAACCATGACATGATCGAGGGACACGATTTCAGCCACTGTGCCTTGGTTTGTAATCAGGTCGCCAACGGACACAGTCAGCTGATTAATCACTCCGTCCATCGGAGCCTTTATTTTGGTATCTGCCAGCGCCCGTTTGGCTTTCTCGACCGCCAGCTTGGCTGCTTCCACATCGGCCGCCGAAACCTGGATTCCTGCCAAATCCTTTGCTTCTGACTGGGTACTTGTGCGATAGCTGCTTTGAGCCCGCACCCATTCATCCTCCGCCGCATTCAGCTGCGCTGCTGGCAATGCACCGGCCTCTACCAAAGCTTTCACACGGTCATAGCTTTCTTTGGCATTGTCCAGCGCTTGCTTGGCAAGGTCTTTCGCTGACGACACCTCTTTCGTATCTGCGGTCTGGCTCGCTTTTGCCTGTGCGAGTCTTGCGATTGCGGCGGCGAGCTTGCTTCCTTGCTCTTCTACATCCAGCTGTTGCCTGGTGCTGTCTATTTCTCCAATCAGTTGTCCCTTTTTGACCGTATCGCCCTTTTTCACATAAAGCTTGGTGAGCGTTCCAGATGCTTGAGTAACCACTGTACTCGAATCCTCTGCGCTGATGCTGCCAATATACGCTCGTTCATTGGACAGTATCTTCTCTTTCACAGTCAGGACAGCAACCGGGATTCTTACAGAAACAGGTGATTCTTCTTCCTTTTTCACCTGCCCATCGGTGCAACCCGCCAGCACGAGTCCCATTGTGAGCATGAGACTCGCAGCGATTGCACTCTTCAGCCGCTTTTTCATCTCTTCCCCTCCTCACATCTGCTCGTGTGCAGTTTGCAGTCTTTTGCGATTTTGCTTGCGGTGAGCGAAATTATGCAGGCTTTCATAGCCAACCGGTACGACGATCAGTGTCATCAAGGTGGACGACAGCAACCCGCCAATTACGACTACAGACAAGCCTTTGGACAACAGGCTTCCATCTGAAAAGCCGAGTGCCAAGGGCAGCATGGCTGCAATCGTAGCTACAGCGGTCATCATGATGGGGCGAAGACGCGTCCTGCCTGCTTCGACCAGAGCCTCACGGACGGGTAAGCCTGCCGCTCTATGCTGCTGCACCCTGTCGATCAGCACGATTGCATTGGTGACGACGATTCCGATCAGCATCAAAAAGCCAATCATGACCGTCATATCCAGCACTCCACCCACCAGCCACAGCGAAAGCAAGCCTCCGATGGAAGCAAGAGGAAGTGACAACAGAACAGCCACTGGTGACAACAGATTGCCAAACGCAGCAACCATTACAAGCAGTACCAGTAAAATCGCGGCTCCCATCGCAGCGAGCATTTCTGTAAAGCCTTTTTGCAAGTCTTGTGAAATGCCCTCCGCACTCATGGAAACCCCTGGCGGCAGCTTCAATTGCTGTAGAAGTCGGGTCTGCTCAGCAGCGATCCCACCTTTATCCGCACCAAGAATATCCGCGTTTATCTGGATGTACGCTTTTCCGTCTTTGCGCAATAGCTGTGGTGTCACCTCATCCTTATGCAGGGAGGCAATCTCTGCGAGCGATACTTGCTGCCCTGACGGGGTCTTCACCCACACGCCAGGCAATTGCTCCAGCGCTACTTTTTCACCGCTACCAAAAGCTAGTGCGTATTCCTCGCCATTGAACACGAGATTCTGCAAGCTGGTCGTGCCGATCGCTGCACCAACCTCTTTTGAGACTTGCTCAGGAGTCAGCCCCCATTGCAGAGCGCGATCACGATCTACCTGGATCGATAGCTGCCCGCGTGTATCGGATACGTTGTCTTTGATATTTGCCAATAACGGATTTTGTTTTAATTGCGCTTTGACTGCTACTACCGCTTCCTTTAAGGTAGTCAAATCGGCACCGTACAGCACAAGCTGGTAGCCTCCCTGTCCTCCGGCTGCGGGCTTGCTAAAGGTGACTTGTGCGCTTGCCGGGATCAAGGGATTTACTCGCTCGCGTATTTGAGTTAGTACTGTATTTTCATCAGCACCCGGCTCTAGCTTGATTGTCATGTCAGCTATATGAGAGCGTTTGGCGGCATCGTCACTTGCGCCTATCTTGCTTTGGATGTACATGACTTGCGGTTCTTGCAGAACAGCTGCTTCCACTGCACTTGCTGTCGCGCTCGTTTTTTCAAGGGATGTGCCTGTTGGCATGCTGACTTTTATATAGAGAAGATTCATATTTAACTCGGGTAAAAATCCTGTCGGCAGCTTGACAGCCAGCCCGATGCTTCCGACAAACAAAACAGCCGTGAGTACAGCGACTTTGCCTTTATTCTCAAGCGCTCGGCGAAGCAGACGTGTATACAGCCCGGAAATGTTTCCAGTGTGGTGTTGTTTGGGCTTTTCATGACGCATGGTTATACTCGCTAACAGCGGAACAACGGTGACCGCAACGATGAGCGATGCCAAGAGCGACCACGTAACCGCCGCAGCGAACGGTTTGAAGAAGTCCCCAAGCATTCCGCTGACAAAGGCAATCGGCAAAAAGACTGCCACTGTTGTGAGCGTCGAGGAGGTAATGGCACTTCCCACCTCACCCACCGCCTTGATAATCGTCGATTGGGTGCGCGGCTCTGTCAGGAGGCGCCGGAAAATATTTTCGATCACGACAATACTGTCATCAACGACTCGCCCGATCGCCACTGTCATCCCGAACAGACTCATCAGATTGATTGTCATGCCGTTAAACTGCATGAGCATGACACTAACTAGCACGCAAAGCGGAATCGACACGACAACGATGAGTGTAGTTTTCACGCTGCGAAGGAACAAATAGATGACCGCAATCGCCATCACGATCCCCATCGCTCCCTCTTTCGCCATCCCGCCAATCGAGCTTTTCACAAAATCAGAGCGGTCCGAGACCATCTCAAAATTTAACTCCGGGTACTTCACGCGATAGCCTTCCAGCTTTTCGTGGATAGTATCACTGATCTCCACGATGTTTCCCTCAGCTGTTTTGGCAATTTGCACAGCGACAGCAGGCTTTCCATTCAACCTGCTGATCGAGCTGCGCTCCGTCTCCCAACCCACATCTGCCAAATCACTGAGTTGTAGGTAGCCTTGTATGGCGTTCTCGGAAGCCGGCATACGGACCCTCGTTTTCCTCAGCTCTTCCAGACTTTTATACTCGTTCGTGAACCGGGCGATGTAATCCTGACCAGCGTCTGTGACACTCCCGACTGAAGTCGCCAAATGCTGTCCAGTAATCGCCTGCCTGAGATCGGACGCAGTCATGCCATAGTAGTGCAGGTCATCCTGCCGGGGCTTGATACGAACGAGCCTCGTTGCCAGTCCGATCACGTCAGCGGACTCCACCCCGCCGATTGCTTGCAGGTCTTCAACGATAGTGTCCTTCACTAGTTGATAAAAGGCATCATCCGAACGCAGCTGTTCTTTATTGCTTATCGCGAGGAAATACATGGGCTCAGAACCTACCACACTGAGCTTTACTTTGGGTCTGCCTGCTGTATTGGGCAGCTTTGCATTGGCGACGCTTTTTTCCACCTCTGCCTCCACTTTTTCCATGTCAGCCGCAGACTCGATGGAGACCGTGATCAGTGAATGGTTTTCCTCTGAGCTGGAAATATACGTCTTTACCCCACTGACTGCATCGATTGCCTTTTCCAATGGCTTGGTTACGTCCTCTAACACATCCTCCGAAGAGGCATTTGGATAGGCTGTCGAAACCGTAAGCATCCCCAGCTGTGCTTGCGGTTCACTTTCTATATTGATGACGGTAAAGGAAAAGATCCCTCCCAGCGCAACAAGCAGCGATAGGATTACCACCATCGCAGGATTTTTTAACGATAATCGGGTCAGCCACTGCACTCGCTTATTGCCTCCTTTTGCTCCCTTTTCTCATCCACCGCATGCAGGCGGATCAGGCTTCGTAGATCACTATAGAGGCTCAATATGAACGACTGATGAACAAACCTTGACGAAATGGGGACGGGCTACCCACAATAAAAAAAGCTGGCATCGTCGATTACGGTGCCAGCTCCCATGTTAACGAATGACTTCATTCGCTTCTTTTTTGACAATCAAACGGACAATTTTGGTGGCCAAAGGAAACGCCACAAAGGCGACGGGAATTGAAACCACAACCCCGATCAGCGTACTCATCAAAAACGCCTGGATGAAAAAGCTCGCTGACCACCCCACGTTAACAAGCGTCATCACGAATGACATCGGTACGGTCATAAAAACAGACATCAGAACTGAGAATAAAACAGGCTCGTAGCGCTTATTCATAAGAAACGCCTCCATCGTTTTCTTATTAGTTGATATACCAACTATCGTAGGAAAAAGTGGATTTCACTCCACGTTTTTATCTATTTTCTGCAGAATTTTCCTAAGCGTAACGAGCTCTTCGCTTGATACATCCTCTATGATCTGCCCATTCACTTCTTCCAAAATAGGCTTGATTCGCTCGCACAGGTCTCTCCCAGTATCGGTTAGATGGACACTGACGAAGCGACGGTCCTCCAGGCTGTTCACCCGTTTGATAAAAGCCTTTTTTTCGAGACTGGACACCATGCGCGTAATATTGGTTTTATCCTTATCCAGCTCTTGCGCAATCTCGTTTTGGGTCAGTCCATCCCGTTCCTGCAAAAGCATCAGGATGAGATGCTGCTCAGGTGCTAGCTGGAATGGCTCCAGCTTGCTGCGCAGCAAGCTTGTGATTTTCAAATCAAGTCTGTGTATATAAAGTCCAATAATGTCATCCATCTTTGATTTCAACTATGCTCACCGCCAAACAGTTGCTATATCAACTATGAGTAGTGTAACGTTAATGAATGGTACTGTCAATGACCGCGGAAGCAGTAAAAACCGTCTTAAACAGTTGATTAAATGGATAGATTTCCGCCGTTTTACCGGGTCAAAAACGAAAAGAGCAACAGAATCGACTTGATCCTGCTGCTCTTTTTCGTTTCGTTACAAGAAGGAATTACTCACAAAAACGTCTCTTTAAACCACTGGGCGGAAGCATCTACTTCCCTGCCAGTAAGCTGATGGCCGTACGATTCCCAGTGCAGCGTAACCGAAGCACCTGCTTCTGACAGCAGCTGCTGCAATTCTTTCGTTTCCAGCGGCGAGCAAATCGGATCGTTCGTACCCGCACCGATAAACACCGGTACCTGCGACATATCCGGCAAAGGAATTCCGCGCCTTGGAACCATTGGGTGATACAAAATCGCCCCTTTTAACACATCTGGATAATGGAACAACAGACTTCCGGCGATGTTCGCCCCATTGGAATAGCCGACAGCGATGATGTTGTCGCGCTCAAATTTATACTCGACAGACGCTTGATCCAAAAATTCATTCAGCTCCTGCGTACGGAATACGAGATCCTCTTCGTCAAAGACACCCTCAGCCAGGCGACGAAAAAATCTAGGCATGCCATTTTCGAGTACGTTGCCGCGCACGCTCAAGACAGAGGCACCAGGGTGGATACGGTCAGCGAGAGGAAGCAAGTCGTTCTCATCGCCTCCTGTCCCATGGAGAAGCAGCAAGGTTGGTGCAGCAGAATCTGTTCCTTTGCGAAAAATGTGCTTCATTATTTGTCTCCCTCCAAAACACGTACAGTAATCGGCGTCAAGCCTTGCTCGATCTGAGCACGACGCGGTTCATACCACTCCGGAAGCATCAGCTTTTCACCCAGCGTCTCGAATGGTTCATCACGTTCGAAGCCTGGAGGATCGGTCGCGATCTCAAACAAGATTTCACCTGGCTCGCGGAAGTAGATCGCATTGAAGTATTGCCTGTCGATGATATCGGTAGGGTGCAAGCCCGACTGCGCCACACGCTCCTGCCACATGCGATGATATTGATCGTCACTGGCACGCCAAGCGATATGATGGACGGTTCCCGCACCACCCGCGCCCCTAGGCATTGGCTCTGCATTGATGTCGATGATATTGCCCAAATCTCCGCTCGCTTTGAAGCGAACCAGTCCGTTTTCTTCGCCTACCTTTTCCAGTCCCATCAGCTTTTCCAGAACAGCCATTGTATAGGTTGGTGCTACACTGTATAAAATGGCTCCGCCAAAGCCTTTGATCGCTTTATCTGCCGGTACGCCGCCAAAGCTCCACTTGCTCGCAGGTCCTCCCTCACGCTCGACGATCTCCAGCTGCAAACCGTCTTTATCGGTGAACTGCAAATACGTTTCGTTAAAACGCTCCACACGTTTATACGCTACCGCGAATTTCGTCAGACGCTCTTCCCAAAAGGACAGCGAGCCAACCGGAACGAGGAAGGTCGTATAGCCTACCTGACCACCGCCAATGCGCCCCGAGCGAGAAGTTTCCCATGGAAAGAAGGTAATGGCTGTTCCCGGACTTCCTACTTCATTGCCGAAGTAGAGATGATAGACCTCTGGAGCATCAAAGTTAATTGTTTTTTTCACGAGACGCAGTCCCAGAATCCCTGCGTAAAAGTCGACGTTATCCTGTGCATTTTTGACAAAAGCCGTGATATGGTGAATACCTGCTGTATGTTGTGTCATTTGAGTACCCTCCTGTTTATCGTTTCATTATCGTTTTATTAATCGAGTAGATCATGCTCAAAACGTATCGTAGCTGACGAACTCGCCAACAGGCTTGCGATAGCCTCTTACTCGTTGGCTGGAATTATCCTCTTTCCCAATGGTGATCATCATCGCTGGCACATATTGATCCGGGAAGTTCAGGATTTGCTGTACTGCCTTTGGGTCAAAGCCAATCATCGGACATGTGTCCCAGCCCTTGTCCTTTGCAACCATCATAAACAGCATGGCGGACAGGCTGGCATTACGAATCGCCTCGTCTCGTTTGAAGGAATCACCGCCAGCTTCATAAAAAGCTTGGACGGAGGAAACCGTATGATCAAATTCACGCTGATCCATCACGCCTAAATGAAGAAGTCCCTCATGAATCCGTCCTACATTTTGCTGAGCTTCTTTGTCACCTAAAACCATAATGACAGCGGACGCTGTTTTTACCTTATACTGCCTCGATGCTGCTTCGTATACTCGATCCTTTGTTTCCGGATCAAGCACGACAACGTAGTGAGCATGCTGCAAGTTAAACGCGGACGGCGCAAATTTGACCAGGCTCATGATTTCTTCCAGCTCTTCTCGTGTAATCGGAACGTTCTCCAAAAATTTATTTGCAGACCGACGGTTTTTCACCAATGTTGTGAATTCACTCATGGGATTTCCTCCTCATATGTTTCTCATCCAAGTTTTTTATTGCAAAATTATATCTCAAATTTAAGATATTAAGTAAATGGATCTTTCTGTTCCTCGATCTTTTTACGATTATTGATCAACCGAGCCTGGGGAAGTAAGATGGCGAATTCTAATTGTTTTAAAAGTGATTATCTTTAATTTAAGATAATTATAGGACGGATTTTTCCATTTGTCAACAAGTCGGGCCGGAAGAAAAATTCTCCCGGCCCAAATCTATTCCCGCACTAGCCCCAATACCAGTAAGCTGCATACTCCGTCATGACAGAGGCGTGGCCCATCTGACGTAGCATGGCTGTTACATTTCCGCGATGATAGGTGCCGTGATTCACCACTTGCAGCACCATTTCTGCCAGGCTGGTATCCCTGATACTAGTATATGGATTGTCGAGGACAAGCTTTCTTTCCAAGTCAGACTCTTGATTGAAAAAGGCTGTAAATCGCTCAGCCAGCTCTCTGTACATGGCTTGCAGTTCTACAACATTCTTTGTCTCCAGTTGTTTCTCCAATTCCCCTGCACCACTCATCACCTCGCGCATGTCCACGCCACTCATGATGGTGAGCCAGCTTTGGTCTACCATGTAAATGTGATTCATTACTTTTGCCACGGTCGGGAACACACTCTGTACTTCTTGTGTGTATACCTCTTCTGGAAGCTCCCTCAGCCGGTTCAACAATGTTTGATTTGCCCACGTATGGAAGTCGTACATCGATTTTACATGCTCAGTCATTGTCATTATCAATAGCCCCTTTCTTTTCCCTCTGTTCACTATAGGAATTCATCGGTAGCTTTATGATAACTCCGCTTACCTGACAACTACGGTCAGTGAAGCTTGCTTTTCCAGCCAATAAGGTTCATTGTTCACCAGATCGTTCCAACCTTTTCCGTCACATCCGCTCTCATTAGATATAATTGAATAATGATATGTTTATATCTTCTCACTACACCTTGAAAGGTTCACCCTATATCGAAAGAGTACGGAGCTGGTTAATTCAAATGAACATCCTCGTAACAGGAGCAACTGGTTTTCTCGGAAAAAAGCTATCACAGGATTTAGTAAATGAGGGTCACACCCTTTTCCTGCTTGCACGAAATGAACAGAAAGCGAGCCAATTGCTGCAAAGCTTTGCCGATAAGGACAAATCAAGAATACATATGGTGATGGGCGATGTCTCGCTTCCAGGGCTAGGTTTCGTTCAGCAGGACCTGCAGCGCGTCCAGCACAAAATAGATGCTGTGTATCATCTGGCTGCCTTCCTCTCTTTTGATCCAGCCCATAAATCGCAAACGTTTACGGTCAATGTAGACGGGACGAAAAACACACTGCTATTTGCTGAAGGAATCGGGGCAAGCCGTTTTATCTATGTAAGTACGGCTTATACGGTAGGGAAAGAAGTGGCGGGACAGGAAGCACTGTACAACCTGGAACGATCTTTTGTAAATCATTACGAAGAATCAAAGTGCCTGGCAGAACACCTCGTTTTCTCCCATAGCGATAAAATGGAGGTTGTCATCGTCAGACCGTCCATCATCATCGGTGATTCACGAACGGGCGAAGCTGATACGAATTTTGGTTTGTATGGATTGTTAAAAGGTCTATGTGTCCTCAAAAGAAGAGCCTCCCGGACAGCGGGTTGGCAAAACCAAACATACCGAATGCGGTTGGATGTAAACGTCCAGACGAATCTCGTTCCCGTTGATTATGTCACTTCTGTTTTGGTAGCAGCGCTCACACACGCCCAAAACAAGACAATCTACCACGCTTCCAATCCGGCTCCGCCCACTCAGGAATTGGTCATCGAGTGTATCAAGGAGGTTCTGGATTTTCCTAATTTGCAGGCGATCCCCTATGAATCGAGCGAGCCACTATCAGAAGAGGAAAAAGTGTTTCACGCATCCATGGGCATTTTTAAAGAGTATTTCACTCGTACACTCCACTTCCCAACTGATAATACAAGAGATCTATTACGCAAGGTAAACCGCAGCGAGCTGAAGATGAACAAAGGTCTGCTTACCTCGATCATTCGGGGCTATCAAAAGCAACCCGTTTTTACCTAGAAAACCCAAAAGCCTGATCACACGTATTCCTGTGCAATCAGGCTTTGCTTTATCCGCTATGTTGCATGAACCTGATAAATTTGGATCAGGTTTCCGCATGTATCGTTAAAAATCGCAAGTGTGACCTCTCCTGCCATCGTTGGCTCCCTCTTAAATGCGACACCCAGTCCCTTCAGTCTCTCAAACTCTTTTTGGACGTCATCTACGAGAAAAGCTGTGGCAGGAATTCCTTGGTCAAAAATCGCTTTCTGATAGGCGGTGGCGGTAGGGTTCCCGTTTGGCTCCAACAGTAGCTCCACTCCATCCGGCTCTTCAGGAGAAACGACTGTTAGCCATTTGGCCCCTCCAATAGGAATGTCTCTTTTGGTGACAAACCCTAACACCTCAGTATAAAATTTGTGGGCTTTATCCTGATCATCCACAAAAACGCTCGTCAGTTTAATCTGCATCTCTTTTCCCGTCCTTTCCATTGTGTTTATGTTAGCGGGATTGACGGCAAAAGTACGGTTCACACCATCCCGTTTCGTAAGTGGTCCAAACGCTCCCTACTATTATAACGAAACATGTGCCATAGATATCCGCCCTTGGTATGGGGCGGAACTTATTTTTTTATTTATCAGCTGGTCAACAAAGTTCATTTGAATTCTCCTTTAACCGGGTAAGCTTTGCCCATGGCGGGCAGATTACTGGTGACAATCATTGACTGCCAAAGCAATTAGGTTCATCAAGTAAAAGCAGGAGGACTGTAGAATGGCCACCTTGGATATCATTTTTTTAAACGAAATCTCGAAGCTTTCATCAAATGCAGAACGCTGGAATCCTTACCCCTGGTACAAAGAGATGCGAGACCATCATCCTGTTTTCTACGATGAAGGGCAGCGCGTTTGGAATGTCTTTCGATACGATGATGTCAAACGTGTCCTCTCTGATTTCACAACCTTTTCAAGCGAACGCAAACGCAGTTTGATTCCGGTTCCGGTCAAGGATAACGGGATCAATCTTTCCTTCTCCGATCCACCTGTACATCGAAAGCGCCGGGGCTTGCTTGCCAAGGCCTTCACCCCGCGCAGTCTCGAATCTTGGAAGCCGCGTATTCAAGCAGTTGCGGACATGCTAATCGACAAAATCGCGAGTGAGGATACGTCAAAGCCCATTGATATGATGAAAGATTTTGCTGTGCCCATCCCGGTTACGATAATCGCCGCTCTGCTTGGAGTGCCAAATCAGGACTGGGCAAAAATCAAGGAATGGTCAGACATTCTTTTCATGCCGCATCATGCGGAAGGAATCGAAGAAACGACAAAGCTCAAGGGGCAAACGATGCAGACCTTCGCAGAGTATCTATTGCCGTTGGTCCAGCATAAGCGCAAAAATCCCCAAAATGATATCCTCTCTGACCTGACACAAGCTGAATACGATGGCGAACGACTAAAAGACGAAGAGATTGTTTATACAGGGATCGGACTGTTAGGTGCCGGAAACGAAACGACTACGACTTGGTTAACAAATGCTTTCTACAATTTTATCGACGAGAGGGTCTACCCCAAGTTGCGCGAAGATCCCAGTCTGATTCCCGGGGCTGCTGAAGAAGTTCTTCGCTATCGCTTTACAGCCAGTATGGATCGCACAGTAACAGAAGATACGGACATATTTGGGCCACTGATGAAAAAAGGCGACAACATTATTGCTTGGATTTCCTCGGCTAACCGGGATGAGGGGCATTTCACAAATGCCGATCAGTTTGATATCACCCGGAAGAATAGCCGCGATCATCTGACTTTCGGGAATGGAGAGCACTTCTGTCTCGGCGCTCCATTAGCACGATTGGAGACACAGATTGCGCTCAGCTCCTTCATACGCAAATTCCCCAGCATCCGTTTTGCACCAGACTTTCGACCGGAGGAACATCTCCTGAAGCACGGATTTACTCTCACCAGCTTGCCGATCATGATTGAGCAGTCCTGAACACAAGAAAAAGGAGGCTAAAACCCAGGTGGTTTCTCGCCTCCTCTTCTCCTATCCATTTTTGTGGTCTTACAGCTCGCCAGACACGACATTTCCACGGAACATAATTGCCTGACGCTTCGCTCTGCGTGCCACTGCCTCTGCTGAAGATGTAGCATGGACGAAGACGATATCCGCCTCGTCCCCCACATTTGGCCACATGCGGTTCCCCTCTTTATCGAGCGGTGTTTTTCCACCCGTGATGAATCCAAGCGCCTGTGACAGGGAGCGCTCGTCCTGCATACGGAAACGCTCCGCCAAGACTCCCGCTTTTTCAAGGCTGTCTCCGCGACCAAACGGGGACCAGTGATCAGTGATGCTGTCATCACCAAGCGATACCGATACACCCTTGTCACGCAAAAGCGGTATCGGGATCGTCGCTCGGTTCACCGGAACCGTCGAGGTAACTGAAATACCGAGACCAGCCAGCATTTCAGCTACTTCTCCTGCTTCTGCCAAGCTGATGTCTGCCAAAGCGAGCGCATGGCTGATCGTTACGCGTCCTTGCCAGCCTGCTTCCTCCGTCATTTTCGCGAGTCGTTTGAAGGTGAAAATTCCCAGTTGATCCGGATCATGCAAATGAACATCGATCGGCGCATCCGCCTCTACAGCCAGCTCAAAAATCGTCGCCAGCGACTTTTCAATGTTTTGATCTACAGTTGCCGGATCAACCCCGCCTACAAAAGTAGCTCCCATTTTCAAAGCTTGGCGAATGTTCTCCACCTGATTGCTGCGCAGAAGACCTTGCTGCGGGAACGCCACTACCTCACACTGGAGCTTGCCGCTAAACGTTTCCATAGCAGCAAGTGTTGCCTCCAGGTTTTTCAATCCGATATAAGGATCGATATTGCAATGAGTGCGAATCTGCGTGGAGCCCGCCGACAACAGCAAATCCAGCATTTTTTCCGCACGTTCCTGCGCCGTTGGCAACAGCTTCGGCATCAGCTTGCTCTCTTCTTCCAGACGTCCCAGCAAATTTTTAACCGGAGTAACCGCCTTCCATGGGCCACCATAATACGTTTTGTCGATGTGAATATGCATATCGCGAAAGGCTGGCAGGGCCAATAGCCCACCTGCATTCTGTGTTGGCAGCTCGGTCTGTGGCATGTCTCCATATACGATTTGGGCGATACGACCATCCTCGATCAACAATTGAGCGGTTTCTGTATTCGTAGCCACCACTTTTTCATTTTCCACACGATAGCCGCTCTCTAAGCGGACGTTTGTAATCCAATAGGCTGTAGACATCTATTTCGTACACCCTTTCTCTATGAAAATAACTGGAGCCGTTCTATGGTTTTCCAACGTTTTCGAGGACTACACTTGTCCAGAAACCAGGCTACCTTTGAAAAATACCGCGCTCCGCTTTGCTCTGCGGGCTATGGCTTCTGCTGTGCAGGTTGCCTCAACGAGCAGTAGGCTCGCTTCATCCTCAGGCGCTGGCCACAGCTGCCTGCCTTCCACATCCAGCGTTGTTTTGCCACCAGTAATAAATTGCAGCGATTGCGATAGAGAAAGCTCGTCCAGCCAGCGAGAGCGCTCCGCCAGGCGCCATAGACGTTCCAGCACGTCCCCGTTCCCGTAAGGCTGCCAGGAATCAAACACGCAGTCACATCCGACCGCTACCTCTACGCCATCTTTGTGCAGCACCGGAACCGGCGGAATCACTCTAAAATAAGGCACGCTCGTAATAATGCTAATGCCCGCCTCGCGCAAAATCGCTGCCATTTCTTCTGCTTCATTCACGGGAATATCGCCTAAGGCAAACGCGTGACTAATCGCCACCTTGCCCTGCAAGCCAGCGTCGACTGTCATAGCAGCCAATCGCTTCATCGTAAAAGTACCCAAGTGTCCCATATCGTGCAGGTGAAGATCGATGCCTGCTTTGGCCTCTACAGCCATATCGACCATCTGGTACAACGATTCCTCAATATCCTCGTCCACGGTTGCAGGGTCTACGCCACCTACATGTGTAGCACCTTGGCGCAGTGCTTCCCGTACCAGCTCCTTTGCTTTGGTTCGTAGCAAGCCATGCTGTGGAAACGCAACGATTTCGTGAGTCAGGCGACCTTCAAAGGTAGCGAGAGCCTCTTTGACCCCATGCAGATTGGAGATGGCGACTTCGGGATAAATATCTACATGCGTCCGAACATGTGTGGAACCGTAAGAGAGCAAGAGGGCGAGGAAATTTTCAGCGCGCTCCTTTGTTGATGTCGCCAGCCCTGGCAGGATGCGCTTTTCGATTTCACATCGCTCAATGACATTTGCCGCCGGAATGACCGCTCGCCATTCTTCTCCCAGCAGCGTTTTATCCAGATGGACATGCTTTTCGATCAGAGAAGGGATCGCCAATCTTCCTTTTGCATCCCTCTGCTCAAGACCATCTGTCAAAATTTCGGCGGCAGGAACAATGGACGCAAACTTTCCCGCTTTAATCAAAAGGTGAAAGAAAGCTGTTTCTGTCCCGGTAACAACACCGTTTTCCCGATGATACCCCGTTTCCAAGCGAACATTGGTTAACCAATAAGCATCGCTCATCCATGATCCATCCTCTCTTTTTGCATCTTCCGACTCTATCCTATTTATTATCAAGGATATTGCCGTGATTGGTTTGCATAATCTTTACGTCTATTTTCAGCATCTTTACAATTTGTCCAAATTGAGTTTATTTATTATTTTTTCTGATAATAGTAGCGCTATCCTATTTATATAATGTTGTTCCATAAAAAAACAGCTGCCTTCTATAGACAACTGTTCCGCTCACCAATTTCGTTTTTACTTAATACTCTAACAAATCTCCTGTTATAGCATCAACGACAGCATATCTAAACCCGCTTACCGTTTGATAGACCAATTTGAGTTCTTTGTTTTGTGTAACCATGTAAACTAATCTAAGGTCATACTTTTTCCATTCCTCTGGGAGATATTTTTTCGCTTTTGTTATAGTCATCGCTTTAGACGGTTTGGCGAAGTCTTTTTCTTTAAATCCTTCTCCAATCCGAGCTTTATGGAAACTAGTGACTATGCCCTTTGAATCAAGCAAAATTGAGTAGCCTGCACTAACGAAAGGGATATCGTTTACAAGCTTGCTATAATACACCATTCCCTGAGCAGTGTCTGTGATCACATATTTTTCGTGTTCCTTTTTTACTAGCTTTTTCATGAATGCGTTTACCCTTTTTATTGCCGTGCTATTAGAAATGTCACCAGCTTCATGATACCCCAAGTATTCAACAATCTCACCTGTATTTCGATCAATCGTTAGCTGGGCTTGATCCTTCTTTTTATCACTTTTTCCAATACCAATATAGATGACATCATTTTGAAACGTATCCGTTCCCATCGTTATGGTCGTAAGATGGTACCCCTTTAATTCCGGGAACAATTCTACCAAACTATCTAGAAACCCAATACTGTAGTACGTTACTTCTTTACTGCTATTATTTTTCTCAGCTGCGATCACAGGGGAAGCCGATAATAGTAGGGAGCTAGAAATAAGCAATGCCACAAGTCGGCTGTTAACCGGCATAATCATCACTCTCCTGAAATATTTATAACACCTTTCTTTTTACTTTATCATAAATGCCACAAAAATGAATGTTTTGAAATATATGTAATTTCACACTTTTATCCACACAAAAAAAGAACAAAGCGTAACAAAAACGAATATAACCGATTAAAAAAATTGACAAAGCGGAATATAACCGAACAAAATGGTATCATCATTGGTGATACATTTCTTTAAGGAGGCGATTTTTTTGTTCACAGATGAACGACGGGATAAAATCCTCGAGCTTCTCCAAAAGGACGGACGCGTTCTGGCGAGAGATTTGGCTGACCTCTTTGACATGTCGATTGACTCCATCCGCAGAGACTTGACCATTATGGAGGAAAAAGGGTTGCTAAAACGCACTCATGGAGGAGCCATTCCCGCAACAAAAGTCAGAACTGCTCCTCTCCCTTCTGCTTTGCGCTACCAAGAGCCTTCTCTTCAGCAACAAGCCATCGCCAAATACGCAGCCTCTCTCATTCAGGAAAAGGATACTGTCTATATCGGAAGTGCGTCTATTCATCACGCCATGATCCCGTTTCTTCCCGACTTGCCCTTTACCGTTGTCACCAATTCGCTAAAAGTAGCGGACACTCTAAAAGACCGAGAATCAATCGATGTGTACCTAATAGGTGGCAAAGTAAAAAAATCAGGGAACATTACTGACGCACTCGCCTACACATTCATGAAGCAGTTTACTTTGGACAAATGCTTTATTACAGGAGGCGGCATCTCGAAAAATGGTGTAAGTACTTCTACTCCCGAAGTCGCTTCGCTTGGCAGTGCAGTAGTCGAAATATCCAGAAATACGATTTGTCTAGCGTCACATGAAAAGCTAGGAATAGATTCCTTTGTAAAAGTAGTGCCAATCACCGCTATCGATCTACTGATAACGAGTAATGAAGCAAGTATAGAGGCTATGGAGGAAATAGAGAGCCGTGGCGTCAAGGTTATCATTACCAATACCCATGAGGTAAAAGAAAAGAAATAGATCCCTTCCCCCTCAATCAAACACCCCAGCGTTTAGTGCATCCTTTTCCTTGCATCCCCCAAATGCGATGGTTTCGATTCTTTTTACACGGGGAAATGGAAAGTAACGACAAAATTACGGGGAAGGGATTATATGAATTTGCGCAGTAAACTGCTTACCATCTGTTTTCTGATTTTATTAATTCCTAGTTTGATCATTGGAGTTATGGGGTATTCACAAGGTAAGGCATCTATGGAAGAATTGGGTAAAACCACTCTCAAAAACTCCGTACGCACGACGATTGAATTGATTCACCAGTTGGATAAGGAAGTGAAGGCTGGCAAACTCGACATGGCAGAAGCTCAGGAAAGAGTCAAAGTAGCAATCCTGGGAGAAAAAAATGCCGACGGGACGCGCCCGGTTAATCAAAATGTGAACTTGGGCCAATACGGTTACATTTACATTTATGATGAAAAAGGAAACCAGGTTGCTTCTCCAGACGGTGAGGGAGAGAATCTTTGGAATCTACAAGATAGTTCTGGACGTTATCTGATCCAGGAAAATATTGAGCTGAGCAAAACAGGTGGAGCCTTTATGGACACGGAATGGTACGCGCCTGATGACGAAACCAAGATGCTTCCGAAAATCGCCTACACCGAGTTTGACTCGACATGGGGTTGGGCCATTACCGCTACTACGTATTACATGGACTTCAACTCACCGGCACAGGATGTGTTGCGCAGTCTGATCATTACGCTCTGTGCTTCCATTATCGCAGGCGGAACGATCATTATTTTATTTACGAGAAGCATCACGCGTCCGCTTGGTCTGTTAGCCAAACAAACCGAACAAATTGCCCAAGGTGACTTGCAGGTAGACCCTATTACGGTAAAAAATCGGGATGAAATCGGCAGCTTGGTCAAAGGCTTCGACCAGATGGTAAGCAGCATCCGTCAGCTGCTTGGGCAAATTTCTGCTACTTCCCATCAAGTAGCCTCTTCATCCGAACAGCTTTTTGCCAGTGCGGAGCAAAGCTCTAAAGCAACTGAGCACATCGTCATTGCCATCCAAGAGGTAGCAAGTGGCTCCGAGTCACAAACCGCACACTCCGAGGAGGCCGTACACACCACAAAAACAATGGAGCAATCGATCCAAACCATCGCCAATCACTGTGCGGAAGTATCCGCGTCAGCCCAAACCTCCTCTGCCCAAGCCGAAGAAGGCAACCAATCGTTGCAGCAGGTGGTTGGACAAATGGAACGAATACAGGAAACCGTCGAAAATTCCAGCACACTCATTACTAAACTAAATGAACGCTCCGAGCAAATTGGTCAAATCATTGATGTCATTCGCGGAATCGCGGATCAGACGAATCTACTAGCCCTCAATGCAGCGATTGAAGCCGCACGTGCGGGAGAGCATGGACGTGGATTTGCAGTGGTAGCCGATGAAGTCCGCAAGCTGGCGGAGCAATCGACGCGATCAGCCCAGCAAATTTCGGATCTCATCATCGAGATTCAAGCGGACACGAACAATTCCACTTCATCGATGAATCAGGTGCAGGATGAGGTCCGTGTAGGTTTGGCAATCGTTCATTCTACCGAGGAAAAATTCGGAACGATTCTGCTCACACTACGCGAGGTTGCTGAGCAAATTCAGGATGTTTCCAATACGACTCTCGATTTGTCCGCTAACAGTAGGCAAATCACGTCATCGATGGAGGAAGTCAATCAGATTGCCAAAATATCTTCGAGCCATTCGCAAAGTGTGGCAGCATCTGGAGAAGAGCAGCTGGCTTCTATGGAAGAAATCGCTGCTTCTGCGGCTTCCCTCTCAAAAGTGGCCGAAGAAATGCAGACACTCGTCGCCAAATTTAAAGTGTAGTAGATATGCGCCAGCAATCCTGTTGGCGCTTTTTCATGCCTAAAATGGCCACTCTTCCTTTCATCGTAGAATTCCGTCTTTTCCTATATCTGTTTGTTATAAACTCAAGAGTAAGCTATAATGAGTGGGATTTTTACAAGAGAGGAGATTTCTGCATGAAACTTAGAAAACGGAGCAGCCTTAGTCGCCTGATTGCCTGTGGTGTCCTCGGTCTAACGACGATACTAGGAAGCGTCTATACAGTACAAGCAAACGAGGTCCCTGCAGCTCCTTCGATTAGCCAGTGGTCGATTCCAACCTTACACGAAGGCGAAAAATACGGCATATTCCCACTTTCCTGGTATTATGACGGGACTTTTCAAAAGCCGATTACAAAAGACAAGTTCCAAGCGTTAATTGCAGATACAACGAAGAAGCTGGATGCCTTGGGATTGAAGAAAAAGGGAACCCTTCCCGCGTCACGAGCAACAGGAACGATTACGAGAGAAACGGTCACCCGCACTTTATACGCTATCCTTACGCAGTACGAATTGCCGCAAGCTTTTGAGATTGATAAATACTCGGCAAACGAGTACCTCCAAAAGAAAGGCATCGTTCAGGGGACCCCTAGCGGCCTTGAGCTGGATCAGCCAAGCACCACAGAACAAGCTGCTGTACTCTCAAGCAGACTCGTCTCCTATGCGTATGATACAGCCCAGGCCGGAGCAAAAGGACTTCTCTGGAAGGCGACCAAGGGCGAAAATACGCTCTATTTGCTCGGCTCCATTCACTTGGGGATTTCCGACATGTACCCGCTGCACAAAGAGGTCAGGGACGCATTTGCAGCATCCGATTCCTTGTTTGTCGAAGTGAACCTGGCATCCCCTAAACCAGAAGACATGAAATATTTTACAGACTCCATGATGCTGACGGATGGCACGACCTTGAAAGAGCATATTTCCAAAGAAACCAATGATAAGCTTCAGAAGGTGTCGGACAAGCTGGATCTTCCGATGCAAGCTTTCGAAACGTTGAAGCCGTGGGCGATCACCACCAGTCTGTCCATGTCCTCTCTGGTTAGCTCACCAGAAGATATGAACCAAGCCGCTACGCTGGGGGTCGATATGTATTTCCTGCAAAGCGCAATGCTTACCGATAAACCGATCGAAGAACTCGAAGGCCTGAAGCTTCAATCAGACGTATTCAACAACGTTCCGATGAACATTCAAGAAAAGGAATTGAACGACGCGCTTGATGCCATTTTGAATCCTACGGTTGCGCAGCAAAATAACGCTGGTGAATTTACCAAATGGCAGCAGCAATGGGCAAAAGGTGATGTAGAAGGTTTTACCCAATCCTTTACTTCCTCTCAGGATTTCGTAGAAAGCGACAGTGCAAAACGATTGTTTGGCGAACGCGACAAAAACATGGCGACAAAAATAGCTGCCTTGCTCGACAAAGAAGGCAAGTCCACCTATTTCGTTGTGGTAGGCGCCGGACACTTTGTCATGAAGGATATGGTCATCGACCAGTTGAAGCAAAAAGGCTACACGGTTGAATTTGTGAAGTAGTTGAATCGCTCTGTACATAAAGGAGCTGCCCCTCATGAATAGCGGGGCAGCTCCTTTTATTGCGCCGTATAACCACCATCTGCAAATAAATTGATTCCTGTCACAAAAGAGGACTCATCGCTCCTTCCGAGGCAAACAGCAGAGCCACTGCACGTCCAATTCCCAAGGCTCCGCCTGTTATGACAGCGACACGATCCTGTAGTCGTCCCACTACATTCACCTCATTTGCAGCAAAGTCTCTATATCAACGTTTCGATCACATGTCCCCAGCCGTTCTCTTCTGTCGCGTAAAAGTCTCCGACGATCAGCCCTCCACCAAGTACCTTTACTGGCTGAAGCTCATTCAGCGGATCAGTAGGCAGACCTTGCAGATGCACCGTTGTTTCCCCCAGCTTCTCACTCATGAGCTGAAAATCCGGTGACGTATCTCTGGAGATGATCTTCATCGAAGCGATCCCCTTGCCATCTGGCTTCGGCACAACATGCAAATTTAGATGCGGATACGTCTGCGGTTGGACGAAATTCGGTATGGTTGCTGCCAGATCACACTCAATATCTACGATGACCTTTCCCTTTCGAATTGCCTGGCCTCTCACTTTTCCATCTTCTTCTCGCAAGGAGATGTCAGCATATTTCTTCGGATACCCCCACAAATCTCTACCTGCTGCAATAGCTGAATCGTCATTTTCATACTCGAACAGGTAATAGCCGCCATAGCGATCTTTATGCTTCACGGGAATAACAATCGCACAATCCATAAAAGCCACTTTGTCGCAATTGCTAAAGTCACTCACACTCACGATGAACTGGTTGACTACATATTCAAATGGTGTAGGCTCCAAATATTTGCGAATGATGGATTCATCTGCCTCACATAAAGCGAAAACGGAACGATATCCTTTGCACGTATATGGAACAAACGGATCTGGAATTAACGGCGCTTGAATCGGAATATTGTTTCCATGCACTTTTACATAGGTACTCATTCTCTCATCCCCCTTCTTATCGATTTATCATGCCGGTCTTGGCCTCGTCTGGAATCGACTCACGCTTCGCAGCTGACGTCCATTTGCTGACAGTCAGAATCACGATGGTAGAGACGAGCATGCCCGGAATGATTTCATAGAGATACACCGAATAAGGTGTGCTTTTCCAAATGACAACGGTTACAGTTCCAGAGATCATTCCCCAGAAAGCTCCCCACTTCGTAACTGCGTTGGAATAGAGCGCTAGTATAATCAACGGACCAAAGCTGGCTCCCAATCCTGCCCAGGCATACAGCACGAGGGTAAACACCGCTTGGATATCCATTAGAGCAAGTCCCGTTGCGAGTATCGATAGAATGACCATGGTGATTCTGCTGATCGTAATAACCTGTTTATTGCTATACTCACGTTTGGAAATGCTGCGCAAAAGATCACTGGCGAGTGACTGCGTAGCCACCATCAGCTGGGAGGAAAAAGTTGATTGAATCGCTGCAAAAATGGCACCTAAGACTACTCCGATTAGTATTGGATGCATCGTCTCCATGACAAGCTGTGGAAATACATACTCGGGATCCGTCAGACTCGGAGTCAGAATCCGTCCGATGAGACCGAGCAGATTGGAGCCCATCATCACAATAATGACCCATACCATGGCAATAAAGGTGCCCTCACGGATGCTCTTGTCATCCTTGGCAGAGAGAAAGCGTTGAATAATATGTGGCTGTCCCGGTTCCCCCAGTCCAAAGCCTACGAGCCCAACAATGATACCAAAAGCCGCAGCGCCAACTGATCCTCCGGCAGGCGTCAACAGCACCGGGTCAAGCTGTCCGAGCTGGGCAAAAAACGATTCCCATCCCCCTAGCTTGATAATCATATAGATCGGAAAGGTAACCAAAACCATGATCATGATGAAGCCTTGAATCACATCCGTCCACACGACTGCGCGATACCCGCCAAAAACGGTATAGGCAAGTACAAAAAACGCACTGAAAATCAGCCCTGTATTGTAATCAATATCAATAATTGTATGAAAAGCTTTGCCTGCTGCTGTTAATTGCGAGCCCATATAGGCGATAAAAAAGATGGCGATGATGACACTTGACGTAATTTTCAATAAATTGGAGCCGTAACGTTTTTCAAAAAAGTCGGGGATACTCAGGCAATTGTATTCGCTCCCCAGCCTGCGCAAACGTGGCGCGACCACAAACCAGTTAATAAAATAGCCGACGACAAATCCGGGCAGCATCCACATCGTCGAGATTCCCGCAACATACGAGTAACCGGCTGCTCCGATAAAAATCCAGCCGCTCGTATCTGTCGCCCCCGCACTGATCGCAGTCGCTACTGGCCCGAAGTTGCGATCGCCAAGATAATATCCTTCTTCGCTCTTGGAAATATAGCGTTCCGCAAACAAGCCAATAAGGAACACGAGAGCAAGATAAACAACAAAGGTAGCGATCATTTCGTGGGCTCCTCCCTCTTTTTAATCATGAGTAAAATCACCGCAGTGATGATCAAGGTAGAGACTGGAACAATCACATACAAAAACCAACCGACAAAAGGAAGAGAACTATTCATTCCTACACCCCCGCATCCTTTACATGAGTCACCATTCTTTTGACAGGTAGACTGCTCTTCTCAGCTCCTCCCTTCTTACAGGAGAAATAAAGCAACAGTCATGCCAACCCCAAGCCCCTGATTTCACAAAATGCATAGGGGAACTTACGCTAGAATTACCTATTTATCTAGCAAAATATTCGGTAATTACTCATTTTTGAGTAGCGTTTAGCTTAATCTGATAAATGAACGGTCTCAGTGTGTATTTATCGATTTTGTGGTTTATCGTCTGCTGTGGAATATCTAATTTGCGCGCAGCTTTTGAGACATTCCCGTTCGCGTCCAGAAGTGCTTGCTTAATCATTTCCACTTCTACTTCCTTCAGCGCATCTTTCAGTGAGCCTTGCTGCTTGCGGCTTTCAGCAGGCATGGTGGCGGGCGACATGGAGGAAACACCGAACAGCGCTCCCAGGTTCACATCCTCTAGTTGAATGACCTCTCCCTCCTGCATGTTCATGGCTCTCTCTATCATGTTGCGCAATTCACGGATATTCCCGGGCCATGTGTACTCCATAAAAAAGCTCATCGCCTCTTGATTGACACCCAGCACCTTTTTGTTAAATTGCTCGTTGTAGTAAGAGATATAGTGATCGATGAGCAGCGGGATGTCTTCCCTTCTGTTCCGCAAAGGCGGCAGCTCCAGATAAATGACATTGAGGCGGTAGAATAGATCGGAGCGCATTTCACCCGTTTGCAAAATCACCTCTGGATTCACATTGGTTGCCGCTACAATACGAAAATCGATATCGATTTCTTTTTGCCCGCCGACCCGTCTCACTTTCTTCTCCTGAATGACACGCAGTAGTTTGGCCTGCAGGGAAAGCGGCATCGAATTAATCTCGTCCAAAAATAAAATCCCGCCATTCGCAAGCTCAAAAAGTCCGGGTCGGTTATCCGCTCCTGTAAACCCTCCTTTTTCTGTACCAAACAGGATGCCTTCCAGCAGGCTTTCAGGGATGGCTGCGCAGTTTTGGGCGATAAACGGAGCGGTTTTCTTTGCAGAAGCGGTGTGGATGGATTGAGCAATCAGTTCTTTTCCCGTTCCTGTCTCGCCATAAATCAGTACTGGAGAGAAGCTGTCCGCAATCAAGGAAACTTTGTCCTTTAGCGAATCTATCGCATGGCTATTTCCAATGATGGAATCAACGGTATACATAGAACTCACGGCATGCTTCTTGTTTTGAGGAACGACCCGGCGTTCTTTATTTTGATAAAACACGATTTTTTTGGATAGCTCGTCTATCGCGGAAATGTCCTGAAATACTTCAAAAGCACCGGTCAACACCCCATTCTCATAGAGAGGAAAAGTAGAGGTGAGCGTCGTCTTGCGTTCACCTCGATAGGTAACAAAGGTAAGCACCTTGTCTGTAATCGGCTGACCAGTAGCCAATACTTTCACAAAGTGGCTGTGCTCCTGCTTCAGATTTGGAAAGACTTGAAAAATGTTTTCGCCAATCACTTTCTCCGGGTAAATCCCAATATTTTGCACGGCTTCATTCACATAGGTGACCCGTAAATCCAAATCAACAACCAAGACCCCCTCGCGAATAACCGAAAAAATTTGCTCCCATTGCTTTGATTGCGCTCTCAGTTCTTCCATGCTGTTTATCACCTCTCGTCTTTTGGCATGCGAAACACTATAATCGCATAATTACTAATATTATAAACATTTCATCGTCACTATAAATAGGAGATATACAGCCACACCAATCCGGCAAAAAGGTCGGGAAAAAAACGATGGCCCCATCCCATAAGCAGCAATCACTTACGGAAGGAGCCAGATCTTGAAGGAAAAAACCAATCATAATGGAATGTAACAATACGGAAAGCAATCGAAGCATTTCCACCTATTAACCACGTAAGGAGAAGACGGATGAGCGATACCCTTTCCAGTAGCACCGTGTACGACAAGGCAAAGTATCATTACGAGGGCGATTTCCCAACGGATTTGCCACGGGAACAAGCATATGTTTTTGCAGGATTTTTTCTTGGCTGGATCGTAGATCGCGAAATGTACAGCGATGATGCTCTCCACCACTATTCCGGTCACATCGAAGATTTCAAACAAAGAAAGCTGACAAGCTCACAGCTATATCGTCAGCTGGGAGGCGTGCTGGCTACAGATTTGCTAAATGAAGAAGGAAACAAATTCGCCAACTATTATTACCGTAACCTGCAGAGTGGCGAGTACGGTGAATATTTGTATCACTTCATGGAGCAGTTCGATTGTGATCCCAGTATCTATCATGTAGAAGACAACTGGGATAACTACTTCCACATGGGACAAGCCATCGACAGCGAGTATGAGTATTGGCTTGAAAACGTTCGCTAGCCACAAAAAAAGCAGAGGCAGTCTGAGGGTTTCGTCCAAGTCCTCATTCTGTCGCTACTTTTTTGTGGAGCTGAGTTAACGGGATTTAACGTTTTATCTGGCCAATCTGCCACCATCCACGCCATACGCACCCGTAATGATAGCGACCTTATCTCGCAATTCCATGGCCGTCCACCCTATCCGCTTATTTTGCGACTGCTTGCACCTTGTCCTCAATGATTTTTCCATACGTCAACGTAAAGTCACCTATGGCAAAAACACCGCCCAATACTTCGACAGGCCCCAGCTCCGCGATGGGATCATAGCTGGAATACTCCCAGTTCACTTTGGCCGTTCCAGTTTGTCGCGTATGGATGACCGAGTCGACAAATTCATTTAAAATAACCTGATCCATATCCATTCCATACTTGTCAGCACGTGGCATCCGTTTGACCTGGAGTCGTGGAAACAGATTCGGCGGATTTACTTCTACGTCCTCAAAGGTGAGTGCAATATCGATGATGGTTTTGCCCTTGCGGGTGATTCTCCCTTGTGCAATGCCTTGTTCGCGGTTGAATTCTACCTCAGCCAGCTTCTTGGGATATCCCCAAATTTCTCTTCCTGCACAAAGCGCTTCGTCGGTATCGACGTACTCATAAGCCATGTACGCCCCAACGATATCTTTATATTTGCAAGGGATCACGATCCCACCCTCGGAATACGGAACGAGTCCCTCAATGACTTCGTTTTTCAGCACAAAAATCTCGAAAATATCCGATACAAATTCAAAGTCCTTTGGCAAAAACCGCTCGATCGCCTCACGATTTCCCCTACAGTAAACACTGATTTTCTCGTAATTTTTATAGTGATAGGGAACCTGCGGATACAATGGCGCGTAATCGGGTAGAATCGTATACTCTGGTTTTAGCATGCGAATATCTCCTTTAACGTGGATTTTGCTAGTCAGGAATAAAACTTTGCAAAACACATGCCAAAGGGTTCCTTCTGCGTAGGACGGATTGAATTGCTCGTCGTGATATTCGTCACCCGTAAATCTGTGGTCTATTTCGGTAATTACCCGTTTTTGGGAAATTCATTTCAGCTCTTGGATTCAATCGGAATTTGAACCTCTACGAAAGTATCGCCATTCTCTTCGAGTGATTGTACATACACTTCTCTTCCAGGCTGGTCCTTTTTTATTCGATAGTGATTGTCCTCCAGCCACTTGGCTAAATCAATGCAGGTCGTAGAAGGAACGAATGGGTCTACCCGTTGTAATAACGTTGCCATCATCGGCTCCTCAGGCAGCATGCGCACATTCAGGATGTCAGAGGAAACGGCAATCTCCTGCTTGAGCGAATAGGCTACCTCCAATTCGAATTCCGCCTCGTTACTCTCCGATTCTTTCCACATAACCATCTGTGGGAGCAGCTGTCTTTTTTGTTTGCCTAAGTCGCTCCCGCTCCACTTCAAGCAGTTGTTGAATTTCACTTTCTTTTCTCTGAAGCATTCCTCGAACGTTCTCCGTTGAAATATCTTCACGTAGCAACTGATGAATTTGTTGCAGAGTAAATCCCAAGTCTTTATATAGAAGAATGCGATTGAGTGTAAGTAATTGATCCGCGATCGGTATAAATAAGGCGCTAAACCCGGAGAAATATTTTATCGTGATTCCAAATATGCTCGGGAATGGATTATCTTCCTCTCCAAGCAACACTGCAAGTCCTTTTGACAAAGCGAATTTTCCGAACGTCACAATCTTTGATAATGTCGCTTTGCAGCATCGGCTGCTGACAGAGAGGTTTGGAGTCAAGAAAGTGGCATTGGCAACCGGATGGTCGATGGGGGCGATTCAGGCCTTTCAATGGGGAGCAAGCTATCCAGATATGGTAGTGCGATTGGCTCCGTTTGCGGGAACTGCCAAGACCTGGCCTCACAACTCGGTCATGATCGAGGGCATAAGAGCTGCACTGCAAGCAGATGCTGCGTGGAATAAAGGCATGTACACAGCACCACCTGAGCTTGGCTTGCGTACATTGGGGCGCGTTTATGCGAGCTGGGGATTTTCACAGGCCTTTTACCGGGAAGAATGCTTCAAAGAACTGGGCTACGTCTCTCTTTCTGATTTTATTTCGAAGTTTTGGGAGGAGAGCTTCCTCCAGTCAGATGCGAATGATTTGCTTGCTATGATGTGGACATGGCAGCATGCTGATTTAAGCAGAAATCCTCTGTACAAAGGAGACTTTTCCCTCGCCTTGAACAGCATAAAGGCACGAACCGTCGTGATGCCTGTGAGGACTGATCTATATTTCACCCCGGAAGACAGCCAATACGAGACTAGCCTCATACCTAATGCTACTTTTCAGCCAATTGAATCGATCTGGGGACACTTAGCTGGTTTTGGACTGAATCCGACCGATGCGATTTTCATTGATTCTACACTAAAAGTTCTACTAGAAAGAACTTAAACAATTGATTAACGAGACCCTGATGTTGGAAACCATTGAAAAGGTCCTTCATCAGGGTCTTTTGATTCCCGGCCAAATACTAAAGAGTCCTCTTGGTTCGTTTGCCAGCCTAGCCGCTACACCGCAAAGAGTTCGTTCGCCAGCTCATCCAGCGTCGCGATGTCTTGCAACGGGAGCAGAGCCGGCAAGGTATAAAAGACATCCATAGAATAATGCTGGACGAGACCATGTGCCTGACGGTAGAGCGCCATTCCCATCGCCTTTTTAGCAAAATTCTTGGTCATTGGCCAGTCGCTTGCCTCAAGAAACGCTCGCAGCAGCGACTTGTCGCAATTGAACAGATCGAGATGGAGCTTGGCGAACTCATAGTGCCGATCGGTCACCATCGCATCGCCCCAGTCGATAATTCCCGAGAGACGTCCATCCTCAACGAAAACGTGGCGAAACATCACATCTCCGTGGACAAAGACAGGATCGAACGGACCAAGCCCAGCAAGGTATTCATCCACCTGCGCAACCAGATGGGCAGGTAGCGAGCTGTTTGCAATAGCCCTGGTCTTCAAAAAGTCGGCCTTCTGCGACCAATCGAGGCACCGCAATTTCCGGGTCAGTAGCGAGCAACAGCTGCGCAGCCCGTTCCGCTTCGTATGACTTTTCGCTTGATCGTATATAGCCAAACAGTTTAATGACTACCTCCCCATGGAGGAAGGTCGGATACGTCCCGCCGAGCCCTGCTAGAAGCCCCTGACCCTTTTTCTCCAGACCATGACGTTTGAGGATAGTAGTCACATACGACCACCAGAAGTGAATGTCATCCTTGCGTGCTATATATTCCTGCAGAGACGAAAAAGTAGGTGGCCCTGATAGCTGTTGATCAAATGAATGTTCAGTCGTACTCACAAAAATCCCTCCCACGTAATTCCTAGTGGCATGGAAGAGAGCCTAAAAAGCAGTCATCTCCCCTGCCCTTTCGCAAAATGGACATGGACCATAATGACAGCTGTTCTCATGATCATCACTCACTCTCATGTAAATTACCCTCATTATATACACCTGGGATTATCTGGATCAATGTCATTTGGAGAAGTCAGGCACATAAAAAAGGCCGTCGACATGATCGACAGCCAGCACCCTATGCAATCTAGCATTCTTTACATCTCCAATGGCGATTTACGAATAACCGCCACACTCGACTCCCTTACAATCAGTCGTGGTTCGAACTGAACGCGCTCATAAGCCCCTGACCCTTGCTCACGAATCCGCTTCAACAAAAGCTCAGTAGCCAAACGAGCTACTTCATCCCCCATAATCGAAACCGAGCTGATTTGCGGAGTGGTGATCGTCGTCCATAAATTGTTATCGATGCCTACTACAGCTACATCCTCAGGGACACGGACTCCCAGCTCCTTGAACCGATTCACGATCCCGATCGCCACCATGTCATTGACCGCATAAATGGCGTCCGGCATATTTTTCAAGCTGAAAAAGTAATCAGCAGCACGCAAGCCCGTTTCAAATGAAAAGTCCTCACCGAAATAAATCAGGGATGGATCGACATGCGCCAAAGACCCTTCGTAGGCAAAGTATCGTTCTTCAATCTTGTCCTTGGGTGCGCCTGCATAGGCAATCCGTGTTCGCCCGATTTTAATCAAATGCTCCATGACTAGGCGACCTTCCTGACGAGCGAGACTGACCACATCTGCTTTCACATGATCATCCAGCTTTTTTCCATAATTGATAATGGAAACAGGAACAGTGGCTTTATTAATCAAATCAACCAACGTTTTCGGATAAGCAAGCGGCATGATAATGAGCCCATCCACATGCAGCTTTTTGACCTCGCGCACAGTCTCAAGCTCGGTCCGGGCATTCCCAGACGTGTTGATTTGCACGACCCGATAGCCATGCTGCTTGGCTGCCTGCTCTACAGACCAGGAGATTTCCGGAATAATCGCGTTGCGAATGTCTGGCACAGCAAGTGCAATTTGATACGTTTGACGTATTTTCAGACTTTGCGCAGAAGTATTCGGAGTAAAGCCAAGCTCCTCAATGACCTCCAAAATCAGTGCTTTTGTCTTGGGGCTGATTCCCCCACTATCATTAATGGCACGAGAGACAGTTGCGATCCCTACGCCCGCCCGTTTTGCTACATCTTCAATCGTTACTTTATTTTTCATGGTATTGTAGAGATCCTTTCCGTCTCGGAATCGTTTTCTGTTTTTCCGATCCAAAGTAATCTTTCTATACATGATTATACCATATCTCCATGACCTGATCGCAAAGCTGGCTGCACGTCTACAAAGCATCCGCGAGCAACACACTTTTTGACTTTTTCCACACATATATCGATTTGACAATATGTCAAAGTTATGACATATTTATTTTCGGAAACGTTTCCTATTTCTCTTGCTGAATTTCATATATAATCCTCAAGCCTAACAAGGAGATGACCGTTATGAAAGCGTTGCGATGGCATGGTTTGAAAGACCTACGTTTGGAAACGATTACGGAGCCTCAAGCTCTTAAAGGAAAAGTAAAAATCAGAGTGGAATGGTGCGGTATTTGCGGAAGTGACCTGCATGAATACGTGGCTGGCCCGATTTTCATTCCTGGTGGCACTGCTCATCCACTGACAGGCGAAAAAGCTCCGATCGTAATGGGACATGAATTTTCCGGACAAGTCGTAGAGATCGGGGAAGGTGTAACTTCGATCAAGGTTGGCGATCGCGTCGTTGTAGAACCGGTTTTCGCATGCGGCACATGCCCAGCGTGCAAACAAGACAAATACAATCTTTGCGAAAAAATGGGCTTCCTCGGTCTGGCAGGAGGCGGCGGCGGCTTCTCGGAATATGTGGCTGCTGATGAGCATATGGTCCACAAAATTCCGGACAGCCTCTCCTATGAGCAAGGTGCTCTCGTCGAGCCATCTGCCGTCGCTCTTTATGCCGTTCGCTCCAGTCAGCTGAAAGTCGGCGATAAAGCAGTTGTATTTGGTGCAGGTCCAATCGGCTTGCTCGTCATCGAAGCATTGAAAGCTTCCGGTGCCGCAGAAATTTATGCTGTTGAGCTCTCTCCAGAGCGTAAACTAAAAGCAGCAGAGCTGGGCGCTATCGTCATCGATCCAAAAGAATACGATGTCGTTCAAGAAATCCACAACCGCACAAACGGCGGTGCCGACATCGCTTTTGAGGTAACCGGTGTACCACCAGTCCTTACCCAAGCAATCGAATCAACCAAAATTGCAGGACAAATCATGATCGTCAGCATCTTCGAAAGAGAAGCGCCAATCAAACCAAACCACATCGTCATGAAAGAACGCAACATGACAGGCATCATCGGTTATCGCGATGTTTTCCCAGCTGTTATCAGCCTGATGGAAAAAGGCTTCTTCCCCGCGGACAAGCTGGTCACCCAACGAATCAAGCTGGACGATATCGTGGAGCATGGATTTGAAGCCTTGCTGAAAGAGAAAAATCAGGTGAAAATTTTGGTAAGTCCGAAACAGTAACGCTCAATGGAGTAAAGCCAGGGAACCAACCCCTGGCTTTTTTTGTTGCCTCTATGAAATTCAGCGTATCGTATAATGGATATAACCAGAATTCCAAACTTTTCAAATAAAGGAGGATTCTTTATGTCCACTATCGTTTCCCAATACCAAAACGTCCCTACAACGTGCATATCAGATGCGCTGCAGGGGCTGACCAACATGGATAGCAGCATCAAGCCGATAAAAGAAGAGTACCGAATTGCCGGACGAGCATTCACTGTGCAAATGCCGATTGGTGATAATCTAACGGTACTGCAGGCTATCCGGGAAGCTCAGCCTGGCGATGTTCTTGTGATCGATGCAAAGGGCGACACCTATCGGGCGATTGCTGGAGATTTTATTGTTGGCCTCGCCAAAACGCTCGGTATTCAGGGAATCGTAGTCGACGGAGTCATCCTCGATATCATCGGAATCAAGCAGCTGGACTTCCCCGTGTTTTGCAAAGGAACGACTGTCGCCGCCAGTGGCAAAGCAGGTTGGGGCCAAATTAATGTACCTAGTTTCTGGCTAATGCCACGAAAATAATGCACTAGATAAAAGGCGCCTATCGATGCGCTTTTTGCCTAAAAGAACCCCCCTGGAGAGGAGCTATTCTATCGTGGATAAACTCCCACCTTTCCCCTTACTCTGCAGACCCTTGGCCTGTCACCGTCTCGGCTTTGTCTACCTGTCTCATCAGCAAGCGCATGGAAAAAAGAATCCCGAGAGCCGCCATGATTAAAAAGCTGGCGAGCACAACGTATCCTACCTGCGCTCCTGTAGAGTCAAGCATGACTGTGAACATAGCCAACAGCAAAAGTCTCATCAGCGTCCCGATGGATTTGAAAAAGCTCATAACCCTTCCCATAAAACGATTGGGCAGCAGCTCCATGTACAAGGTCTGTCGAATCAGCCGGGTTGAAACGTTGCACCACCCGATAAAAGCAGAGAGCAGTACAAACACCCACCCGTTTGGTATCGCGACAGTCAAAACAAGCACGATCGCCATGAACACGTAATTAAGCACCATGTACGAAAAAGCCCCGAGCTTTAGACTAAACCAGGCAAGCATGATGCCAGCTGCCACGGCTCCAATCGAATACGTCACCTCACCAAGCGAATAAATCTTCACATCTTCTCGCAAAACCTGACTCACAAAAATCGGATTCAACAGATTCGCCAGCATAACGGCTATGAATGGCACCAACGCGGACACCCCGAAGATCATAAATCCTCTTCTCTCCCTGATATAGACCCAGCTTTGATAAAATTGCTCTACCCAAGACGTTCGCGGGGATTTCTCCGTTTGCTTGCCCAGCGTAAAAACGTAGTCGATTCCTGACAGCATGATAAAAGCAAGCAAGTACGTTAACGCATTGAACAGCAGTACCACATGCAGTCCAAATTTACCCAAAATAATTCCCGCGAATCCTCCTGCTAAAACCAATGCCGTTTGATTCTCAATCTCCAGTGAAGAGTTGATCGCCTTGTAATGCTTGGGAGCGAATGTCTCCTGTACAAAGGCAGCCTGTGCTGGCTCATGAATCTGAAACATGAATAACGTCGCCATATAAAGCAAAACCAGCATCCACTCGTGATAACTCCCCCAAAATCCCCAAACGGCCAAGAGCGCCAGTACCACAAAGCCCCCCAGCTGTTCCATTTGTAGAATCGTCTTGCGAGAAAAACGGTCAATCAACGTACCCGAATAGGGTCCCACGAGCAGCGTCAATATGGAGGAAAAAAGCATTGTAGAGCCAAGTAGACTTGCTGAGCCAGTCGACTCTACCAGATACCACGATATCCCAATCATGGTCATCCCCTGACCAAACCCCGAAAACAAATTAGAAAAGAACAGCCTGCGAAAATTTCGATTCTTAAAAACTTCTCCCACCATCGTCACTCCTTATGATTTCGTAAGGCAAATGGCCCTAATAAAAGCATAAAGGAGCCTGATCATGATGCGGTTTCCCAGCATCAATCATCAGACTCCCAAGATTACGGTGAGCAGCTTATTATGTTTTTCCTAACGAAAGCATATCACTTTTTTGCTTTCGTTGGCAATATCCAAGCCTTTACCCATTCAAATAAGCAATTGTCCGTTCCTGTATTATCTTGGCTGCTTCCTCCGCTGACTTTTGGCCCTCGAAGAATAATGTAGATACTTCTCCCACGATGTTCAAGATTTGACCGTCCAGCTCAACAAACTGGCCGTCTTTTTGCACGATCTCCTTGAACTCCGCCAAATCACCCTCAGATACCTTGACAGCTTTTCCAGATGACAGCTTGTACGAACTGTTGTTTACTTGCTGCCATATATCAGCGAGTTGCTTTTCGTTTACAGATTTAAGAAACGAGAAGCCTTGTCGCTCCTGGCCTGCACCTCTTCCGAATGTAGGAAAGCGATAAACCTCCATGCCTCCTCCTTTACAGAAGACTTTGTCGAAATTGCGAGCTGTGAGGCAGGAATGATCCTCATTCCCCCAGCCTTCCCGTTATGCGGCTTGTTCAGCAGCTGGGGATTCGAGAAAAAAGTATGTGGGACTTCAATAAAATCGCTCGGCGAACGTAAAACGGTAGAATAAAACAGTTGCTCACCAAGATCCGCTGGCTCTAAAGGTATGCCTTAGCGAATGATCCGCCAGTAGTCATTCTTCAAGAGATGGTGGTAGATAGCTATTCAGATTGGGTAGATCGCGCAGGGAAAAAAGCAGCTTTTGACAAACCCGAATTCATAGAGATGATGCAGAACGTCAAAAAAATGTATGAGGAAGGCGTCGCCACTTCATCCACGTCCAATTGCGATCGTCTAGACTTTCCTCCCCCAATATGTCGCCATCACCGATAAAGGCTCTTATAAAGTATCCCTCAGGCATGGCGTACATACCGCCATTGTGCTTGAAGGCTTCGAGTGCATTCAGCTGCAAATCATCCTTCTTTAGCTCACTGTCCTTACTTATGTATTCATCCAGATTGACGAGCAGCTGCTTACCCACAAATTCTCCGATTGGCAAGCTGCCTGCTTCCACAATGTCCACGCCTTTTCCGGACAGTACGGCTGAAGCCATCGTTTCTTTGTAGTTTTCAAAATCGCCCGGTTTCCATTCTTCCCCTGAAGAGGTATTCATCATGGCAAGAACACGCGAGTTTGAAGCAGAAAAAGTAGTAGACGCAGCAATGCAGCTCTTTTGGGAGAAGGGATTGCATTTTTTGAAGAGGTGGTAGATGAAGAGTATGCTGGAAGTCTCAGCTGTGGATGCTTGTGTATTAATACCATGACCATGGTCGAGCTTGCCCCTCATGATGAGAAATTTTGAACTCCTGACAAAATGCTTGCGTCACTTGAGTAGTTCGGAATGATTTACACGGCAAACAAGCAAAAGCACAGCATCCAAACGAGTGGGAAGCTCGTCGAATACTGTGCTTTCGTTTTGTTACCCTTGCATGATCGCTTTGTTCTTCTCAAAAAAACGAGCCGGGGCATTCGAAAAAAAAGGCTCCAGAAGGTCAGATAATCCGACTTTCTGGACAGCCTCTTTTAGCGCTTTTTGTCTTTATATTTTCCGTTTATAATTAAACATGTTTTTAATTTCCTTGTAGGTACGAAAAGGCTTGCTCATCACACGATAAGGGAGTGAAAACAGGAAATGAGGTAAGTTTTCCCCAGCCTCGTTTTTGAAGCGTTTTGGCTTGCTAAAGACTCGTTCCATATAATTCAAGTAAAGCTCTCTTTGTATTTCTGATCCGCGCGAATGTGATTTTTCACATTCCACACAACGAATCTGATACAGGATTTTATCTACATAGGTTACTTCATGTTCAGTATCATCCATACAAGTGTCACAAAACAGAGTCGTTCTCATTTTATCCTCTTTCACTTATGCTCACCTCCTTCGCCTTTTCCAGCAACACTTCTGCCAAATATTCGTCTATGATCAACTTGTCGAAATAATTGCCTTGCAAACTGGCCCAAACCGCGTCCAGCTTATTGCTTCCGGAAACGACTCCCACGACGGTTGGAATATGCTTCAGTTCGTCCAGCTCAATCCCGATGACGCGATTATTCAAATCGTTATGGATGGGTTTACCGGTTTTATCGATAAAGCGTGAACTGATATCCCCAACCGCTTTGCCTTCCTGTAATTGACAAAGATCCTCTTCCTTAAGATATCCCATTTCTGTCATGGTCGATTCATACGGATTGCCAATCCCGACGATGGCAAGCTCTACTTGTCGAGCCTCCTCCAAAATCGAGCGAACGTCCGGAGAGTCTACCAGCTGTCTTTTTAGCTCCATGGAATCTGCGATAGCTGGAGCATAAAGAAACTCACAGCTTGCACCAAGTTTTTTTGAAAATTCATAGGCGAGCTGATTAGAGTGAATTTCGATTCGATGACGGCCGATCCCGCCTACCAGAGGGTATACTTTCATCTTATGGTGTCTCTCGAACGGGTATTCATTAACGAGGTGGTACAGTGTTGTCCCCCAAGAGATTCCGATCCTCCGTTTGTTGCGAATCCACTTGGGCAGGTACTGGGCAGCTGCTTTGGCTACTTGTTGTTTGATCACTTCTTCATTTTTGTTCCCATATGACGGGACTACAATGACTTCATCCAGACGTAGTGCTGCTTCCAGCTGCTGCTCCAGCTCCACCATGCTCATCGTTTCATCACGGATATAAATTTCTACGATGCCGGTATCTTTGGCACGCTGCAGCATCTTGGAAATCACCGGACGGGAAACGCCCAGCTTTTTAGCAATTTCTGCTTGTGTGAGTCCTGTCAAATAGTATAATTTTGCGACTCGTACCATTTCGCGTTTTTCTGTCCAGTTATCCATACGTATCCCTCATTAAAAACGTTACTATGCTCTTCTACGTTACATATTATAACAGATTTGTTCCTCTTTATAGAAAGGAAAGAGGAAGACATATTTATGCCTTCCTTCCCCTCTACCTATTTAATTCCCATTATCCATTTGCTCACGCAGTCGCAGAATAGTGGTTTGCTCGGTAAATTCAATATCATCCAGAGTAATAATGGTCCCTTGTTCCACTTCTTTTTTCAAGCGAATGTGTGGCCCAATCAAGCCGATTGGCAGTGCGTTCTGCTCACGCTTGTCTGCTGCTGACACAATCTTGCCATAAGCGGAGAATCCGCCGATGCCGTCCATCGCTTCCCCGGCTTTCAGCTGTTTCTTTGCTACCGCTACAGTCTCTGCTACCATGCCGTAGTAAGGCGCGATCGTCGCCTCCTTCTGTAGATATGCGCGTGCAATAGACAAAGGAGTTTCCAGGCTAGTCAAATGATACGGGCGATACAAGACGTAATTTGGACCTGCGCCCATCTTCAGATATTTCATGGTGTCGTGCACTTCTTGCATCGCGGATGAAATGATCGCAAACACGCCTGGGGCAACGCCGTCCACATAATCGACAATCTTTGTGCGACCAAGCATACCGCCCTGTTCAGCAAGTGAGAAGAGGCCTGGCAGCTCTTCTAATCGAGCTTTTCGCCCATGCATACCGGGAATGTCAGGAACAAATCCCGTGGCATTGGCTACTGCTGTCATTTCCACCATCGTTTTGGTACCGTCCTGAAACGATGCGAGCATCTTGGGACTCGATCCTTTTAGAGCGGCTTCTGCACGAGCTGTGTCTGGATTGGCGTGGACGTTCAAGGCATTGTTTTTTCCTTTTCCCAACGCGATAATCTCGAAACCCAATGCGTCTGCGAAGTCATGGAGCTCCATAATCGCGCCAGGCTCATCCCCTGCCGAGCCTGTATAGATAACACCTGCTTCATCTGCCTGCTGCTTCAGGAGTGGTCCGATGGTGATATCTGCTTCGACGTTCAGCATAACAATATGCTTCTTATGTCGGATCGCTTCCCATGCGACCTTGGCACCAATCTCCGGCATCCCAGTCGCATCGACAATCACATCGACATTCGCTAGCTGAGGAATCAGCTCTGCATCCGTCGTTACGACCGAATGTCCGGAAGCAATCGCCTTATCCGCTTTGTCGAGGTCTTGCGTCTCCGTGATTCGGCTTTCAGATACTCCTGCCTTGCGATAGGCGGCTTTTATATTCTCAGGGAACAAATCAGCCGTGATCACCACGGACATCCCTTTCATTCCTTCGATTTGTGAGATCAGTCCGCGACCCATTTGGCCGGCGCCGACCAGACCGACGCGAATGCAGCCTCCCTCTTTCTCTAATGCTGCCAGTCGTCTATTGAATCCCAACATGGTGTCTCTCCCTCTCTTTTCTATAGTAGGTGTTGTGATTTACGGACGGAAAAAGGCAACCTTGACCCCAATCACTAAAGAAGGAAGGGTAGCGTCTTCGACATGAATCATCCCAGGCAGCTGCGGGGCAGCACTTCCATCCGCTTTTACAGTGCAATGACCAATGGTTTGTAAGGTTTCGTTTGCTTTTTCTCCGACTGAAGTAACACGCAGATGCAGGTCACCAATCTGGAAAATATCGCCTGGCTCGATGCTTGCGAATTGATCGGATTTGGTGTGCAGCACGGCAATATCGCGCAGCTCATCTGGAGCATCTTCATTGAAAAGAATAACTGTATTCTCTTTAAGGAAATCTGGAACCAAATCTCCGATGGAAACGATCGTGCTGGTAAACAAGGTGTTCATGTGTACCCTCCTGATTATGGATTACTCGGTATAAAGCCCAAAGCTTGCCACGTAAGCGATAACTACTGCGATCGGTCCCGTAATTTGGCGAGACATGAGAACGGCGGGCACCCCCACTTCGATCGTCTCTGGTTTTGCTTCTCCCAGTGTCAGTCCCACCGGAACAAAGTCGCATCCAACCTGAGGATTGATGGCGAACAGAGCCGGCAGCGCCAGTTGCGGCGGGATTGTACCACGTCCGATTTCCACCCCTACCAGCACGCCTACGACTTGTGCAATAACCGCCCCCGGCCCAAGCAACGGAGACAAGAAGGGAAGTGCGCAAACGATGGAGATGATCAAAAGACCGATCAAATTCCCAGCCAGTGGTTTAATAATATTTGCCATGACATCCCCAATTCCGGTGAACAGGATGATCCCGATCAGTGTACTTACAAAAGCCATGAACGGCAAAATATTGCGCAATACTTGATCGACTGTGTCGCGCCCGGCCTGATAAAAGGTGCTGACTACCCCACCCATCAAACGACCGACTTTTTCGATGAAGCCGGTTTTTCTTGGCGGCTGATTGCTTTGCATGCTCGCTACTTTGGCACGCGCTTCGGCTTTCAGCTCCTGTGCCGATTTCTTTTGTTGATCGCCAGCTGTGCTGACAGCAGCCGAAGCTACTTCATTCGTCAGTTCGACGTTGTTCACTTTTACGCCAGAAACAAAGTTGGTTTCCTTAATAAAGTTAATCAACGGTCCGGATGGTGACGATGCCATTACGTCGACTGTCAAGACTCCCAGCTTAGGATAAACACCAATTCGAGCCGTTCCACCGCAGTCAATGATGACGCATGCCATTTCATCAGGCTCTACTTTGTTAGTAAAGCCATCTACTGCAATACCGCCTGTCAGCTCAGCAATTCGCGCCGCTACAGGGTGAATGCCACCACCTGTAATCGAAGCAATATATGGTTTCTCATCCGTAGGCAGGATCGTAAGTGGTCCTCCCCAACCGCTGGACGCTTTTGTTACTTGCACCGCACGATAGTTGCTCATCCTGTGTCTCCCCTTTCCGCTTCTATGCCGCTGCCTGCATCTCGCGGCGCTTCATCATCATTTTGGTGATATATTCCGTTACGATACCGCGAATCAAGATGATGACGATCGCAACCAAGAAGTAGCGAATAGCGAGTGGTCCAAGAGACAGACCAAGCTGAGTGATTCCGGTGGCGATGCCCATATACACGAACAGCTCAGACGCATTCGCATGTGGGAACAATCCCGTGATCGGATGGCAGAACGATACAGCCGAATCGTAGAAGGCTGGCTTCTGGTGTTCAGGCAAGAACTTGCCGAATGTATAAGCCATTGGATTAGTCAGGAAAAACATGGATAAGACCGGAAAGAGGGTATAGCGCAAAATAATGTTGCCGGTGCATTTAGAAGCAAACCGTTCGATGCGTTCTTCTCCCACAAATTTGATGAAGGCGTTTACAGCTGTGATCAAGCAAATCAACGTAGGGATGATGCCTGTCACCAGCCCTATGAAGGTCTTGCCCCCCTCTTGAAACATGCCGATGAATCCCTCTGCAAGATGAACAAAAAAGTCCATTTACCCATACCTCCCCTAGAAAATGATGCAAAAAAACCAGATGGTCATCCATCTGGCCCGCGGCCCAACATTTTTATCCAATTTGTGGTTGATTGTCTTGCTGCTGTTTGGCCTGCGCGGCCCAGATTTGGTCAATCGCCATTCGAAGTGCCGTTTGCACAGGATGCTTTTGATACTGTGACGCACTTTCATACAAGCTGTCGATCGGTTTTCCAATCGGCTCATTGTACGGACGAAAGCGGGAAAATACGCTAATGCCAGACATTCGCTTGCAATTCGTTACGTTTCCCTGCACATCCGTTACCAAAATGATGACGGCACCTACTCCAAAACGGCGTTTGTTCACCCCAACTCCCAGGTACCCGCTTGGTTGCCGTTGCATCTCGCGTAACTCCCGGTAGTAGTGGCGGGATTGCAGCTGAGTGAAGACGACCTGTAATATCCAAAGCCCCGCAAACAGCAGAACAACGTATCCCCAAGAAGCCAAGTGACCACCTCTCTTTACAAATGTTCTTAATAGTTACAATTGTAAATTGAAACCGTTTTCATGTCAAATGTAATCTTTTTTTAGGAGTGGATTCCTTTTCCCAACCATTTTGCTGCAACCTCCATGAGACTCTCGGAGACGGTTGGATGTGGGTAAATCATTTCTGCTACATCGTCAACAGTTGCTTCCAAGCTCAAGAACGCCGTGCCAGCCGCAATCATTTCCGTGACATGAGGGCCAACCATCACGATTCCCAGTACTTCGCCGTAAGTCTCTTCCGCAATGAGCTTGGTAAAGCCGCCATTTTCATCAGAAGCCAACGCCTTGCCGTTTCCGCTGTGTTGATAGACACTCGTTTTCACAGTATAGCCACGCGCTTTCGCCTCTTCCTCACTCAAGCCTACGCTCGAAATCTCAGGATGAGTATAAATGCAGCGAGGGACCGCTCTATCATTCACTTTTTCTCTACCACCTGCTGCATTGATAGCGGCTATCTGCCCTTCTGCACTCGCAGCATGCGCGAGCTGCCATCCACCGATCACATCACCTGCAGCAAAAATTCCTGGGATGCTTGTTTCCAGATATTCATTTACTTTGACAAATGGACCACTAAGCTCCAGGTTCAACTGGCTAAAAGCAGATAGATTCGGTTTACGTCCCACTGCTACGAGCAAAGCTTCACACGAAACCGTTTGTGTGTCACCACTTGTATTCTCGGCAGTTACTTGAATTCCCTTGCTTGTTTGGGTTACCGAGGTGACCTTCAATCCAGTCCCCAGGGTGACGCCTTTGCTGCGCAGAGATTTGGACAATACGCTCGATGCATCTGCATCCTCCAGAGGGATAAGACGATCTGCCATTTCGACAATCGTCACTTTCGCACCTAAGCTGGCAAAAATGCAGGCAAATTCCACCCCTATAAAACCACCGCCGAGAATGGCGATGGACTCTGGCACCTGCTCGATATCAAATATTGTATCGCTTGTATAGAAAGGCACATCCGCTAATCCCGGAATGGGCGGAACCGCTGGTGTAGAGCCAGTAGCGAGAATGATAGAGCTAGCCTGGATCGTTTGGACTTCTTCTCCGATCCGAACGCGGATGCTTTTATCTGCGTTCACCTCGCCAAAGCCTTGGAGCAAATCAATTTTTCCTGCCTTTAGCAAGGACGTGATCCCTGTTCTTAGGCGCATGATGACCTGATTTTTACGAGCCATCATTTTCTCCATGGAAAAAGTGACTTCGCCTGTCTCGATTCCCCAGCTGGAAGCCTTGCGAATTTGATCGATGACACCTGCACTATGCAGCAGCGTCTTCGACGGAATGCAGCCCCGGTTCAGGCAAGTCCCTCCCACGAAGTCTGCTTCAATCAGCGCGACCCGCTTCCCTTCCTTGGAAGCTCGGATGGCAGCCACATACCCTGCTGGCCCTCCACCTATAACTGCGATATCGTATGTTTGCATGGTTGTTTGCTCCTCCTTTTACGCCAGCAGATGATAGGGTGATTCCAGCAATTCTTTGATCTCTTGCAAAAATGCAGCCGCAGGTGCCCCGTCCATAACACGATGGTCAAATGACAGGGAAAGAGACATCATCGGTCGTAGTACGATCTGTCCATTTACACCCACTGGCTTCTCATGGATTCTTCCCACTCCAAGAATGGCACTCTCTGGCTGATTGATTATCGGTGTAAACACATCAATTGCATACATCCCAAGGTTGCTGATCGTAAACGTGCCACCGCGCATATCATCCGGAAGCAGACGACCATCACGAGCCAATCCAGCGAGCCGCTTTGTCTCAGTAGTCAAATGTGCGAGCCCTTTTTGATCCGCCTGTTTGATTACGGGTACGAGCAATCCGTCTGTCACCGCGACAGCCACACCGATATTGATGGTCTCATGAAGCTGGATCACATCACCTTTGAGTGATGCATTTACTTTCGGATGGCGAGCTAATGCCATGGCGACAGCTTTTATAATAATTTCCGTGTAGGACAAGCGATGTCCGGTCAATTTCTCGATCGTAGGCAGCAAAGTAGAACGTACTTCGATTACCTGGCTCATCTCTGCTTCCGTTGAGAGAGTCACGTGAGGAGCGGTGTACGCACTCGCTACCATACGCTCTGCAATAACCTTGCGCATGCCTTCCACTTTCACTTGTTGACCTGGCAAGCTTGTCACTGATCCCGTACTTGTGGAAGCTGATTTGGCAGAGTTCGCAGAAAGAGTATGTTCGATATCTGCCTTTTGGACGCGGCCATTTGGACCGGAACCATTCACTTGTCCCAGATCGATTCCGTTCTCCCGTGCCATTCGGCGAGCGACAGGAGTTGCCCTGATTTTCTTGTCTAGGACTTCATTAGCTTGTGTTTCTTCCTTGGACGGTTGAGCGTCCGGGGCTTCTGCCTCTTCCTGACCCGCACTAAATTCTAACGGAGGAGGTGTATTCGGTACATTTTCGTTTGCTTCTCCTACGTATCCGATCACTTGATTCACTGGAACGACTTGGTCCGCGCCATAGTAAATTTTCAGGAGTGTTCCGGTCGTGTACGATTCTACTTCGATGTTGATTTTATCCGTCAAAACTTCCAGCAGGACGTCACCTTCACGAACCTGGTCCCCTTCTTGCTTGAACCATTGGATGACTGTTCCGGTTTCCATTGTCATACTCAGTTTTGGCATAAATACGGCAGTTGCCATGATGTTCGACCCCTCCTATGTCAGCGGCGGAAAACTGTCTCTTTTACCGCTTGGATGATATCAAGTTCTTGTGGTATGGCTGCTTTTTCGAGGATAGGATTGTACGGAATTGGCACCGATTTGCCCCCTAAACGCTTGATTGGCGCATCCAAATAATCAAAGGCTTCGCTCTCAGCGATCAAGCTTGCGATTTCCCCACCAAACCCGCCACGCTTTACCGCCTCATGAACGACAACAAGTCGCCCGGTCTTTTTCACCGATTCCACGATTGTCTCGATGTCCAGAGGAACGAGCGTACGTGGATCGATGATCTCTACGTTGATCCCGTCTTTTTCCAATTCGACTGCTGCCTGTAATGCCTTATGAACCATAATCGCGGTAGCCACGATGGTCACATCCGTACCGGAACGCTTGATATCTGCTTTCCCGATTGGCAAGCTGTACGTCTCCTCAGGCACATGACCTTTTGTCCGGTAAAGGAGCTTGTGCTCGTAAAAGATTACAGGATTGTCGTCATCGATTGCAGCTTTCAGCAACCCTTTTGCATCATAGGCGGTAGACGGCTGGATAACTTTTAACCCCGGAATATGTGCCATCCAGGCTTCCAGGCTCTGCGAGTGCTGGGCAGCTGCTCCTGTACCTGAACCGGATGGTGTCCGCAGTACGAGCGGCACTTTTCCTTTGCCACCAAACATATAGCGGTTCTTCGCAGCCTGGTTTACGATTTGATCAGTCGCAATCGTGATGAAATCGGAGAACTGCAGCTCCACGATGGGCCGCATACCTGTCATGGCTGCTCCAACCGCAGCACCAGCGATTGCTGCTTCCGAGATCGGCGTATTTCGAACGCGTTCTTTGCCAAATTCTTCGAGCATCCCGCGAGTGACCCCAAACGCCCCTCCATACAAACCAATATCTTCACCCATGATAAATACGTCTTCATTTACGCGCATTTCCTGACTCATGCATTCGCGTACCGCTTCCAAATAAGTAAGCTCTCTCATCGTTGACACTTTATATCCCTCCCTCGCCTATGCGTAGACGTCTTCTTCTAGAATTTCGAGCGGCGGCATCGGGCTTTCCTCAGCAAACTTGACCGCGTTTTCAATTTCTTGTCTTGCATCTGCTTCCAGCTGTGCTGCTTCCTGCTCGCTTACGATCCCTTCACTGATCAGAACACGCTTCATCCGCTCAATCGGATCACGGTTGTTGCGCCAATCCATTTCCTCTTCACGTGTACGATATTTTTTCGCATCGCTCTTGGAGTGGCCTTTCCAGCGATAGGTCTTGGCTTCGATCAGCGTTGGACCTTCTCCTCGCCGTGCTCGTTCCACTGCTTCATGAGTCACTTTCATCATGGCAAAAATGTCATTGCCGTCTACCACTTTGCCAGGAATGCCATACGCTGCTGCACGATCCGCGATGTTCGCGACTTTCACCATGTCCTTGACCGGGCCTGACATCCCGTATTGATTATTTTCACAAACAAAGACGACAGGAAGGTTCCAGATCGCCGCCATATTGACCGCTTCGTGAAAGCTGCCTTCATTGGTAGCGCCATCTCCGAAAAAGCACACGGTCACATAGCCCAGCTTTTTCATCTGGGAAGTAAGAGCTGATCCGACAGCGATCGGAATCCCCCCGCCAACAATGCCGTTTGCTCCCAAATTGCCTTTATCCACATCCGCTATGTGCATCGATCCGCCTTTACCACGGCAATATCCCGTTTCTCGGCCGAATAGCTCTGCCATCATTCGATTGGCTTCTGCACCCTTGGCGATGCAATGACCATGTCCACGGTGCGTGCTAGTGATCTTGTCCCGGTCTTCTAAAACCGCAATGGCACCTGCTGCGGACGCTTCCTGTCCCACACACAGGTGAGTCGTTCCATGGATCAGTCCTTTGGCAAAAAACTCATCTACCTTCTCGTCGAAAAAGCGGATCAGCCACATTTGATGATACAGCTCCACCAGCTTTTTCTCGGTAATCATGGGTGGAACGTTTATGTTAGTAATCAAAGTCCTCTCCTCCTCGGATATGCCAGTCTCAACAGGCTTGTATGAAGAAAAAACGGACCAGATGGAGGTTTGATTCCCCCACCTGACCCGTGGTCCAAGCGTCGTAGTGCGTATAGAGTTTATTGGTTAACAGCTGCCTGCTTCAGGTCCCGCTCGTATTCCTCGCGCGACATCTTGGTGATCGAGATAATGAAAACCTCGTCTTTTCCTTCGCAAACCAGCTTTTCGTGTTCAAACAGTTTGTATACCTTTGCTCCGGGAGTTATCTTTTCAATCGGCTTCATGCACGTCACCTCCGGATATTTTTACATTTGTTCCTTATGGTTACATTTGTAATTCATTATAAATATTCTGATTACGTAGTCAAGGGTCAAATGTTTATTCTTCCCCAAACTTTCTCTCAATTAAAGAGGTGAGAGCATCGATTGCTTCAGCTTCATCTGGACCTATCGCTCTCAGAGTAAAAACGGTACCCATCGTTGCCGCCAGCGATAAAACGTTGATGATACTCTTCGCATTCGCGACTTTTGTCCCCACCAAGATCGTGATCTCTGACTCGAAACGGGCAGCCAGTTTGACAAACTCAGATGCGGGACGAGCGTGAAGTCCTGTTTTATTTAGAATCGTCACTTGTTTTTCCATGGAAATCCTCCTCGATTACTGTTCAAGCTTCATGAAGGTCTGTAAATCAGGTGGCACATTCGCTTCTTCGTGCTCGTGTAAAAATTGGTACAGCTCCTCTACGGCTAGTTGGCATGTCTCCGTGATGGCAAGCATGAACACTTGACGTACAAAGTATCCCGCTTCCCATTCAATTGGCTGTGCGAGATTGGCAATCGCGATACCCGGTCTGATCGTTTGTGTCGTATCGGCATGTGGGATCGCTGTTCCAAACAGGCATGTGTTCCCTATTTTTTCGCGTTCCCACACTTTGCCCTCGAAGCCTGCCTCAACGAAACCGTGCTCTCTCAGCCGTTGCGCAAGGACAGTGATCACCTGCTGCTTCGTAGACAGCTCCAAATCATCACAGACCAATTCCGGGTAGAGTAGATCGCGCAATCCATGTGAGCGGGGGACCAATGCTGGCTGGAGTGTCCGATTGGCCACGAGCAACAATCGTTTGATAAAGCTGATGCCGGACTCGTCCACAATCTCTTTTATCGAAATAAACGGAATGCCATCCAGCATGGGATTCACCGTACCGACAACAGCAAAGATGTGATACTTCTCCAACCATTCCTTATACTGCTTTCGAATCGAAAGCGAGCTTGCCTGTAAAATGGTGACCTGCTCCACAGCAGTCTCCAGCTTTTCTTGTAAAAGCTGATCCAATCTTTTTGCGGCACCTTTACCCGTGATGCAAATGGTAACAATCGCTACTGGCTTGGGGGCGAGCGACTGGATCGAATGAAGAGATTTGACAGGCAAGTGTTGGCTCTGGTCCACGATTTGCTCAAGCGATTCACTGGAGTAGAGACATTTTCTGATGACCTCGATCACGAGAGTAGTCGTCACATTGGGCAGGACCTTTACTCGTACACCGCTTCGCCTATTCCATTCCTCTTCACTCAGCAGATTGCTCCCCATATCTGCCAGCAAAATGACCCCTTCTCCTTGATCCGCTTGCTGGATCATTGTACTGATTCGCTCGACTGACACAGCCAGATCATCGTTCCAATACAGCTCGACTGCCTGTGCATGCTTTCGTTCAAACAGGCGGGAAGCGACGTCGACCATGCTTTTGGCTACCAGTCCATACGAAGTGATGATTACACCAATCATTGGCTTCGGCTCTGTATAGATCGAGCACTGCTTGACGTACATGGCGAGAACAGACACTTCTTTTACAGGCAATGATATTCCATAGCTGGTTTGGATCACCTTTGCCATTTCCAGCGCTACTTTGAACTCCATCGACTCCTGATCAGTTTCGATCCAGCTATCCATTTCTTTCGTATCCGGCCATCTCTCCAACAGTCCATGCAAATGAATGGCGAGAGCATAGGAGATCCGTTGGTAATCCAGGGTAATGTGGCGCTCCGCGATCCAGAGCATTTGTTCCACAGCTTGAACAACCTGATCCCCGACTAGTTTGACCAGCTGCTGCAAGCGCAGCGAGCGTTTTTCTTCTTCGCCTGTGAATGGCTCCATCCGTGTATCCAGTTCCTTGTTTACGATGAGCTCGATCAATTCTTCGCTTTGACCTTGATTTTTGAGATTTTGATAGCGCTCTACCACCCAATCATAGAGATGCTGGGGAGAATCCTCGACTATCTCTGCTCCCACCAGATCGGAGCGTTGGCCGGGGACAAATAGGAACTGGTCTTTTTTTAGCATTGGCAGCTCTGGTGCCAGCTCGGCTGATTGCTGGTGACTGGCGACGTGCATAGGCAAATCATATCGATCGACCTGAACAGCCGCCTTTTCGACCTGATGAATCGTTTTCAAAAAGGCTTTCGCCAACAAGACACGAATATCACTGTGCAGCTGCCCCATATTTGCAGGACAATCATAGGTCAAAAGGGAGGCGATCACATCCTTTTGGACGACAACCTCTCTGCCAATACGGTCTGTCTCTTCATTCAAATAATGGAAAATCAGAGATAGACGCTCCTGTTGTGTCCATTCGGAGAGAGAGGGTAGCTCTATCGTCATGGGAATCCGTCTACGCAACGTCAACAACAGGCTTGATTCGGGGGCCTCTGTCGTCGCACCGACGATCAGTATGGTCGCCTTTTGCTGGAACTGGACCTCTCCCAAACGTCGATATACGCCTTTGTCGATCAGATAAAAGAGATTTTCCTGCCCTTCCGGCGGCAATCGATGAATTTCATCCAAAAACAGAATTCCACCGTCTGCCTGGTCCACTAACCCGGGCTTATCTTGCTGGGCACCAGTAAACGCTCCCTTTACATACCCGAATAGCTGGGAAAGCAACAGCTGCGGATTTTTGGCATAATCGGCGCAGTTAAAAATAACAAATGGTGCGTTTTTCTTCATCACCTGCTGCTCGATTGCAAATTGGTACATCGCTTCCGCCATTCGGCTCTTGCCCACACCTGTCGCTCCAAAAAAGAGAGTATGAAGTCCGTGTGGTGGATAGAGAACTGCTGCTTGCGCTTGTTGAATAGCCGCTTTCAGCGTACTCTTTGCTCCTATCAGACTGGCGAAGGTAACCGCCTGGCTGGCCTTCCGCGTTTTTTGGCGAGCATGGTCATCTATGTTTGGAGTTTCACCTGAGAACGCTTCCATTTTGCTTCGTAATTGATGAACCATGAAACGAGATACATCAAAGCCTTGTTCGTTCAAACGGCTCGTTAGCTCTCGGCTCGTCATGTTCGGTGAAGAATGTAAAAGTTTCTCCATATCCTTGAGCAAGAGAGGCTGCCTTCTTTTGCGTGAGTCGGGAACCTGGAGTTTATGGCGAAGCAGCGTTACCTCATCTCGACGAATTCCCATCTGACGCGCAATCTGCTCATCGGTATACGGAACTTTTTTATCCTCTTGATCAATAATCTGCTTGATGCGTTCCTCCATAACATCCCCCCACAATCTATTACAAGCAAGTATCATACCAGTCCGTTCAAGTCGTAAAATACCTTTTAATCCGGTCTACATTTTCTACCGTACCACAAATACGAAAGCAAACCAGAATATTCTGTGGTAGTTTTTGTGAGGTTTTTCCCACAATTTATTCCTTTCCATTGACGACCATTGTCAGAAAATATATGATACATGTATTCAAATCCTTTGGATCATGGGTCAGGGAGGTACTTCCCTGGCCTTTTTTGCATGCTTTTTGCCATTTTGCACTGGAGGGATACGATGATAAAAGGAATTGCAGCCTCACCCGGTTATGCAGCAGAACGTGTTTTTGTACTGAAAGAGGCGGAGCTGGTTATTCCCAGCGAGATGATTGCTGCCGCCCAGGCAGATCTAGAACAACAAAAGCTTCGTGAGGTTCTTGAGCAAGTGAAAATTGAAATCGCTGTCACGCGGGAGACTGTGAGACAGCGTATAGGTGAGCATGAGTGCGCGATCTTCGACTCCCATCTCATGATTTTGGATGATCCAACCCTCGTACAAGAGATGGACAAGGAAATCAGCGGCGAAAACAAGAATGCAGTCTGGGCAGCTTATCACGTCTTTTCAGGACATATCGCATTTTTTGAACAACTGGATGATGAATATTTGCGGGAACGGGCAGCTGACTTCAAAGACCTGCGAGATAAAATTGCGCGGAAAATGCTTGGCATCGCAGATTCTTCGCTAGATCAGATCGAGCGCCCCGTCATCCTGATTACACACGACTTGACCCCTTCTCAAACAGCGCGATTGAAACCGGAATGGGTCAAAGGGATTGTTACAGAGATTGGCGGCACCACCAGTCACTCCGCCATTTTGGCACGCACGCTGCAAATCCCCGCCGTTGTGGGGTGTGGCAGCATTTTAGATTACATCACAAATGATACGACGCTTGCCCTGGATGGGAATACGGGAGAGCTGCAACTCAATCCAGATGCCGAGCAAATCAATAGGTACCAGCGCTTGCAGCGGGAATATGTAGAAGAACTAGCAGTCCTGCGAGATGCTGCACACGCACCTGCTCACACGTCAGACGGCAAGTTGATTGAAGTGGCGGGCAACATCGGAACTCCAGAGGATTGCAAAGCCGTACTTGCAAACGGCGGAGACGGGATTGGCTTATTTCGATCGGAGTTTTTATTTCTGGAGCGGGAACAAATGCCCAGTGAGGACGAGCAATTTGAGGCATACGCGGCAGTTGCCCGTGAAATGGCGGGACGCCCAGTCATTATTCGCACCATGGACATTGGAGGAGACAAACAATTACCGTACCTGCAGATGGAGCCTGAAGAGAATCCGTTTCTCGGGTTTCGAGCCATCCGCTTGTGTCTTTCTGAAAAAGAGATGTTTTTGACGCAGCTGCGAGCAATTCTTCGCGCCTCCCTTTTCGGGAATGTAAAAGTCATGTTCCCGATGATCGCGACTGTCGAGGAGCTTCTAGAGGCAAAAGCGTTATGGGAGCTGGCCAAAGAGCAGCTAGCAGCAAGACAAGCTTCTTTCGCTGAACAAATCGAGACAGGGATTATGATTGAAGTCCCCTCTGCTGCGCTGATTGTCGATCAACTGGCGCCACATGTTGACTTTTTCAGCATCGGCTCCAATGACTTGATCCAATATACCTTTGCTGCTGACCGCATGAATCAAAAGGTAGGCTATCTGTACAACCCTGGTCATCCCGCGATCCTCCGTTTGATCGGCAAAGTGGTACAGGATGCGCACGCACAAGGCAAATGGGTCGGAGTTTGTGGCGAAATGGCCGGTGATCCTAACTATGCCAAAGAGCTGGTCGCACTCGGTGTTGACGAATTAAGCATGACTCCTTCGTCTATTCCTAAAATGAAGCAAGAGATTAAACAGATGGTCGTTCATAGTAAATAACGGGATAGACAGCAGTAGCCGTGGGCTTGTAAGAAAGTCCATCGCTGCTGCTGTTTTTCGTCAGCTTGCCATACCAAAACGAAACACCCTGCACGTGCGCAAAGGCAACGTACAGGGTGTTTTTGAAGTGCGCGTTATATTGCTTTGTTAACCGTATTAGCAGCGGCTATTCGATGTTTGCGCTGTACCAGGTAAGCGACGATCAAACCGATAATGGCTATTCCAATAATACCCACATAGCCTAACTTTGCGCCAAAAAGGAAGATCGCGGTAGTCGGAACAGCACCGTCCACGAGTGATGAAATCGCACTGGCGCCATCCGGGAATTTGAAGCCTGCGTTCTGTGCTGCTTTTGTGAACAGCGGTGAAATGTAAGTCGCTAACAGCAAACCGAATGCAAGTGAGATGGTCGCACCGATTACTGTCCGGATCACATTCCCTTTGAAAATCGGCACCATGAGGCAGACGATGAATGGAATGGTCGCCAGATCACCGAAAGGAAGCACTTTGTTGCCTGGCATCAAAACGGCCAACCCCAGCACAATCGGAATCATTACTAGCGAAGCAGCAATGGTAGCCGGATGCCCAACCGCCAATGCTGCATCCATTCCGATGTGGACTTCTCGCCCAGGAAAGCGCTTACGGACAAAATCGCCAGCAGCCTCCGAGATCGGCATCAGACCTTCCATCAAAATACTTACCATCCGCGGGAGAATGAGCATAACCGCTGCTGTTTTTACACCTAAGTCAAGAACCTTGGGCAAGTCCCAACCTGCCAAAAGGGCGATAATAAAGCCTAAAATGAGTCCAAGAACTGTCGATTCCCCTAGAAGCCCTAGGCGTTTTTGAATGGTCTCAGGGTCAGCTTTCAGGTTGCGGAAGCCCGGAATACGGTTAAACAATTTTTCCAGTGGCAATGCGATCAAGTAGTATGGCGTCGCAGTTCCGTGTGTAAACGAAATGTTCGCATATCCATAGTAGCTGGAGACATGCTTGGACGTCAGATCCGCCAGGACGAGCAGGATGATTGCGTGAGCGATTGAAGTCAGGATGCCAAGCGTAATGTTGTTGGACATGACAGCAACCAATGAACCCGTAAAAGCGATATGCCACAGATTCCACAAATCGATATTGAGCGTTCGGGTCAAGCCTAATACAAGCATCCCGAGATTGACAGCAAGTCCGATCGGAATCGCAAGTGCGCCTACTGCCGAGCCGAATGCAATCGCCGATGTAGCTGGCCAGCCCACATCAATAATCGTAAGCTGGATTCCCAAATTTTTCACCATATCCTGTGCGGCAGGCCCCAAGCTACCCATTAGCAAGCCGATCACAAGGTTGATCCCAATGAAGCCAATCCCTACTGTAAGGCCAGCACGGAAGGCTTCACCTGGCTTCGTTTTCAGGATAATCCCAAACAAGAAGATGAGAACCGGTAAAACAACCGAAGGGCCAAGGTCAACGAGGTATTTGATAACGTCCATAGTGAACCTCCTCTGAAAGGCAGATAGTCACATTACATTTTTAGTCTTGCTTCTATTTCATCATATACTTGCTCTTTCCCGATCCCCGTTAACAAAGGCACAGCATTGATAACTTTATCGACCATGGAAGGGGGTACTGCTGTTGTGGAAATAATCAGATCATATTGACCCGCTTTGTTCAAAACGTCACTGACCTTGGATTGTTCCAACGTTGCTTCGATGCTTTTGTCCCGTAAAAACGCTTTCAATTTTTGCATCACTATCGTCGATGTTGCTACTCCTGTCCCACAAATCACAAGTACTTTTTTCTTGTTCATAGTTTCTCCTCCACTTGCACCAGTTGGCCCAGTACGTTCCAGACGTCTTCTGTTCCCTGTGCATCCATAATTTGTCGCATATTTGCCTGATCTTGTATCAGATTCATGATCTGTTCCAGAATGACCAGCTGTGTTTCTCCCCGTTCCGGTGCAAGTAAAAACACCAATTGTACCGAAATATCGTCTGTTGGGTCAGCCATGTTACGAAACGCTACTCCTTTTCGTGCCACACCAAGTGCAATTGCGGGTTGCTTGACGTAGTTCTCAGGATCCGCATGCGGGATCGCGACATTCACTTCTCCCGTGTATAATCCGGTGGGAAATGCTTGTTCGCGTTTACGCACTGCTTCCATATACTCGATACTAATTGCACCCGTCTGAATCAACATGTCTCCCAATTGATGCAACACTTCCGCTTGGTCCACTGATTCTTCAAATATGCGGATATGGTCCTTACCAATATATTCTGACAAACTCACTATTTTATTGCACCTCCTCTATCCTTACCTTTTGCAAATGCTATGCCAACCTAAAAAAACGTGAAACGTCACTTGTAGCAAGCGTTCACGTCATTTTACACAATTTCTAACGATTCTTACACATTATATCCAGCAGGGTTTGTGGGTGATTTTGTTCTTACCCGCTCCATTATACTGGGTGCATGAAAAAGACCGACCTTATTAGGTCGGCTAGTTTGGCAAGCTCTTCTCCTGCTACTTCTTAATAATGTTTACATCATCAAATGTATTGCCAGTCTTCGCTTTCTTAAAGAGATAGGTATACAATTTGATATATTGCCCAACCAAAATAGCATTAATGATGGTACCCTCACGAATGAACATAATTTCACTCAAGAAAATCAGTCCGATACATGCTGATACGACAAGCAAGGAACAATCGAAAGCTGTTTTTATATTTCCCCATTTTTTCTTCGTTTTCTTAAACAGCGTATTCACAAACAAATCAACAGGGATCAGAACGAGGTTCGCCTGAATCATCAGGAATAATCCAAACGCTAACGCTGCATCAGCTACGACGAGAAGCATAACCTTTGCAGCATATACATCCAGCTTGATAAAGCTGGTGATAAGTAGGTTCAGGTCCAAAAACAAGCTGAGCGCCAAGGCCGGAATCAATCCAGCAAAGTACTTTAATTTAAAGTCCTTGGGCATCACTACATAAGCGAGAAACAGCATGAGGAGCTCCAGAAGAAAAGAGTACGTTCCTTGCGAAAACTCAGGAAAAATCACCGTCATCGTCCTCGTCAAACTGCTCTGAGGAGAGATACCAATGCCTGCCCGGATCGCCAAGCTAATGCCAAGAGTCAAAATATAAATACCAACTAATTGAACATTCCCACCACCTACGTTGTAAGCGCCTATGGTGGGGGATTCTTGCGAACAGAGGTGTATCCCCTCTTTATTAGCAAGCGATCCCTGCCGTTCCGACAGTTTAGTTGACGATTGCCAACAAGCGTAAGCCTTCTTGCTGAATGTTCATACTTGCGTTGTGGTCACGGTCATGATACCTTCCGCAGGATGGACACTCCCATTCTCGTAACGACAGATTCTTCACATCTGTGTTGCGATACCCACATACTGAGCAAAGCTGACTGGATGGGTAGTTTTTCGCCACAACACTGATCGTGCGACCATACCATTTCGCTTTGTACGCCAGCATCGTGCGACACGTTGCCCATGATACTTCTGAGATTGCTTTTGCCAGTTTGTGATTCTTTACCATATGGACGACTTGCAAATCTTCGAGGCAGATGGTTTGGTTTTCACGAATCCACTTCGAGGTAATTTGGTGCAAGAAGTCTTGCCGCGAATGGGCAATCTTCTCATGGATCAAGGCAACTTTTTTCTTGGCACGATGCCAATTGGAACCACCTTGCTTCCGACGAGCCAAGATACGTTGCCAGCGTGCCAGTTGTTTTTCTCGTTTCTTCAGATGTTTCGGATTGGCAATGACTTCGCCGTTGGAACAGACCGCAAACTCCTTCAGACCCAGATCTATGCCGATCGCATTGTCTTTTTGGGGAAGAGGCTGAACATCGCATTCACAAAGGATGGCGACGAAGTATTTGTCTGTGGCATTTCGCCTAACGGTAACGGAGAGGATGCGCCCTTCGATATTACGTGATTTAGCAAAATGAATCCATCCGAGCTTGGGCAATTTGAGTTGATTGCCTGCGATAGCAATATTACCATTTGTGTGTTTGGTCGTGTAGGATTGTACAGGATTTTTTCGACTTTTTAAACGAGGCTTGTCGTTTTGTTTACGAAAGAAGCGTTCGAAAGCATCTGAAACGTTTCGCACAGCCGATTGCAACGCGGTACTCTCTGCTTCTGTTAGCCACGGAAAGTGTTTCTTCAAGGTGGGGATTTGGATCGCACAAGAATGATACGACAAGCCTTTACCTGTCTCTTGAAAGGTTTCGTTCCATTTTGCTACGAAGTGATTAAAAACAAAGCGAGAGCATCCCATATTCTTATGGATGAGTGCAGCTTGTTCAGGTGAAGGATAGATGCGAAAGCGAAAGGCTTTGTGAACGAGGATGGAAATCACCTCCTTTGGAAGTAGTTTCCTATGATTGTAGCACAAATGTTCGGTCTCCTACAAAAAAAGCCGATAACAGTTTTGATATATAAGTAGAGCTAAGCTCTGGACTTATCGAAGGAAGCTGTTAGAAAAGAGTTAAACGTTTAACTAAAGGTGTATAAAAAACTTACTTTGTCCTCTTCTTCTTTTTTAAAATCGTTGGTCTTATGCTATCTATGCCGATCTCCGCTCTACAATAAACGGTTCCAATACAGTGATCGGTTCAAACTCTTGTTTTCGAATCTGGCTTAAAATAATCTCCGCACTTCTGATCCCTAATTCTCTGTTTTGCAAGTCTACACAAGTAAGCTCTGGGGTAGAAATTTGCGAGATGAGTGAATTCCCCAAGCTCAATACAGCCATATCCTCAGGTATACGAATATTCGCTTCCACCAATGCCTTGGTCAAATAAACGGCACTCAATTCATTCAGGACAAATACGCCATCAATCTGGTTTTCTTGAAGAGCTGGAACCAAGTCTTTTGGCAAGTCCATCCCGTCTGTGATTTCCATCAACAGGGGCTTCTCCTCGCTTTTGCTCGACGCATCGAAACCATCTAAAAAGTAGGCAAGCAGATGGTCAGGCAATTGCTTATGAACGAGAGCGATCCGATTCTTGCCTTTTGAGTACAAATACTCGACACCCAGCTTGCTTGCTTGAATTAAATCGGGGTACAACAGTGGATATCCGTCGTACGGAATGCATCTGTTGGCATATACAACGGGAATTTCCCATTCCAAAGCGCTGTGAATGCTTTCCTGAAAAGAGGTATCAGAAAATAGGCCAATAAAAATAATGCCTGCGATCATATTTTCACGCATTAGCTGAAGGATTTCGTCTTCACTCAAATTCAGATTATCAACTTCGTATATGTAGAGATTATAATGGTGCTTCCCTAATGTTTGACTGATGCCAGACGTGATCTCGGAATAATATAGGTTGTTAATCTTCGGCAGGATAACAGCTATATTATAGGTTTCCTTCCGTTTCAGTGCTTTTGCCACCACATTTCGTACATATCCAAGCTCTTTGATGGCAAACTGTATTCTTTCCTCGGTTTCTTTTTTCACGGTCATATCGGAGCTTAAATATCTGGAAACGGTACAAACGCTTACGTTAGCATGCTTTGCAATGTCTTTTAAAGTAGCCATTTGCCCCTCCTTGCCACTGGTAGGTTAAACGTTTAACCGTTGTTGTAGAATATATCATGCTAAAAACTTAATTGCAAGAAAATTCTACACACTATTTTCTTCGCAGCCAGGCAGCGGCAGCCACAGACCGAAAAATGAAGTCTTAGACTGACGCTACCACCTGGTAAGCTCTACAAGTCGTTTGAATTTGGGTTATTTTATTTGCGCTTAACGATATCCAGAAGCATCCGCCGGCTTTCCTGCTTCCTGCACTTCTACGATATACCGCCAGCTATCAGGCTGTGAGCCGTCAAGGTCATAAAAACCATACACTTGCGCGAGCTGACCGCTGGAAACAGAGTGTCCGTTCCATCGCCCGACCTCCGGATCTTTTGCCAGTGCAGCGACAGCGCGTCCAACAAAATGCGTGGATTCAGAAATGACAAAATGAGGCTCCTGAGCAGTAGCGTCTCGCCAGTTTTTCTCCTCAACACCAAAATGCTCAAGCATGATTTCCGACCGCATCCATCCCGGAGTCAATGCTACAGCCGTGCATTTATAGGGAGAAAGCTCATGGGCTAAAGACTTCGCCATGCGAATGACAGACGACTTTGCCAGATCGTAGAACAGCGATAAACGATAGTGGTTGTCGTTGTATTCTGCCGTTCCATCTGTTATCTCCACAACCAGACCGTTCTCGTTGCGTATTAACAAAGGTAGCGCGTAGTGGCTTGTAATAATATGTGTGTCAATCGCTAACCGAAGCTGGCGAAACCCGCGCTCAAGGGAGTGCTCCCAGACGGGCACGTTCCACTGTGTCAAATATTCGCCACCCCACACATCGTTGACCAGGATGTCCAATCTGCCCTGTTCTTCCTCAATCCGCGCGACGAGCGCCTGTACCTGCTCGGGCTGCAGATGATCTACTTGAACAGCTATCCCTCGTCCACCCGCGTTCGTTACTAGCTCGGCGGTTTCTTCAATCGTTTCAGGACGATTGTACTCGGAGCGTTGTGCCCTTGTCGTGCGCCCCGTCACATATACCGTTGCCCCAGCCGCTCCTAATTCAATTGCGATTCCTCTACCCGCTCCTCGTGTTGCACCTGCTACCAAAGCTACTTTTCCCTCTAAAGGTTTCATGATTTGTCGCTCCTTTCGCTGATCTCCCCCTTATTGTACGGTTTAAAACATGTCAGCTTATGTCATATTTATCATGGGTCAGTCGGAAAAAACTTTATTCGTATCGCTCATGAGCAAGTCATTTGCCAGAGATCCATTCTTCCTGCATGTTTTTGGCGATTCTAAGCTCGATAAAAAAGCGAGCAGCAGCGTGACAGCTTTTGTATCCTTTAACCTGTTAGGTGACTACATCGTTGAGCACCCGCGAGCTGGCGAGCTTCAGATCTTGGTAGGAGGGTTATTGTCTAATCGGGAGGCTCATTCCGTTGTTTGATGATAGGAGTAAAACAAGAGGCCCAACATGCGAAACAGAGGCAGTCCTGGACGAGAAAAGAAAGTCCTGGACTGCCTCTGTTTTTTAAACTTTCGTACTCCGTTAGCATGTAACAAACAGCATATACGTGATCGGCTCATCAAACCGGCATTTGAAGTATATTTTCGTCCGCCCTTCACGCAATGCCTGAATGATTGTATCTTTACCCGCTGCATTCAGATCAAAAAAGCGCGAATTCCCGATGGTCGGATATCCCGTACACGCGAGGACAAAAATTGTCCTGTACCCGCTTCACGATACATGACGATCTGTCCCCCATTCCTGGTTCCGCTCATCAAGCGAGATAGCAATAATACGGTCCAGCAGCTGTGTATAGGTCATCCCCGCTGCTGCTGCACTCTTCGGAAAAAGGCTGCCTACGGTCATTCCCGGCAAGGTATTTACCTCCAGCACATAAGGCGTATCCTGAGACAAGATGATATCGACCCTGGCATAGACCTTGCACTGTAGCTGCTGATAGCTGGCTAACGCCGCCTCACGCACACGCTGCTCTATAACGGGAGGAAGCTGGATGACTTTCTCCTCAGCCCCACCCACCTCGTATTTCGCTTTGAAATCAAACCACTCCGAATGCGCGGAGCGAATACCGATAATCGGCAGTACCTCGCCATCCATGATCGGGCAAGTCAGCTCCGTCCCTTTTATATAGGGCTCAATCAAAATTGCCTGACCCAAGCCGAAAGCTTCCTGAACAGCGGGCAGCAGCTCCATTTCATTTTGCACGGGCTGAACGCCGATACTCGATCCCCCTGTATTCGGCTTCACAATAACCGGGTAGCCAAGTTGCTCTACCGCCTGCGGATTATAGTCGTCCATCCCCTGCCAGCAAAAACCTGCAGGTGTATGCACGCCCACTGCCTTTAGGAGAATCTTGGACAGCTGCTTATTCATGCAAAGACTGCTTGCCAGAACTCCGCTTCCTGAATAGGGAATGTCCAGTGTCTCCAGCACTCCCTGCACTGTGCCGTCCTCGCCATATTGACCATGCAGCGCAAGTAGTGCGAAGTCGATGCCTGCCTGCTGAACCTGTGCGATTAAATCAGCTCGCCGCTCGATCACGATCGGAACCACATCGTAGCGACTGCGATCCAGATGTTTGACCATCTCTTGACCTGTCCACAGAGAAACCTCACGTTCAGAGGAAATACCGCCCATAATAACGCCTACTCTCATCATGACACCTCATTTTTTCTTTTATACCTACAGAAAACTACGCGCCTGTTTGCCGATGATTTGAATACCCCGCTCGATATTTTCATCCGTGACGCGTGAAAAACCGAGCCGCAACGTATTCGTCCCTTCGCCTTCCTGAATAAAAAACTTGTCTCCCGGTGTAAAAATAACGCCCTGTTTTGTGCAAGCTTCGAGCAGTAGGCGTGTATTTACTCCCTTTGGAAAGGTGAGGAACATATGCAATCCCCCGTCACCAGACAGCTGCGCCTCTGGAAGATACGCCTCACAGCATGCTTTTGTCAGCTCATATTTGCGCTTATACTCTGAACGTGCTTTCTTAACATACTTATCGAAATTTCCATTTAGTAAATATTGATACAAAATCGATTGATCGATTGTTGAGGTATGAATGGTACGGGCACGCTTAATACTTTCCAGAGTGTTGATCAGCGCTCGGTCTCCAAGCACCCAGCCTACTCTCAACCCGGGGAAAAGGACTTTCGAGAAGCTGCCAATATAGATAACTCCGTTCCCTCGCCCTGCTGTCGCTATTAAAGGGGCAACATGCGCTCCCGAATACCGCAGCTCCTCATTGAATCCATCCTCGATCACCGGAATCTGATGGCGCATCATTAGTTTCATAACGGCGCTGCGCTTCTCTGGCGACATGACGATGCCGGTAGGATTGTGATAGGAGGGTGTCAAATAGGCAAGATCAAAGCTGTTCGTCTGCCTCTTCAATACCGCCTCCAGCTGCTCCACATCAATACCGTCACGCTCCATCGGAATACCGGTAATCTCAAATCCTTGCAGCTTCAAATTTTTAATCGCTGTATGGTGGGTCGGATTTTCACAAATGGCTGACCCGTGGCGTGCAGCAGGACGCAGTGCCGACAGAACTATGTCAAAGCCTTCAGTAAACCCGCTTGTAATCAGCATATCCTTGCCGCTTATATCGACACCCTTATTCTCCATATAACGCATCAGATAATCGATTAGCGGCTTGTAGCCCTTTGCATACCCGTAGTTAAGCAGCATCTGCCCTTCGATTGCCATCCGGTCCAAAAAAGCTCGCCTTACATCCCCGAGATCAAACAGCTGCTCATCCGGAGCGATGCTTGTGAACGAGATGGTTCCTTTTTTGGCGCGAATGCCTTGCTTCATCATATCCAGCTCAACAGCCGATACAGCATAATCGTTCATTCTTGCCTTCCAGTCGATCTGCCAAGTGGCGGAGCCATCAGCTCCTCCGTTATCTGCAGCCAAATGGTTTACCATAGCCGCTACATAGCTGCCTTTGCCGGGAATCGCATACGTAAATCCGTCATCCTCCAAGCCCTCATAGGCTGCAATGACCGTATTGCGGCTCACCTTTAATAGACCACTCATTTCACGTGTAGAGGGCAGCTTCTGATCTGCCTGAAGAGCCCCTTTTATAATTAAACGTTTGACGTATTCTTTCACTTGTATCGCGACCGGCCGGTCACCGACGAGCTTGAAATCCTGGAACATCCTTCATCGCCCCCTCCATAATGATGGCATGGAAGATGAGAGAAAAAAAGAACCACCGCACTGGAATTTTCATCCTTCGGTGGTTCCTCCACTTCCTTAAAGAGGTATGTTGGTTACGTTTTGATCCAATCGTCTGTGCCGATCAGATGAGCGGCGCCAGCATCTGTCCCCACACCAGGAGCTGCTCCGAACGGATAAGGAATTCCTTCTTCTTCCGCAGTATCAAACAACAAGTTGCGCAATTTTGTATTCGCCGCCAAACAACCTCCGCGATTGTCAAAGGCTTTGCCCATATATATCTGGTCGTTGACCATCACTGTAAAGGGACAAATCGGGACGATCGGATCGCCTTGCCGAATGCCCAATTCTTTAATATGTTCCGCACTGGTCACGCCGAGCTCAACTCGCTCTCCCCTTTATCTATGTGTAGGGTTGCTTGCTCACTAATTTTTCTACTGCAAATATTGCTTCAGATCATCTAAATACTCCTCATCCTGAACCCGTTCTATCAAAAACGCACCCAAATTCTGGTAAATTTGCTGAAACTCTGCTTTCGTTAGCCCATTGGTAAAAAGGGCCAGCTCTATCTTGTTCCCATTTTTATCAGTCGAGTAAAATGACATAGTAATTACTTTTGCTGTACTTCCACCTTTTGAGCCAACGTGAGTAAATGGACTATCGGGTTTCAACGGGTTCTCAATGACCGCATCTAATTCCTTCTGAACCTTTGCAGAAAGGTAGCTTCTGCTGTTGATTTTGTTCATCAAGGTCGCATACTCTTTCGTTGTTCCCTTGGGTAGACGTGACACAATCAAATCGTTAATTTCCGAATCGTACCACGGATATAGATCTTCAACTACCTGATCTTTATAACGACCAGATTTATACTTTTGCAATATTTTGAATATTTTGCTCGACTCGGCATTGAAATTTTTCTGTGACATATTACTGAGCTGAGTTTTGACTAGATCGACCCTCTCATCGAATGGTAAGTCAGGGTCCAGAGTAGACATTATGGAGTAGGGTACAAAGACAATGGATGCAAAGGCAGGGAAAAACTTCTCATGCTTGTTAAAGTTCAACTCGTCCAGGTTATCGTTGACTTTATCAATACCAAGAAGCATTAACAAGTACTCTGAGTTGGCATTGGAGCTATACTTGATCATTCCTTTTGCAACTTCCTGCAAGCTGACTTTGCCGTTCTGAACCACTTGACGCGTCTCAATATCCTGCAGCCAAGCTTCATGGGCATTGCCATCACTCCCGGGCACGTAAAACAGCGCCAAATCATCCAACGACACCTTTTTCGAGGGATTGATCTTTCCTTTGGCCGCCTGTTTGGCGAACTCAAGTGCAATGATCAATTTTGAGGTACTAGCGAGGGTCATCTGTCGGTTCGAGTGATAATCGATCACCTTATCCCCATTGCGAATGACATACAGGGAGGCTCTGTCAGGATTCTCCTTTAAGAATTGAGCAATCGGATCGTCCTCAACCGAAAAGTCGCCATGCTCTTCCGCTGCGTAAGCGCTTCCAAAATGGAATGTAAAAATAAAAGCAAACACCAACGCTGCAATCCAAAATCTCTTCCTCATTCTCCATTCCTCCTATCTAATCAAGAAGTGTAGAAAGTTTCTCTATTCCATCCTCCTTGCATCTCTTCTTATTATGTTGTGAGGATGAAGAGTGAATCTTTCCTTCCACATACTAACATAAGGCAGTTACAACGAATGCGATCTAGTAAGCTCTACCCCCCACATCGCTAGAAATGTCGTGTTGTAAAAGCTATGTTTGTCATGATAGGATACCAACCAATGGATTGTTATTTAATAGTCACGACTCAACGTTTATAGCAATCCATAATATCAGTAGAACACTGAAGGTGAATGAATGCTAAAAGTAAACCGCGATGACGAACGTCCTATCTGGCAGCAGCTGCTAGACCAGGCTATCCATAATATTACAACCAGAAAATGGCCACCCGGCGAATTGCTGCTCCCATCCCGCGAACTCGCTCTATTAATTGGCGTTTCCCGTTCAACTATACAAATTGTTTACGAGGAGTTATTCAGCCGCGGATATACCGTAACCTCTCGTCGTGGCGGGACAAGAGTGAGTGAATGGACTTATGCAACCCGCCCTTCAGAAGATGCTTGGCAGGAGGGACCTGTCCTCCCCGAATTGCCTTTATTAAACGCTTCAATCGGTCATTTGCACAGTTGGTTTGGGGACAAAGAAAATCGAAAAGTTGAGATTGATTTCAGTCCACATGAACCCTATTTGGACGAACAGTTTCAAAAGAATTGGAGACAATCGTTTATACGGGCTTCCACAGAAACAGATCTGGACAGTTGGGCTTACGGTGATGCCTATGGATTCCTGCCGCTGCGAGAACAGATTCAACGTTATTTGTCGCTTGAACGGGGCGTTCATGTGGGTACCGATCAGATCCTTTTAAGATTTGATCGCCCAGGCCCTTTTACATGAGGGTGATACCGTTTCTGTTGAAGATCCTGGCTTCCCTGCTGCCTGGATGGCGATGAAGTATCAGCGTATGCAAGTTGTCTCCGTTCCGGTCGACGAGAACGGGCTATGTGTAGACCGTATTCACCCTGATTCCAAGCTTGTCTTTGTTACACCATCACATCAGTGTGCGGTTGGAGTCATTATGTCGGAGCCTCGCAGGCAACAATTGTTACATTTGGCTGCCCAGCATCGCGTTTGGATTGTTGAGGATGATTACGACAGCGAATTCCGCTATCGCGGCGACCCCCTTCCGACCTTGTTCAGTCAGCGACCTCAGAATACTTTGTATATGATGAGTTTTTCCAAAATGATTGCTCCTGGTATTCGGATATCAGCCATCATCGGTCCCAAAGAGGCCATCCGTCAGCTTGCTGGGGTTCATGCATTGACCTATCGCCATCTGCCGATTATGGAACAACTAACACTCACTCATTTTATCGAGCATGGGCATTTCATGCGCCATATGAGACGAGTCCGTAATGTATATCGGCGCAGACATGAAGCTATGACCAAAGCCATCATCACGACGGGTCTGAGCGAACACTTCACATTAAGCGGCGTCGAAACAGGGCTGCATGTGCTTCTGGAAGCTGATAAATCGTTTGACGAAGAAGCCGTGACGAACCTAGCGCTTGAAAAAGGAATCCGTGTTTATCCGCTTAGCAAGTATTGCTTGGAAAGCGATCGAAGGGGATGGGTACTAGGTTTTGCGAAAGTAGATGAAGCTGCCATTGAAGAAGGCATTTCTCGTCTTGCGGAGATGCTTATCTGATACAAGCATCTCCGCCTGCCTCTTCCCTATTCGTCCTGGCGTGCGTTTTCATTCCGGGTCTCTTCGTTTGTAGCATTCAGTTTCCCAATCGTCATGAGGCCCTTCCGGCGGAGCTCCAAACTTGCTTTCTTCATATTTGCACCAGAATATCCATGGTCTTGTTCTCTTTGACGAGGTGATGATGCAGGGCCTGCCCCTCTTACACGTTTTTTCCTGGTTCGAACATTTTTTCTTCTTCAATCGGATTTTCTTTTGCGGTGACATGGTATGGATCAATACGGTACACCTGAACCGGACCCCCAAATACTGCTGATCGGTATTTGTCTACGTGCTGCTTGGGTAAAGGCCGATTATAGTAACCAGGTACATACTTATTTATCATTTCCTGCAGCATGTGTGTAGCTTCGTCCAGATCGGCGATGGGCTGTGCTTTTCCAAAAATCATGACACTCATATATGCAGTGTCTGTCTTGGCTGGCACCGGATCGGTAATCGTTCCGTATTCTTCACAAACCGTAAAACAAACCTCTGGATTCGCATCCATAACCTGATTTCGTCTCCCGCCTGTGGCGCCATGGAAATATAACTTCCCATTTGTCCAAACAAAATTGAGTGGAACAACATACGGCAGATGACCATCGACCATCCCAAGATGTCCAATGCGAGCTTGCTGCAAAAACGTCTCAATCTTGCTCTCGTCCAACACTTCTCGTATCTTGTAACGTACCCCAACCATTGTTATCACTCCTATGTGTATATAATGTATTTGGTAAGTTTATCAACCATTGGAATGAATAGAAACGTCCAAAAATGCATGTTTTAAGCAATCCATATTATTTTGCGTTAAGAGAAAAAACCCTTGGTCCAAAAAAGCCCAAGGGTTCTTAACCTATTCAAAACTGCTTTGTAATTTCTCGACTGCTCACTCTTAAGATCTTTGTTCATACAGCTTAACAATTTCGATGATAGTGTTCACTGCCTGCACCATGTTATCAACCGAAACATATTCGAACGGCCCGTGGTAATTTTCCCCGCCTGTGAATATATTCGGTGTTGGCAACCCCATGTAGGATAGCTGAGAGCCATCCGTACCACCGCGAATCGGCTCAATAATCGGCACGATTCCGAGATTTTCTAGCGCTAGTTTAGCGATGTCCACTACTTCCATAACAGGCTCAATCTTTTCCCTCATGTTGAAATATTCGTCTTTGATTTCGAGCTCAATTCGCTTATCACCGTATTTTTTCTGTAATTCCTCTACGATACGAGTCAGCTCGGACTTTCTCTCCAAAAACCGATTCCGATCGTGCTCCCGGATCAAATAACGAAGCTGGGTTTGCTCGACGTCACCATGAATAGACGATAGATGATAGAAGCCTTCATAGCCTTCCGTCTTCTCAGGAGTCTCATCAGCCGGCAGCATGCCATGCAGCTCCATGGCTATTTTAGCAGCATTGACCATTTTACCTTTGGCTGTACCAGGGTGGACATTCGTCCCTTTGCAAGTAATGATGGCTGATGCAGCGTTAAAGCTCTCGTACTCAATCCCACCAAGAGGACCACCATCCATCGTATAGGCATACACTGCGTCGAAGGCGGACACATCAAACTTTTCGGGGCCTCTGCCGATTTCTTCATCCGGGGTGAAAGCTACTCGTACTCTCCCGTGTTTCAGTTCTGGGTGTCGAATCAGATAAGCCATAGCAGTCATGATTTCGGCAATACCGGCTTTATCGTCAGCGCCAAGTAATGTGGTACCGTCTGTCGTTATGAGTGTGTGGCCTATGTATCCAGCAAGCTCCGGAAAATCAACTGGCGATAGCATAATATTCTGCGCTTCGTTCAAGACAATGACTTGTCCGTTATAATTTTCTACGATTTGCGGTTTCACACCAGCGCCGGTGAAATCAGTAGCCGTATCCATATGAGCAAGAAAACCGATCGTTGGAATCTCTTTATCAGTATTGGCTGGAAGGGTTGCCATTACATAACCGTTCGAATCCATCGTAACGTCCTGCATACCTATAGCTTTCAGCTCGTCTACGAGCATTTGGGCAAGCACTAGCTGCCCTGGTGTTGAAGGACAGGTTTCGCTATCCTCATCGGACTGTGTGTTCACTTGTGCGTAAGAGATGAATCTATCCATGATCTCGTTTTTCATAGTCTTATCCCAACTCCAATGCAATTCGTTATGTAGCTAAGCACACCTGTTGATTAACCGAAAAATGGTATACAATCCCATGAAAAATTTTACCACGTTCCCTGTCGACGCTTCAATTTGAATACTGATAGGTCGGAGGAAGAAGAGAACCCGACCTCGACTACAGGCTAAGCAACAAATGGTTGCGATTGGAGATTCCGTTCAACGAAAAAAGCCTACTTTCTCGTTCGAAGAGAGTAGGCTTTTCTCTATTCTACTGTTCGTTGGAAAAGCAGATCTATGACATACTTGTCAGATGCTCCCCAAGACGAACCATGGTCTGTTCTCCCCCTGGGACGACATATGCTTTTACCTTATCGAATGTAGCCGCATTTTCTTCAAAAACGGTGCTATAAGTAAGTTTGGTCTTACCATCCAAATCCTCAAAGGTTGCTGTCGCCAGAAAATGGGGAAACACAGCATGCTGGATGACGATTCGCTCAGATTTAACAACCTCGACAAAAACGTTGGTGTTGGGATAATCAACTCCATCTGGACCGTGCATAATAAACAGTCATAAACTGCTGCGTTTATTTTTGAGAATCAAGAATAAACATAGATGCATCATGTCTCATGAATATTTTACTTCCATTATAAAAAGTTTTGGATTGAATATTCCTGTACCCTATTCTCGTCATCATTTCCATTAGCTTTACTTGATCAAATCCGTTATGAACGATATTTGAAACTACTTTTTCATTTTTATCAAAATCTACGATTAGTAATTGTCCTCCTTCATTTAGCACATTAAATAATCTTGATAAAACCAATTCAACATCATGAATGTGGAGTAGAACCTGAGCCATAAAAATATAGTCTACATGTAAATCTGATAGAGCTTCCTTTTCAAAATCAAAGCATAATGTATCTACATTCTGAATATCAAAATCGGAAATTTTTTGCCTTATTTGATTAATCATGTTTTGTGAAGTATCTAGAAAAAGCACAGAATGAAAATCGTTTAGCAAGCTCATTCCGACAAGACCAGTCCCACACCCAAAATCAATCGCGTTCTTACCCGTAGCGTCAACTACATATTCACGAATGGCATCAGCTGATACCTTTGCTATATGGATTCTTTCAGGAGTGTCGTATATATTTGCTATCATTTCAAACTTATCCGTATTTCCCACTAGTACCTCCCATTATACCTGAATAAAATCTATCCGTTTCTCCGCCAAGCCTCTGTATTTAACTCATTATTGATCATCGCGGAGACGACTGCGCCCCTCGAAGCCGCAGCTATGGCCTGATGCATTCGCGATGTTGCATCCCCGGCGCTATAGACACCCGGAACGTTCGTTTTTCCGAAGTCATCGACGACGATCTCCCCCGCTTCCGTGATCTGGCATCCAATAGTTCGCGGCAAATCCGATCCCGTAACCAACTCCGGTTTGAAAAAGATCCCCCTGCATGAAACAATCGTCCCGTCTTCAAGAACGACTTGCTGAACGATCCCATGGCTGGAGTCGATGTGCCGGATCGGCGAGTCAAACAGAGGCACTTGTTTCCGCTGAAGCTCCTCGCGATCGGCATCCGTCAGTTCATCGGGGCCATTCGTGCAGACGGTAAAACGGTTCGTCCATCCCGATATGATCGGAGCGAAATGCATAAGCTCAGCCCCCTTCGTAATGATGACAAGCGGCTGATCCCTTAACTCCCAGCCATCGCAATACGGGCAGACGAAAGCGCTTTTCCCGTATACCTCAGCCAATCCCGGAATGTCCAACGGCCGATCCTTCATGCCGACGGTAAACAATACTTTTTTGCTTGCAAAGATTTGTCCTTGCTCAGTCTCAATTTGAAACCGGCCGTCAGTTCCCCCGATCGACACCGCCGTATCCTCCACGAATGATACGGAGGGATAAGCGCTGATCTCTTCCTTTGCAATTCGCCGGAACTCGCTCGGACTGATTCCATCGCGGGTAAGAAACCCGTGGACCTCGCGAGTCACAGCATTGCGGGGACGACCCTCGTCGATCACCGCCACCTTTTTCCTTGCTCTCCCAAGCACCAGAGCGGCGTTCAACCCAGCCGGTCCGCCTCCAATAATCGCTACATCGAAAAGTTGTTTTTCCATCGCTAACACACCCTTCTATAGATCTATGATATCCATAATTAAAACGCAAGAAGTGTATCACTTCTTGTTTGTCTCATGGTTGCCATGCTTGAAAGCCTCTTCCAGTACCGACTGGATTGTGTGTTCCCGCAAGTATTGGTGCAGATGCTGTTCCGCACCCTCCATCACCTTCTGGACCAAGCATTCGCACTTTCCTGAACGCTCCTGAGCCTGATCCCGCCCGGCAGTCTCCTCTTCCGCTAACAACCGATGCTGCTGCGAATTCGTATTGGAGCATTCGAACAACTTCTGTCTTCCTTCAATCACTTGAATCACATCAAGAAACGTAATCTGTTCAGCCGACCTGGCAAGCTCGTAACCGCCGTTCACCCCTGGCACAGCACGTACGATTCCATCCTGCCTTAGCTTGGACATGATTTTGGATAAATAGCTTTCGGAAACACCAAGTGTGGAAGCTAATTCCTTGATCCCTACATTGTTGCAACGCTCCGAGTTTCCGAGATGAAGTAAGGCGTGTAGGGCATAATCTGTACTTTTGGAGAACTGCAAGCTCCCCTCCTCCCTTCTCAACATTATCATTATTACAGACCTGTAGTGTCCATAATAAATGATTCAACTCCAAGTTGCAATATCATTCTTGATCCGATCCTTTTCGCCGTTCCCCCTTAACTTGCGCTCTACATTGTAAATGTGCTAAGCAAAGACGGCCAAACAGAAATTTTCTCGTGGCAGGATGGACATACTGTTTCCCCCGCTAAATAATACAGATGCCTAGCCAATGTTTGCTCCCCGATCGCTTCCGCCCGCTCCGCTAATGTTCGTATTTCTTCATCTGCAAATGACGTGACCGGAACGATTACATGCGATGCCTGGTCAGTGTGAAAGACAGGGTCGTGTTCAAAGGCTTGAAGGATTTCTGCAGAATTATCTTCTTGTGGCCAGATGAATACATCAGCTGCGCAGGCCGGACACACTGCCACATACTCATCACCGTTCATAAAAGTCATCAACATATTGGCGACACTATGCGAGCCTCGGTAAGCGGCATCCGCCACAAAAATATAACGTTTCTCCGTCTCATCAATGGAAGGATCAGCTGCATAGGAGAATACTTCCTTTGTAAGCGTCTTGAGCTTCCCAATAGCCTCTACGTACTCACGATACAATTCAGTACAAACAGAGCTGCCTGCCTCTTCAACCAGCTCAGCCCAAGATTCTGGGAATGGGTCCTCATCGCGCTCGTTCCGACTTGCCTCGATTATTCCGCAATTTATAAACAGCTCTTTGCGCACTTCAGCATCAGAGGTAGAACACGCTATTTGTGCCAAAAAAGGCATTGCCGCATATGTAGCTGTATATATCGTATTTTGGTGATACAAGTGCTCCTGAAAGAGATCGTCAAAAATTTCCTGGCTATATTGCCGCATTAATTGCTGCAATAACATAGGTACGTTGTCTGCGGAACTGTACGGTCCCGTAAGCTTTCCCCATATATCGCTCTCCCACTTAAGCATTAAACAAGCTTCCCTCCGTTCATAATATGGCCGAGACCTCTTACCTCTGGTCATGAGTAGACAACGTTCTGAATCTAGTGGTTAGGGTATTCTCCACCTGATTGAGTTCCCCTGCCTCCATATTGAACTTAAGCTTTTTGCCAGGGGAACTATGGCGCAATCATTAGCGTCTTGTTTTTAATAAGCCCGTTACCTCAATAAATCAAAACTCCCTTGCCAAGAACAGATTTGTTTTGCACTTGATTCCCCAAAATATATAGCTTCTTTAAATTGGGCAGCTTCAGCAAAGGCTCTATATTGGAAATCGCGTTATTTTCCAAATGAAGCTCCTCAATTTGCTGCCAATTTTTCATAAAACTTAATAATCCAAGCGAGGTGTCTTGCATCGTAAATGAACGCAGAGCCGTAAAATCAGCAAAGTAAGGCATCATCTTATCTGTTTCATGCACCCAGTCTCCATTGCCTATGCGAAAAGATGGGTTATTCAACGTTAAATGTTCCAGCGTATGATTCGTAAAAGGCTTGTCACTATTTAATTGAAACGAACATTTATTGCAATTTAACGTTTTTACATGCTGCAAATTGAATAATGCATTCGTTTCACTGTAAAAGGACGTCTCATCCAAATTCAATGTTTGCAAATTCGGCAGACGGTTTAAAGAACTAATCCCCACAAATTCTCCATGCTCCATCACTGAAAGCTGTTCCAACTGGGGAAATTTCACTAAAGCTGCCCCATCCAGATTATCACTCGACCCGCGTATGTAAACCGTTAAAGATTTTAAAGCGGGCGCCTCTAACTTTGGTAAGAATGAGTCTTTTAATTCCGCTTTCTTTAAATTTGGCGCTGTGATTGGTGATTCAATGCCACCGTAACCCGTTATTGACAATTCGGTTAGTGACGGCAGACTATTCACAACCTCAACAGAATCAACTTGATAGAGAGAAGCTAACCGCAGCTTCGTCAGTGATGGCTTATTTCTCAGGAGTTCTACATTCGTTATGTCAACATTTTCAAGATCAAGCGACTGCAGGTTTGGCATATTTTGTACAAAATCAAGTGTTTTTAAATTTCTCACCAACGTAAGCTTTAACTTTTGCAATTGACTTAGCGCATAAAATGAACTGAAATCTGTCGCATCACTATTATCGAGTGTTAATGACGTTAATCCAGTTAATGAAGACAGCCACTTCAAATCATTAATCCCTGTTAAAGACAATGATTTTAATGATGACAGCTGATTCAGGATATGGAAGTCGGTAACAGACTCATCCACATACGAAATTTCAAGCGACTGCAGATTCGGAAACTGTACTAATAAAGCCATTTCCTCATTACTTCGAATTTGTGTGGAAAGTTCTACGATATTAGCTTTATCGCCAAAATAATGTGCAAACGAACTAAATGATTCGTTAAAGCCGCCTGTATAGCTTTTCAACCCTTGTAAATGTCGAAAGCTAACTCGGTCATTTTTTGAAATGTTGTATTCATTCATCAGTTTTAACACTGATAGCCCGCTAAATGCCTCAAAGTCTTTTTGTTCGATTCTTTGTGTATTCAATAGCTTATCCGTAATCACATAGTTGGAGATTTCAGTTCGCTCATTCGTAAACGGATCATCAAAGCTGTAGCCGATGTGCCACTGATCGTTATCACGATAAGCAGACAAATAGCGGATCGTTGCGATTTCCTCTTCTGTTGGCATCGCTGCCCCTTTATCAAAAATATCCTTTAGGAAAAATAGGAGAACTTCGCTTTCAGGCATCGTTCGAACAGGCACCTCGTTTTCGATGCTGTACTCTGTTTGATTGTTGGTCAAAAAGAAATATCCAACTACCATACAAATGATGATGAGCGGCAAAAGAAGGATAGTTGAGTTCGATTTTGGTCGTGCTTGTGCAGGAGTGGTTCCATAATAATTATTAATCGTCTGGTCAACATAATAGACGTTATTCTCCTTCAACAATAATTCAGTTCCACAATACAGGCATTTGAACTTCTTCCCTTCTTTATATTCAATGTCCCCCTGACAATTGGGACAATTTAATTTAATGAATTCCACTGGCCGCCCTCCTAATATCCCTTTCTATTAAAGCTTATTCGCTTGTCTTTAAAATCATATCACGGATTGGGTAATATTGGGTGAACTGCGGAAGGTGCTAGCTATGAGAATCAATAAGATCCAGCAGGACTGGGCCGCTATGCGAAACCTCACTATATTTGAGTTTAATATTTCCGTGCATTTCCCCAAAATCCTTGATTTCTTCGCCGTTTGCGTATCATGCGCAATTCGGCTGGCAATGAAATTCCTCCTCGCCATAGCCTCGTCTCCATCTCGTATTCCTTTACGCGCTGGTAAAACGTAGGCATGGTCACATTGATTTTTTCACACTTAAAAAGGAACTATTCTTTACGTTGTCTCCCTACAGTGGGGTATTGTTTTCTCCGTTATTCAACATTGTAGTAACACTATCCTGGTGACCTCTTTCATTTAAGGGTGCTTACCATTACGGTAGTCAGGGTAGAACGACCGAAACCGGGGGGGAGGTGTCATCCCGACGCTAAAGCTGTTCACCCCCTCTCCATCTAATAAATAAACAGTGGCAATCTAGGATTCAATAATTAGTCCTAGATACCACTGTCCTTTGAAACAAAAACACATCATTTTGTCTTTGTATCGCTCATTTCGATCGGATTCCTTCAAATGCGTTTGTTACCAGATCATGCATATAGGAATCATTCAACTCATCCCCGGTTACAAGCAGACGATAAAAAATCGGTCCATAAACAAGGTCGATACATAATTCAACATCCAGATTCTCTTTCAAATCTCCTCGCTGTATTCCTTTCTCAAAAAGCTCTTTTGCCTGCATGCGTCTGGGCTGGAAAAACCGCTCTCGATATTCCAGCGCCAAATTGGAATCCAGCTGCCCTTCTCCTATTAACTCTTTGATTATGTTTCCCTCTCTACTTGTCAAAAACCTCGTTAAACTGGTCGCATGAATGAAAATATCTTGAAATGTCGAGCCCGTATCAGGAACAGGTAATCTCGCAGTTGCAGCATAAAGAAACCCTTCCATGATTACAGCAGCTTTGTTTGGCCACCATTTGTATATCGTTGCCTTGCTAACTTTCGCTCGCTCCGCAATTTTATCTACGGTGACCGCTTTAAAGCCATCTTCCAACAAGAGCTCGTAGGATGCGGAAAGGATTGACTTATGCGTTTCTACATTGCGCGGACGCCCTCTTTTTCCTTGCACATTCATCATTCCTCTTAAAATATACTATACGTCTAGTATACTTACTGCGGTTGAAAAAGGAATCGTTATTTGCCTATTTACAAAACTAAACGTTCAGTATATTATTTGTTTGTAATAATAAAACTAAACGTTTAGTTTCTATTTTTAGATGGTATCTTCTCATGGGATAGGAGGCTTGATGTCCTCTACAATCCCACCACTATTTAAAGAAAAGAGTGAGAGTATGAATCCTACGAGAAATAACGCTATTGAAAAGGGTATCCCTACTTGGCTGACCTTACTTCTAGCAACAGCATGCGGCATTATTGTAGCCAATCTTTATTATGCTCAGCCTTTAGTTGGATTGATTCGTTCTTCCATTGGGCTGTCTGCTGGCAGCGCTGGTTTCATCGTGACACTAACGCAAATCGGATACGTTGTCGGTTTGCTGTTTATCGTTCCCTTGGGGGATATACTTGAAAACCGAAAGCTGGTTTTCACAGCGTTGCTTTTTACAGCCGGATCTCTCGGTGCTGCGGCTGTGACAAAAGAAGCGACACTATTTCTTATCGTTTCCCTCTTTATAGGTTTGGGCTCAGTCGCTGCCCAAGTTCTGGTACCTTTTGCATCCTATCTCTCAACAGATGCTACACGTGGCCGCATAGTTGGTAATGTCATGAGTGGTTTGTTGTTGGGCATAATGCTCTCGCGCCCAATATCGAGCCTTGTAGCGGACGCTTTTGGCTGGCATGCCATTTTTGCCTTGTCTGCAATAGCGGTGTTTATCTTAGCGATCGTTCTTTGGAAGGTGCTACCTACTCGAAAACCGAAATCAGACATAACCTATATAGCCTTGCTTGGTTCCATGTGGCAGCTCCTGGTCACTACACCGATCCTACGACGCCGAGCCGCTTACCATGCTTGTTTATTTGCCACCTTCAGCCTTTTTTGGACTACAGCCCCTTTGCTCTTGTCTAGTCCTGCATTTCATTTTTCGCAGAAAGCCATCGCGCTGTTCGCACTTGTAGGAGTAGCTGGATCACTTGCTGCACCAGTAGCTGGACGGATTGCGGATCGTGGCTGGACAAAACCCGCAACTGGGGTTGCTATCATTGCCGTCATCGTCTCTGTTTTGTTGCCTCTTCTATTTCAGTCCAGTTCTATTGTTGGGATCACTGCCCTAGTCGTATCAGCCATTATTTTGGATGCCGGTGTTTCCGCGAACCTTGTGCTTGGACAACGTGAGATATTCTCGCTGGGACCAGAGATTCGCAGTCGATTGAACGGACTCTTTATGGCGATATTCTTTTTCGGGGGTGCTATTGGATCTGCTATTGGTGGTTGGTCTTACGCCGTAGGGGGATGGAATGCAGTCTTATGGATTGGAGTTGTTTTTCCTGTCCTTGCCCTGCTATATTTTGCATCAGAAAAGAAACGTTCCTAAGAAATCGGATACAGTCAACGTCTGTGGCATTAAACCGAGCAATCCTACCAATATTTTTGTATTTATGTAGCCCGCTTCTCCGTGCACGAAAACACAGCGGCCCTCATCGGATACTCGAAGTAATAGCAAGCGGCCGTCGTTAACATTCTGATAACTAGTGAATTCGCTCCTCTAACACTGGCTAACGGCCCCTTCATAATAAACAGACCCGATGACCTAACAAAGCATCATCGGGACTGTTTTAGGAGTTCCACAGTTTTTTACTGGTTCCAGACTTTTTTAACTGGTTCTACACTTTTTTATCACTAAACAGCTGTTCAGAGAAAACCAGCTAATGTTTGTCAAGCTTTTAGTGTAGACAATGTCTTATATACTGGTATACTGTTTTCCTATTCCGGGGAGCGGTTAGTTTATATTTGATTTTTTACTCCCCATTCACATAACTCTTCCAAAACGGGTAATAGTGTTTCTTGGGACAATTTTCTCACGACACGGAGGGCACGTTCGTTGGCGAAGGCGATATAGAGGCACAGACCCGACAAACGCTAGAAAATCTTGATCGCGTACTGGCGGGATTTGATGTCACGAGGTCGAACCTCGCTTATGTGGAGATCTATTTGACAAACGCTCAAGAACATACCGAGCCGGTCATCCGGCAGTTCAAGGAATACGTGGGACAACACCGGCCGGCTGGCAGTCTCATCGGCGTGACATATCTTGCGTCCCCTGAGCAATTGATTGAAATAAGCGCCGTTGGCGCAAAGCAGAAGGGTTTCAAGAGCATCTTTCCAGCTTACAGGACCAGATTGATGCTCTTGCTGAAGAAGTTGAAGAATATGAGATTATCCAATCGATTCCCGGTATCGACAAAGTGGGCTAAGACCATCTTCCACCGCTTTTTTTATCGCGTTTATGGTACCAAAACACCAATTGTAATCAGTCAAAACGGCTATCTTAGACCTCGGCTATCGTAATGTTCGATAGACGATCCAGGTTGGCCAGCCCCGAATTAAGAGGGGCTGCAGCAGGATTTTGCCTAAAAATCCAAATAACAAAGTTTCTGGCCAAGAAAGCCTGGTTTTTTTCCTAAAAATGCATAATGGTCAATAAAACCCACGGCTTTTAAGCCCGCTTGAAACAAGGTGACCTGAAAATCAATCCCGGTCTTGACGGATAAAGCGAGCAGCATTCGCTTGACCTGTTCCCTTTGCTCCTCTCCGTCATTACAGATTCCAATGTGGTACATGAAAATCGCCTCTGTATGTTCATTCAGATAAATTAGATTAAATTATCAATATCTTCATCAAAGATCGAATTTGTACCAGAAGTTGATAACATGGATTCACTCAATTCTTGTTTATAACTTAAGACGTTATCAATTTTTTCTTCTAATGTATTAATAGTAATTATTTTATGGACTTGTACAAAGTTTTCTTGACCTATGCGGTGTACACGGTCGGTGGCTTGATTTTCAACTGCTGGGTTCCACCAACGATCAAAATGAATAACATGGTTAGCTGCTGTTAGGTTCAAACCTGTTCCTCCAGCTTTCAAAGAAAGGATAAAAATAGGTGTTTTTTTGCTTTGGAAATCCTCCACCATCTTTGCCCGTTCATGTTGTAAAGTACTACCGTTCAAGAATAGAACATTGACACCAAATCTTTCAGTTAAATGTTGTTGTAATAGTTCCCCCATTTTTACATACTGAGTAAAAACAATAACACTTTCATTTGCCTCAAGAATAGTCCTAATTAGTTCATCAACGAGTGCTACTTTGTTAGAACGTTCAGCGATTTTCGTTATGTTTTGTTCTTTTAAGTATAATCCCGGATGATTGCATAATTGCTTTAATTTACCAATCATGGTCATCATATATGGCTTCCGTTTTTTCCTCGATAACATTTTTGCTTCTTCTTTTACTTCATGTACCAATTTTTTGTATAACTCTTCTTGTTCATCAGTTAAAGTGCAGTATTGCTTTTGTTCTAATTTCTCGGGTAAATCACCTTTTATTTTTTCTTCCTTCTTTGTTCTGCGTAGAATGAAAGGCTGGATGAGCTGTTGTAACTGTTGTTTCTTTTCTTGGTTATGCTCACGTTCGATTGGTTGGACATATAGTTGCTTAAATACTGCTTGTGTACCAAGAAACTTTGGATTTAAAAATTCAACAAGTGACCATAGCTCCATTAGGCGATTTTCAATAGGAGTTCCACTTAAGGCAACTTTACCCTCACTCTTCAAAGTGCGTATAACATTTGATCTTTTTGTTTGGGTATCTTTAATATGCTGTGCTTCATCCAAACAAATAATATGCCAATTCATGTTCTTGAAGAGGATTTGATCATTTGTAAGTGTGCTATAAGTTGTTAAGATAATATCGAATTTACCTATATACATTTTGAAACTCCCTTTTTCCCGTTTGGTTCCATAGTGAATGTGAACTTTAATATTGGGAGCGAATTTACTGATTTCTTTTTCCCAATTAGCTAATAATGAAGTCGGTACCACAATCAATGAAATTTTTTGTTTGTGACGTACTTCATTAAAGAAAGCAATTGTTTGAATCGTTTTACCTAATCCCATATCATCTGCTAATAAAGCTCCCATTTTATGTTTATTTAGATGTACTAACCATTCAGCTCCCTCTAATTGATATTGTCGTAATGTACCGGTTAGCTCTGCAGTCTTCTTTAAAGGAGTTTTTCTTTTTTTGATATCCTTTAATTGGTCACTATACAATGGATTTTCCGAACGATCTGAAGGTATGCTTCTTTTTTCGATAGCCTTCCAATATCTAAATAGTTCGCTTAGCTGTCCGGGTTTTTGCATACTTTCTGTGTAGAAAAAGGTAGCCGTGATATGTTCACAAAACGACGCTACAGAACATGTACAAGTGTATGTTAACTCCTGAATTTTCACCTCTTGTTTACCGTTTTTACCAGCAACACTAGCATGAATTGATTTTTCATCATGGCTATAATTATAGACTGCTCCTGAACGACTTAAGTGGTGACCTGCATTAATAATTTCTTTAACATAATCATTTGAACTATCGTACGGACGAAGGTAATCCTTCCACACAACCATTATTTCCATCTATCATCACTCTCCTACCATGAATATTATAGGGGTTAAAAAAAATAGGTAGACTTGTATTTTGCACTGTTTTCCATTAGTTAGGTCCCATTTTTATCTTTGAATGGAAGAGGTATTACACACTAAAGATTCTGAACTGACCGAACGAATCTCAGCATTCAGTGAACAGCACTCCACATGTATTGATGAAGTAAACACAAATACACATAAAAAAACGGCATCTCTGCCGTATGTGTTAGGTGTTGTTGGACCTTTGCGGGATGGAACACCTGAAGTAACATATATCTGCATGAAAAGCAGGGGAAAAACAGAGCCAGAACAGAGAAAATCGGGGTCAAAAAGGCAAACTAAGTTTTCCGTTAAGAGCAGAGAAAGACGAGGTTTGAGTTTTGATTTGAAAAAAGCCGAGGAAAATCAGGAGCGATTCCTGAAATTTGCTCGGCTCTTGGGCAAACATATTAAGCTTTAGGCAATACGTTTAGGCTTTGGCAAAGTGAAATTGCTATCCACAAGAAGCTGACTGCCTAATAACCAAGTGACCAACAGGTTCTGTCAAAAATTTCGTGTAAACTCAATCAACCTGCACATGTTAAAAGGTTACATCCTAATTTGGTTCACGAACTGTAACCATAACTTACCTTCATGATATCGAGAAAGGAATCTTCCTTGTTACTCCATCTTTTTCTACATGTACCAAGCGAGTGCGCGATTCCAGCACTGTGATCTGCCCATATACTTCTATAACCGAGCTTCCCTTGCAACACACTTCTGATCATTATTCACACCCCCTAAGAAATCATTCCAGAGAAATGATCAACGGACTAAATTCATTTTGATAGATTTAATCAGAAAAGGTTAACAATTAAGGGGCAATTTGAGTTGACTGGACTCTATTTATGAAACAATACATATTTATAACAAGAGTGAGCAATCCAGTTGACATTTTATACAAACTGATTTATTCAAAATCTATTAATTAGTAAGTTTTACCCTTTTAATAATCTTCGGACTCCTTCTACAGCGTAGTCGTGGTCTAGTTGTCCTGTTAGACCTCCAACCGTAACGGAACCGATAACTCCAACCCCTTTAATCCGAATTGGAAATGATCCTCCAACTGCTTGGAACTCACTTGGGGATAAGAGTGAATTAACTTCATGGCTCAATCCACTTTCTTCGAAGCGTTTTGCAATGAATTGAGTGCTACGATTGTAGTGATCCAATACACGTTTCTTACGGAAGAGCCAAGTATAATTCTCTTCAGAAGTTCCTTCCATTAAATGGGTAAAGACAGGGACACGATTGCGTTCAATGTGAATAGCAATTGCTACTCCATTCTCTTTTGCATAATTGATCAGTGTCAAACCAAGATTCAAAGCGTCTTCATGGGTAAACTTCTCAAATTGAAGTTCATTTTCTAATTGCTCAAGTTGTTTCAAATCCATTGATAATTCCTCCCATTTGTTAATGTTTTTGATCTAATTTATTATTTATTACTGCGAGGAGAAACGCGCCTGCTGCCATAATAGCGCCTATCCAAGCGGTATCTAAATAACTTAGGTAAACAACAGCTACCCCACCTAGACTTGAACCGACTGCAATTCCAACATTAAAGGCAGATACATTTAAAGCTGAAGCGATATTTTTTGCAGATGGGACTAACTTTTCAGCTAGAGTGAGGATATAAGCTTGCACACCTGGTGACATCATAAAAGCGACTAGTCCTAGTAAAAGAAGACCTACAATACTCAGTGACTTGCTTGGCAAGAACCACATTTGAAGTAAAAGGACTATTCCTTCAAGGATGAAGATCAAACGCAATGCTTTTACGGGATGATTATTGGCCATTTTTCCCCCAATGATATTACCAATTGCTACTGCAACCCCATATAAAAGAAGCAAAAAGGAAATATTCTCGGAAGAATAGCCACTTATCTCTTCTAGAATTGGAGCCAGATAAGTAAACAAAACGAATGTTGCTCCAAACCCTAATGCTGTCATAAACAAGGCAAGAAGAATGCGATAGTTCTTAATAAGCAACCCTACATCTTTTAAAGTTGGTGGATTTCCTTGCGTTTTAAATTTATCCACCGCAAATATATTTACGATCAAACCGATAAACCCTAAGATGGCAACTACTCCAAATGTCGAACGCCATCCAAGATTCTGTCCAATAAAGGTTCCTAATGGTACACCCACGATCGTAGCAACTGTTAACCCCGTAAACATAATGGAAATAGCCGTTCCTTTTTTTCCTTCAGGTACGATCTCAGTAGCAACAATTGAAGCTACCGCAAAAAACACACCATGTGAGACGGCTGTTATTACACGTGATAGCATTAAGATCTCGTAAGATCCAGCAACCGCTGAAATTAGATTTCCCATAGTAAAGATCAACATTAAAATGATTAGATATCCCTTCTTGGGAATCCGCCCAGTTAGAGCAGTCACTATTGGTGTACCTACAGCTAATGCAATGGCATATCCAGAAATTAAAGTCCCAGCTTTTGTAACTGAAATACTTAGATCATTTGCGACAGTTTGCAGTAATCCGATGATAACAAATTCTGTTGTTCCGATTGCAAATGCACATACAGCTAATGAAAGTAATGCAATATATACTTTAATCGTCATTTTCTCAAGCCCCTCCCTAGCTTCTCTCTTAATAACCTACTACCTTATAACATCTTAGAAATCTCTTCACTGCATTGAATTAGTCTTTTACTTAGGGATCGATCCATTTTTTTGTTTAAACGTACAGCTGGGCCTGATAAAGCTACAGCAGCAATAATTTCATCTTTTAACAAAATAGGCGCAGCAATACATCTTAAGCCAATTTCCGTTTCCTCATCATCTACGGCATATCCTTGCTCACGAATTACTTTTAAATGTTCCTTCAGTAAGTGAGGATCTACAAATGTGTTTTCAGTTTTTTGAGTTAACTTCAATTGATTGATCACTTTACCTCTTCCCTGTTCACCTAGGAAAGCCAATATGACTTTGCCGAGTGCACTTAAATGAGCAGGAGAGCGCTCTCCAACTTGCGTATGACTTCTAACAGAATGTGTGCCATCTACAACTTGTGTTGTTACGATATCTGTTCCGTCTAAAATTCCTATATAGACTGTTTCCCCAATTTCAGAGCTTACCTGAAAAAGTGGTGGAACCGATAACCAGCTCAATTTAGCATTATAAGGATTCGTTCGACCAGCAACTTTATCTGTTACACTATATGATTGATCTTCTTTCTTCACATATCCCATTAATTCAAGAGTGTAGAGTAAACGAAAGGTCGTCGATTTGTTTAAGGAAAATTTTCTCATTAATTCACTTAATGTCATGCTCTCTTCTATTAGTAAAGCATCTACGATCATGAGTCCTTTTTTTAAAGTGGCCACTTCATACTGACTCATTTGTCTTCACCCCGCTTTCAACAATGCCTATATTAACTGCACGAGAATTAGATTTCAAAAAAAGACCCTTTTGTTTCTATATTTGAAACCTGTATAAGATCCATCCAAAGTAATTTCTACTTAGACGAAGATTAATATTCAAAGCCATGTAGCTGATTTCCCGAAAAAAATAACGAACCACTTAAGGTTCGTTAAATCTTATTATCTGAGGGAGCGTAATGCCTCGCCCGTTCCTTTCTAAATTAAATGGTTGTTCGACAAGCCATGTCCCCCTCTAATCTTTTGATCTCCAAAGTGCTTTATTCTAAATAATATCAAGTTCATATCTAGAGGACTAATTATCGATGAGGTCTCATACCAACACGCTTGTCAGCACAACTTGAGTACAAAAGGTGCAAGCATCAACTTTGCTTCTGTGTGTCCAACATTATAGTCCGTCAGAAAAAACTTACTCAAGTTGACAACACTCTGAGCTTATTGATTTAGGGGGTCTGTCGGATTGGACTGATGTTTCTTTACAATGTAAGGCTCAAAATCACTCTCTCGATCTCGAGGGACTTGGATGTCAACATCCCCGTACTCAGAACGGACGGTTTTCTTGCTATACCCATTGCGGCTGTTGGTTGTCCGCTTGTTTTTCATATCATGCTTGGCGTATCCAAGAGAAGACTCGATTTCAGCTTCCAACATTTCTTGTATTGTGTCTGGGAATAGATTCTTTAACGCTGACTGTACATCGTCCACTGACTTCATGTTTTTCTCTTTGATCCACTGCTTGATCTGCTCCTTTTGACATCATAAAAATCTCCCAATCTTTCTACTCCTAATTGTAGTTTAGAGGTTGAGAGTTTACACAAAATATTTTACAGACTCGAATGGACTGCATCCGTTTAAGTACCTCATGCATCTTTTTGAGAAGTTGCCGCAGCTCGAGGCTCCCCGTGATCCGAAGTTACTGGAGCCGTTTTTGCCTTTGTCTTCGTCTATTCCACTGATGACTACGTGATAAAATCTATAACAGCCCCAGTACAATGATAAGCCTGGGTCTACTGACGTTTATACCGTATGCGTTTCGGAAACAGGCTTTAGTCAAATTTTTATGCTAGTCCGTGCAATCTGTGATTCTAATACATCATATAGAGCAAGTTTATAGTTTATTTTGTCCAAATTAAAATATAGTTCCCCTATACTCTTCTCAATTTCTTTTTTATGATGAAGCATCATCCTTTTCCGTTCCGAAATAGTCGAATCCCCTTCTTTATACAAGTATACATACTTCTGAATTTGGGCAATCGGCATTCCTGTTGCTCGAAGTGCAGTAACAAAGTGTATCCAGCTTAAATCTTCTTCGTCATATAACCGCTTCCCATTTTCATTTCTCTTCACATGTGGAAGCAGCCCCTCCTTTTCGTAATATCGAAGTGTGGGAGCCGCCATTCCTGTCAATTCAGTTACTTCTCTTATAGTCAACATAAATATACCTTCACCCCTTCTGTTAAAGTGAACTTCAACACCTTCTTGACTTGCCCAATTAAATTAACCGTGTTTTTGCTATAAATATTGGTAAAAATATGATTAAAACAAAGAAATCCTCTGTTCAATTATGTACTTATTATTATATAAAAAAGCCTTGACTTAAAGTGAACTTTATCTTTTATGATAACAATGAAATTAATAATGATTCTTGAGAGGATGAAGTTACAATGACAAATATCTCAATCGTCACTGGCGGCAGCCGCGGACTTGGACGCAATACTGCCATCAGTATTGCGCGTCATGGCGGTGATGTCATCCTGACCTATCGTAGCCAAGTAGATGAAGCAAAGTCTGTTGTTACTGAAATCGAAGCTCTGGGGCGTAAAGCAGTCGCTCTACAACTCGATGTTGGAAACATCGCCAGCTTTGCGGCCTTTGCTAAGACAGTCCGTTCGACCTTGCATTCTACTTGGGATAGCCCCACTTTCAATCATCTGGTGAACAATGCCGGCCACGGAGAAATGATAGACTTCGCCGAAACAACAGAAGCTCAGTTCGACGGCCTGTTTAATGTGCACGTCAAGGGCGTGTTTTTCTTGACTCAGACCCTTCTGCCACTTCTTGCAGATGGTGGCCGTATTGTGAATTTCTCATCAGGTCTCACTCGTGTATCTTATCCCGGATTCTCCGCCTATTCTGCGGCGAAGGGAGCGGTCGAGATTCTAACCCTCTATATGGCCAAAGAACTTGGTCACCGAGGTATCACCGCTAATACCATTGCACCTGGAGCAATCGAAACCGATTTTCTAGGAGGTTCTGTACGCGACATACCTGCTTACAATGACACGTTTGCCGCGATGACTGCCCTTGGTCGAGTCGGGGTACCTGAGGACATTGGTCCCACAGTCGCCAGCCTACTTGAAAACGATAATCGCTGGGTTAATGCTCAGAGAATCGAAGTCTCGGGTGGTCAGAACATCTGATCGCAAGTAATGGCCCCAAAGTACCTTCCTTCTAGTTGTCAGAGGCCGCTGCGTGGAGATGCGGCGACCTCAAAAATATGTCTAAGGAAAGGAAAAATACAATGCCAAAGATTATTGTTCACGCACCTGAAGCTGCATTCGATTTGAAGGCACGGCGAGCAATTGTCGGAGAACTTACAGATTTTGCGCTTGAATGCGAAACCTTGCCAAAGTCACCCTTCATCAAAAGTACGGTTTGGACCTATTTTAATCTTTACGATCGAGATACCGTTTTTATGGGAGAAGAAGAAGCGACAACGAATGTTGTCAGCGTGCAGATCTTCGTAATTGAGGGCGGTTTAGACAGCGACGCCAAAAAAAGGCTGATCGAAGGAGCTACCACAATTTTCGGACGACAACTCGGTACTTCTAATCTCATGCCCGTCTATATCGTTATTCACGAAGTCCCCGAAGAAAATTGGGGGATCTTTGGGCGGAAAGCGGATTTAGCAGCTTACCCAACATCACCAATTGACGCGGCAGCTATGGTAATCATTTGAGCAGCAAATTGCGGCCCAACAACAATGCACCAGTTGCGAAGATAAATGTTCAATTTTCTGATACGACAATTCCATTAATGGGAGTTTGCAGAGTTTTTTCGACCCCGATCGAAAAACTCCAAAAGTGCTAAGGCAAACGGTCTTAATCCGTTTAAATATTAAGTATCTTCATTTCATTTTCAGCCAAATGATTATCTGGTTAACTTTAACGAACAAAAGCAGCCGATCGGGAAGCCGGCTGCCGTCATATCATGGTGCTATCATTCACAGTTAGCGTACTTTTCCTTCGAAAGACTGAGAGCCGTCCACTACAAATAGAGCAATCTTCTTGGCCACTTCCTCTTTATTCGTGGTGACGCTGCCAGTGGCCCATTGCAAGGCACCCTCATGAATGATTTGTGCAAAAATGGGCACAAACATGTTCTTCTCGTTATCTGTATAAACATGTTCCAAACTTTTCGACAAAAAAACCTTTAATTCGTTTAACATTTTTTCTTTCATTTGCGGTAGGACCAAGCCACCATAGCTACTGCGACATTCAATGTTCGGTTGTTGATAAAAATCGCATACCGCTAACACCAGCTGTTTTATGCTGTCCTGATCGAATTTCACTATGCCTGAAGTATGGTTCTCAATTGAAGCCGAAGCTGAATCCCCCATAATATAGTCCATTAAATCGTATTTATCATTAAAGTGAGCATAGAATGTGGCCCGATTAACTCGTGCTCCCTTTGTTATATCCGCAATCGTAATTTTTTCGAAATCTTTTTTTGAAACCAAATGAAAATAAGCATTAATCAATGATTGTTTCGTCTGCGTTGTTCTTAGATTCATTACTTTTGTTGCCATTTCCTTCACCTGTAACCCAACAATTTATTATTTTTGTTCCTTTAGCAACATTCGCACTGGGTTGTTGATTGTTGCGTTATACCTTTGGCTGTATAGTGTTCATTAAAGCAACATGTGTTTCTTTTAATATATCACAGATAAGGAGCTATAGAATAATGAAAACTATTGTCATAATTGGTGCAGGTCTTGGATTAGGTTTGTCTCTAGCGAAAAAATTCGGAGAAAATGGTTTTAGGGTTGTGCCGATTGCACGTAATCCTGAGAAATTAGCTATTATCGAAAGCGAGCTTAGAAAACAAAATATTGAAACACAGTCATTTGTAGCGGATATTACAGACTTAGCCGCTTTGAAACGAGCCATTCAAGCTGCAAAAAAAGAGTTCGGTTCGATTGATGTGTTGGAATTTAGCCCCTATGCCAAGGAGAATACATTTACAAACGTGATTGAAACTACGCCTCAAAGCGTATTAGAACAAATCAATGGCTATTTGTTGCCTGCTATTCTTTCCGTCAATGAAGTTCTGCCCGAAATGATAAATAACGGTTCAGGTGCCATTTTATTTACAACGGGCATATCCGCCATGTTCCCTTTGCCTATGATCGGGAATGCCGGAATCGTTGGGGCGGGTATTCGCAATTATGCCACAAACCTGCACAATGAGTTGAAAGAAAAAGGCGTATATATCGGACATCTTTCTATCGGAACTCTGATACAAACCGGAACAGCAGGGGACCCCGATGTTATTGCAGACGCTTGGTATAATTTATACGAGAATAAGGACCGCTTTGAAGAAACATTCCCTCCTCCGGAGCTTGATCCGGCTAAAATCTTCTAATTGTTCTTTAATGCAATGCATGATTAATAATGTATAACTGCTACGGTTAACCAAATAGGTTCTTGTCCTGTTTCTAACAAGAACCTATTTGGTAAGTTGAATGATTCAAGCATTTAACAGTGAAACGGCCCAGTAGCTTCACGAAAAAGCAGCCGTTCCTCATTGTCCATAGTCATATTTAGGTTTATAGTCTTTTCCCCATGCTCCTAAAGTATTAATGATAGTCGATATCAGCCTAACAAGGAGCTTCCATTGTTGTGAAGCTGGCCACAATAAATAATGACGGTCCCACTGGAGGCTTTTTTGATGATCAGGGAGTCGTGCCTTGGTCACTAGAAGGAATACCGCAAAACGAGAGGAGAAGTTATTGTGAACCATTTAATCGTGTATGCCCATCCGAGAAAAGAAAGCTTTAACCATGCCATATTGGAAACCACCGTCCAAAGCCTCCGCCAAAAAGGACACGAGGTCAACGTCCGCGATCTGTACGCGATGGAGTTCCAGCCTGTCATTAGCAGCAGTGAGATTCTGGGCGGCGTAGGTGAAGAGATCGAAAAGGAGCAGGAATATCTAATATGGGCGGATGTGATTACCTTTATCTATCCGATATGGTGGACTGGACTGCCGGCAATCGTCAAAGGCTACATTGAACGAGTATTTTCGTATGGGTTTGCGTATCGTTACGTAAATGGAGAACAAAAGGGACTGCTTAAAGGCAAAAAAGCCATAATTATCAACACGCAAGGAAAATCGCATGCCCAATATGCCGCAAGTGGCATGGACAAAGCTTTAATTCTAACTTCCGACATAGGCATTTTCGAATATTGTGGTCTAGAGGTGCTGAACCATGTGATTTTCGAGTCCGTACCGAGTTCCGAAGAAGCAACTCGTGCTGATTGGCTGGAACAGATTAAGGAGATGGTGAACAAGTTGTAAGGAATAAACACAAAAAAATAATATACGGCACTAGGAGCAGCCCGTTGCGGAGCTGCTCCCTGTTTTGGTTGAACTATTGTCCTTAGTAAAATCTTTCGTTGCCGATTATAGATACTGTTTTGAACAGTAAACAAATGCTTCAATAAGCCCAGTTTGACTCTATCTGTTTGCATTCGTGCAATGTAGTGTCCACATATTGGTTAACTACAACGATTCTGGATTTGAGTATTCACTAAAGCTAGCGAGATACTCTATATGTAGATCAATGAGCTGTTTTGGTGGAGTTGGGGTTAACATCAAGGTTCCAGCATTTAAAAATGTACAAAGCACAATAAATTCAATATCGATTTCTAAGTAGTCTGCAATAGTAATATGTGGCTTCCAATTAGTAAAGACCGGAATACTTAGTGTGGGCGAAGAATACCAACAATGCTTTTCATATCATAAAGCGTGTTATGGCAACCATACCAAAGGGAACTAATCCTGTTAATGGTGCGACAAAAGGACAAATAACAGTTATTGAAACAAATGAGGAAGTCAGTTCAGATGCTGGCTGGTCTTATGATAACGGAAAAACGTGGTACATTATCACTGGACGAACAACACCAAAGCAATTAACAAAAATAGTAAAGTCTATGGTTAAAGTGGATACAAGATAGTATAAAATCGTTGATTTATTAAATATCCTTAAAAGCAAGTGTTCAGTGAAAATAAAGTATTAGACCGGAACCCATTATGGTATAAGGAGTTCCGGTCTTCTATATCACTAGATTTTTGAAAATTAGTTTTAGACTCGACGTTAGAAGGAAGCGATCCATGGATCTAAACTGAATAATAAAGTTTTAGACCGACTCATTACACTATTCGAACCCGTTAGTTTAGTGGTTCCGGTCTCGGGACAAATAAAGCTCCTTTGCGGTCTGCAGAAACAGTTTCACTCCGTGTGGAGCCTCCTTCAAAGAAGGAACCGCCAGATGAATCTCTCTAAACAGCTGCGGATCAATTGTCCTAATGCGGACATTAGGCGGCAGTGCCGATAACGACAACGAAGTTTTCGATACGATCGAGACTCCCAGTCCTTCTTGAATCATGCTCAACGCCGTGTTTATGTTGTGACCATCATATTTGGTCCGCAAAGTGGTTCCGAATTGCTGGAACAGCTCGTAAATCGGCGTTACAAACCCACCATTGCACACAATCATAGGTTCATTATCCAGATCCGTGATATGGATTGTCGGGCGGCTTTGCAATGGATGATCATCCCGAAGGACTAAACATAATTCATCTCGGAAGAATGGAATCGTTTCCAGTTCGTTGCTCGGCGGAATAATCCATCCGACATCGATCATTCTGGAATCTAGCCATTTTTTAATCTCGTCGATGGTTCCTTCGTACAGTTCGAATGTCAGCCCCGGGAACTTCTCCCCGATCACCCGCAATATTTTCGGCAAGAAGTGCGCGGACACAATTGGGAAGGCCCCGACGCGAACGGTGCCGACTTCAAACCCTTTTTCAGCCGTTACCTCCTGCTCTACCTTATTGTAGCCGTGCAAAATGTCTCTGAATATGGCTAGCAAGCGCAAACCAATATCAGTGAGAATGACCCCGCTTCTCCGATCCCGTATCATGAGGGTGACTCCTAATTCCGATTCAAGCGCAGAGATGGCGCGGCTTACGGCAGGTTGTGTCATATTCAATTGCTCACCGGCTTTAGTGAAACTACCAGTCTCGACTATTTTCACAAACAACATTAGTTGCGAATGTGTCATAACAATTATGGTATCTCCTTTATAATAAACATGCATTTTATTTATCTAGTAAGCTATTGTACCATAGTAAGCACCATCAGACAAAGGAGCTGTAGATACATGCAACTTTCGCGAACACTTACTTTTATCCTTTTAGCGTTATTAGTTACGTTGTGGGGGGTGAACTGGCCGCTTTCCAAATATGCACTCGAATTCGCACCACCGTTGCTTTTCGCTGGCTTGAGGATCTTTATCGGAGGTCTCATTTTGCTTATTATTGCTATACCACGCTATAAACAACTTAATATGAAGGATACTTGGCAGATCTACCTGATTTCCGCATTGCTGAACATCATTCTCTTTTTCTACTTTCAAACTATCGGACTGAATATGATGCCGGCCGGTTTGTTTTCGACGATTGTGTTCATGCAGCCCGTTCTACTCGGTATCGGAGCTTGGTTGTGGTTGGGTGAATCTATGACTGGTTTCAAAATAATCGGCTTGATTCTCGGCTTCATTGGAGTCGCTGTTGTCAGCATTAACGATGGCTCTGGGAATATTTCGACCGCCGGCATCTTGCTTGGTTTAGCTAGCACGATTACTTGGACGTTCGGTACTATCTATATGAAGAAAACCTCAACTAGAGTCGATGCGATCTGGTTAACTACTCTTCAGATGATCTTTGGGGGAATTGTATTGTTGGTTGCGGGTACTACCGTTGAAAACTGGACGGATATCGTCTGGAACCAGTCGTTCATCTCGACGATGTCGGTTATTGCGATCTTCTGTACGGCATTAACTTGGCTCATTTTTTTTCTGATTGTCAGATCGGGCGATGCTGGAAAAATCGGTTCGTTTAATTTTCTGGTCCCGCTTATTTCGATCGTGATCAGCGTTATCTTTTTGGGAGAAACGATCACTGCCAAGATGGTGGTGGGACTCATTCTAATTATCATAGGTGTTGCACTGGTAAACCTCAAACTGAAAAAGCGGGACAAAGAGCATGTGGGGAATATGAAGGCGAGAAGTGACCACGTATGACGACATCTTCCATCTCCACGATGACGGAATGCATGTAGAGTTTATTCAAAAGGGATACAGACACTTAATTGATTCTGAGGTTCGAAGAAAATAAAGTTTTAAACTGATCCTGAATAATGAGACAACGGCAGCCTAGGACAAGAAAAGAAGTCCTAGACTGCCGCTGCCTGATTCAACTATCGAGCCCGTTAGTTTAATTGTGACCGAATAATTTAAGGGGAACCAACCTTACTGTTGAACCTGATTAATTAAGTCTATTAGGTCGGATTGAGCTAATTTATTACTACCTAATTGCTCGCGATTACCGTTGATGTAATAAACAAATCGAGCTAAAAAACCATTTTCACCGTCCCACCATATTAATTGGCTCGTCTCGTCTTCTTCGTAATACGCTTGTTCTCCATTTTTAAGTTTCACTAGCTGCTTGCCTTGTTTTGATATTTCTTCTGGTTTATCAATAACCTTGCTTAAAATGTAATTTATTTCTTGTTTAGTCTGCTTGTTTTTATAATGAAATACGTATTGTTGGAGTGAATCTGGATTATCAATTGCGATCTCTGTCCGAACATCATTAACTTCAAATGGGAATCTAAAAGGTTCAGTGAACTCATAGCGCATTGATTTACTTCTTTTATCGATATGAGTGCCACCACTACATCCACTTATAAGAAAACACAGTATTAGGAAAATAAAAGAAATACACCTCATTACATCACCCCCTCTAATAACATTAACGCAAGAAGTTGCAATATGTTACGTTATACTGCTCTTAGCGTAGAAAAGGTTAACCACCAATGACACATACAATACCAATGACGAATATTCTTTTTCCCGTTGAAATCAGCCTCATTTCACTCGCTACCTAATAACTACATTAATCGCCTAATATATTCCAAAATCTTTCATTGTAGCATGCCTAGGTTATTTAGCATAGCTGCCCGATAGCTGAACAGGCTGCCGATCATGCTGGCAGCCTTGCGTCTTTGTGCTATCGTACGTTAGCGCAACAAAGTTCCACTCACTTCGGCGGTTGCTTCAACACGAACGGCTGCGTCCGCGTCACGAACTGGAAGCCTTGCTTGCGCAGAATCGGCGCGGAAGTCGGCAGCGCGTCGACGAAAGCATGCGTCCGACCGCGGTCACGGGCTTCCTGCAACCTCGAGGCGACCAGCGCGGTAAAATGGCCTTGTCGCCGGTGTGTGGTCTTGGTGCGGCCCCCGGTCAGTTCGGCGTATGACCCGCCGGTTCGGAAGTAGACTCGCCCACAGGCGACGGGCTCGCCGTCCACGTAGGCGATGTGGATGCTCATCTCGTCCAGACTCTCCTGCAACTTCAGAGCCAGCGCGCGCCGCTCTTCCTCCACATTTCGCCTGCCAATCTCGCGGGACACCTCGGCGTAGTGGGCCAGGTCGCGCTCGTCCCGGACGATCCTGATATCGTACCTATCGACGTCACCGAAAGTGGCCAGCGATGCCTCGTCCAGCGGCAGAACCAGCACTTCCTCCTCGTCGTCGGCCTCGAACTCGGCGGCGACGAGCCGCTCGGGCAGGTCTACGGGCGTGTCGTGGCCGTAGTACTTCCACTCAAGACTATAGCCGCCGGCTACCGCGGCGTCCCTCTCCCGGCGGATCAGTTCATCAATCTCCTCCGTTAGACAACTGGCGAACACGATCCTGCACTCCGATCCGTCCTCAGTACGCTCCACGAATACGTCACCGCTGGAAGACGGCGTGCCCATCGCCCGGCGCTCCGCATCTAGGCCCGCCAGGATGTCGGATCTCACAAATTGGCTCATGTCACAGCGCTCCTTTGCCGATCTATGTTATTAAACTGGATTTAACTTTTTACCACAGTCTATAAATTATCATATATTGAAATTAACCTGCCCGTTAGCGTAATGCCTCGCCGTTTCCATCAATCATTATTTCCACAGTCTAACATTTTCTCAATCTAAGACTCATTTTCTCTAAACAATAATAATTGATCTCGCCCGTTCCTTTCTTGGCTATTCGACAAGCCACATCCCCCTCTAATTTTTTGATCTCCAAAGTGCTATATTCTAAATAATATCAAGTTCATATCTAGGGGACTAACGTTTATCAATGAGGTCTCATACCAACACGCTTGTCAGCACAACTTGAGTACAAAAGGTGCAAGCATCAAGCTTGCTTCTGTGTGTCCAACATTATAGTCCGTCAGAAAACATTTACTCTAATAAAAACTACGCATATCTGTACAATTTCAATCATTCTTCTTGGCGTTTTTTAACTCAATAATATCTACAATTTCCATCTGGTCACGCGTTGACAACATACTAAACTTTTTGATTAAGGAATTATCCAGCATATTAATTTCTCCGCTAATCTCAATAATACCGTCCTCGTTTGCTTCATTTCCAAATAAGAACAATGTTGCATCAATTCTAAACACACTGATAATTGCGAGAATAGTCTCTAGTGAAGGATTATATTTGTTCTGTTCTAGCTCACTCAGAGTTCCCTGAGATACACCTATAAATTGTGAAAACTCAGTTTGGTTCATTTGATTTCTCTTTCTAATTTCCCTAATTCGCTCTCCTAACATTGGCTACAGCTCCTTCTTTATAAAGAAGTCCCGATGACCTAACAAAGCATCATCGGGACTATTCTAGGAGTTCCACACTTTTTTATCAACAGACACTCGTGTTCGATGAAAATAATGTTTTAGACTGTAATTGTTGATTTGACGCGGTTTTTCAGTTTCAAAATCGTCAGCTTTTGATAAATAAGTTTTAGACTAAGCTGGTATTAATAGTCGCTTATCTAAAAATCTAGAAAAATAATGTTTTAGACTCTACTCTCATATTAAATATAGAGGCCAGTTGTTCAAACTGGCCATACCGAATTCTGATTACTTCAGATACACGTGTAGTCGGAAAGCCAAACTTAGAGCATATTCAAGCTCTCTGGCTAGTGCTTCTGTGTAAACTTCGAAAGCAGTATTTTGCTCAAGCTTTTCAGGTGTCTTAAAATAATTCCTACAAATATCGAGGAATTTATTGAAACGAATGTAATAACTGAAACCCGCTTTTTCCGCCTTTTTAAAGGCGTCTTCAAAAAGGACATTTGCTACAAACATATTGCTTCTAAAAGTACGTGACTGTACAATCTCCTTAAATTTATTTTCTCCTTCTATAGTATTAAAACCACCGCTTGAATAAGAAACCGCCTTGTCAATAATATTTCCTAATAGTTCAGGTGTCACAAAATTCCTAAGATTAGCAGGAAATGTTATAGAAAACGATTCGCAGTTAATAAAGTAGTTCTCATCAATAATTGATGTCCACCCAGCCCCTTTAGGAAGATAATTATAACCTAGAGCATTATATCCTTTTCCGTGAGGTGTTTTACCCAAGTTGTCCTCAATATTTTTCAACGCAGGTTGCTGTACTTTTTTAGAATTGTTGGGGTTGACCCATGCTGCAATAATGCACTCACGTATAGTTTGCTTATTAATGTCAAAAGGCAAGGCCCCTTCCAGCGGAACACTTAGGGAGAAATCAACTTTCTCACTCTTGGATACAAGTGCATCAGTAAGCGTTGACAGAATTAATTGAAGTGCTTTTTTAGGTCCATAAGCTTCATATATCCCTTGAGTGATTTTCATTGTACTTGGAGGTTTTAAGTAACATGGGATAGTCACAAGTACACCGCCGTTTCGTTTCTGTTGTGCTTCTTGAAACTCTCGGTGTATGTTACTTACACGATCATTTACTTCAGTTTCTATTTCATTAAAAGAGATTTCAAATGAACTTCGAGCCCCATCCAGTTCAAACAAATCCAGCAATTGATTAGATTCCTTAAAACGGTCATCTATTAGCAGATCAACTTTATTATTAAGGATAATAATCGGGGTTTGCTTACTGTAATTTCTCAACACCATTTTTATATCTTCCCGCAATTTCGATTGATTATTGTCGCCAAATACGGGACAAACCAGCATTAACGCATCGTAAGATCGGTCATATATTAACTCCTGTAAATGATCTAACTCTTTTTTCTGGTCTGCACTTTCGTGATACATTCCTCTTGTATCCCTGATGCCTAGAGAGAGTGACCCATCCATTCCTTGCAGAACCCTTTCCATTCCTGGATTCTCTCGAATTAGACGTATAGTCTCACCGTTCATTGGTGCATAAATAACAACATCGGAGCATAAGACTTCAATCGAAAGTCTTTTACCGTTACTTAGGTTATTATTTGAGAACATTGCTTCAATGAAAAAATCACTCATTTCGATTTGCTTAAGGTCGATAATATAATAATAATAGTTGTCATTCGATATTTGATTTTCAGTAAAATATTGGAAGAAACACTCTTTTAGAGCTGCATTAATGTTGTCATGCGAAGCTTTAAGTTTTTCTACAATAGGCATCTCATAATCAATCGCAATTTGTAACCGCTGACTAATTGCCTCATCTAACTTACGCGAATTTGGTTTTGCTTCAAGGTCTTTAAGCGAGTTTTTCGCCTCATAATAAACTGTTTGCAATTTATCCTTAAGGAACCCTATTGAATACTCAGAAATTTTAACCGCAACTTCATAACGTTGCTCTTCACTTAATAACCGAGGCTGGGCTTCTGTGTTTCTTGTGCTGTTTAAAGCTTCAATAAATCCATTAATGAGCTCATCTTTAATCTGGTCTAGTTTTTCAACTTGATTATCCTTATAATTCGCTTTTATAACCTTAGTCAAAACTTTCAAATACATTTCAATTAATTGAGCCCATGTATATATTTCTTCACTTAATTTAGCCGCTACCACAATCTGATCATTTAACCTATCCGTAAACACTTTAGTTTGGTCACGTAATGTCGCGCTACCCTCACCTACGGATAAAGAAAGTACTTTGAAGGCCGGTGTAGTTGTCAAAAGTAGATCAACGTAAGTTTTCCCTGAACCAGTTGAACCAACCTTTTCAACTGTTCGCACATCTGGACTTAAAAGCAATAGTCCATTACCAGTCATTAGATTTTCCATAAGTAAATCACCCCAATTTTGATTTACAACATGAAAAAGCCGCACTCCTACCTAAGTAGAAAGTGCGGACAATACATACATCGCCCCAAAAGAGGGCGAAGATATGACTGTTCACGATCATTTCTAGTCAGCGTAGGTTGTTCTGTCCCGTCAAGGACATACAGTAAACCGCTTCCCATGTTATAATTTATATTCTAATAACTTTCCTTTTCTTGTCAACAGGATTTTTTATCGCATTAATCTACAACTTCTAAAACAACGACTGTTTCCCTTAACCATTTAACTTTTTCATATTGCTGGCTGCTTGTTTTAATTTTTCTTGCTAATCGAATCTCACGAACTTTGTATCCTAAATTATTTGAAATCTCCTCAATAATACGATCCGTTTCAATTACTACACCAAAATACGATGAATTCGCCACATTAATGAATAATTTCCCACCGACCTTTACTTTTGCTTTCAACTTCCTGAGTAGTACTTCAAGATCGCAAAAATAACCCGTTATCATGCTTGGAATGCCCTTGTTCCAAAACTGCTTTTCATATTTTAGAACTTTTTCAATCCTATTCTCCAATATCTTACTACTAGGAAGGGGAATCTCTCCCCATTTCACTTGTACATGCGATCTCATTGTTCTTCTACGTAATTCCCTAACATCTTCGTAGCTTTGTACATGCCCTAACATCCATAATTCAATCATATGGGAATCTGTGTAATCCCTAGAATTTAGATATGGGGGAGAAGTAATTACAATATCTATTGAATCGTTCTCGAGAGTATCCACCAATTCTCTGCAATCACCTGACATAAAAAAATCAATATTATTTACTTTTCTCTCCTTTCCTTCAACTTGAATTATATCCGGGAGAACGCTTTTGATACATCTTTCTATAAACGTGTTATATACATTTTGTTTTCTAACAAATTTATTTTCCCAACCAAGTTTATACTTTAATGCTTTACCATCTCTAATTACATTGCTAAAATGTAACATCATTGAACCCAAAGCAACATAAAGTATATCGTAATATTTAGGGTATTGTATGCAAGCTACATCGATCGCTTCTCGAATATTAAGTAATGCATCATAAGCTGCCTTATGAAACAACCATTTTTCTAGCTTTTTATTCTTTTTAATGGTTTTAAGGCCAATTTGATAATTATGTTTTATACCTTCCTTCAAATATCGTTGAATAAGTTCCACTACCTCAATAAACTCCATTGACGAATAATCATTTCTTAATTTCGCCCTACATACTTGACTCATAAAAGGACTTATCTCAAATGAATGGCATCTCAAACCCAACTCTTGAGATGTTAGTGGTGTTGTGCCCCCACCTGAGAATGGATCCAAACAAGTAATGGGACCAGCTTTTTGTTCTTTAATAATTGACTCAACAAAACTATGTGAAAAACCCTCAAGTATTGGGTACCATCTATTGACTGATTTTTTTTTATTTTTGTTTGCGTTAACAAAATTTAAGTATTCTTCAGACCAATTTGCTATTTTTGCTGCATTGAAAGATAACATTACACTCGCCTTCCTAAAAGAATCTCTTATTAATTGATTGTACCAAATCTGAAGAGATTCCGGAATAGCTGCTGCAATAAATAGTTAGTTTTGTCAATGAAAAAGGGTAAGGACTGTAGATTAATATTAAATTAATCTATCCTTACCCCCATTTTTATTATATTGTTTTAGTCTTTATTACTCGACTATAGTGCTGGCTGGCTGGTATGTTATCCTTTTCCATTTTATAATGCTGCGATAGGTCTATTTGTGGGTATTGATCAAACTCTGGAGGGGATGTCAATGTACTCATATTTTCCCTAGCGTCGTAGATTAATAAGACACCACAATAGATTCTGAAATCTCCACCTATTATTTTTGAATATGATTCACGATCGTCGACGTATTTTTTCAATTGATAAGCGCCTTCGATTGCCCGTTCCGGATCATCATACTCTCTAAATACATTCCCTTCAGCCGTTATTGACTTACCTAACCACTTTATTTCAAACACATATAATTTATCGTCTCTAGTTGCGATCCATACATCATATCTTTCTCCAAACTTATTTCGAACCTCAGTTAAAACTTGATCCCGACAGTTCTCCCGTAGAAAGTACTCAAGTTCTCGTTGAAATCTTTCTTCTGGCTTGACCTTCAAAAGCTTAGGGTGCTTATCTAATAAGCCATACAGACTTTTCGGGAGTTCATTCTTATAAACAAAATAATGTTTGAATGTATCATATTGTACTTTCTCATTGAAGAATCGCTCTAATAAGTCCTTGTAATGCGAGATATCCACTAAAGTCTTAACATTAATTACATCCGAATAGTTGTCTAATCGATTCCCACTCTCAAATGGTACACCGTTAATTAACACATCAATTCCTTGAATTCCCAAATATAAACAAACACTACTATTGTGTTTTGAGTATTCAACCAAGGACAGATAGTTCAATTGTTCTGTTACAAATTCAGACTTAATAATAGAGCCATCTTGGTCCACATAATAAAGGATAGATTTCTCATCTCTAGATTGTATGACTCTAGAAAAATCTGTTTTATAGTTGTACGCATGGATATTACTCTTATGATCGCCTTTTAAATCGTTACTTATTATTATTCCACACTGCACATCGTATTGTTTGTACTCCTCCCACTTTTTACGAACGGATATAATCAACTGAAACAATTTCCTAGGCTCTATTGTAATTTCTCCGTTATCATAAAGCTCCTGTAATTTTACTAGGGGGTTTTTTTGGTATACTTGTGTAAGTTCTAGCGAATAATCACCAAAATCCACTATTCACGACCCCCTTTGTATTTTTGGTATAACACATCAAAAAACAAAAGGAGATAATCTTGATCACTTGATAACTCAATATTTAAATCTGACTTACCCTTGGATTTTATGAAATTAAAAAACTCCTTTGATAAATTCTCAGCACTTTCGTCAGTGATTATCTTCGATCGTTTATTCATAGCATTCTGATAATGTACATTCGGATCTTCTTTTACCAACTTAGAAAGGAAATCTTCTCCATAGATACTCAATGCTTTGACTAATATTGAAAACCATATTATTTTCTTTTCTAATGTACTCACTAAAAACAATCTATCTTTACAAATGCTTCTGCCTTCATCGGAGATAGAGTATCTCTCTTCTATTCTATTTGCGTATACCTTTCGTTCCTCTAGACTCAAAAAGCCCCTTGTATGTAGATCGTTTATTTGTATACTGACTTCATTGTTATATGGGCCAAATAAAGTATTAGAAAAACTATACGCCCAAGGTTCATGACTTAAAAAAATTGGTGAAAGAGCTGCTGAGAAATATAACACGCGTTGAAAACTTGATTTATTCGCGCCTGACCACCCATTTTCATCCATAAAGTATGATATTAACAGGAGATCATTTTTCATCACTATACTAGTATCTGCCATTCTATATTTCACTTCCTAATATGAGATCATGTAGTCTAGCAAGATCTTTACTTTCCCTTTGTAGTTTAGTTGGATTCCCTTTATCCAATAAATTTAATGTTCTAGCCCTTCTCTCTGCCAGATTCATTTTTTCATACAACTTCAATAAAAAATTTGAACTGTTTAAGTTTGAAGTGAATATAATGTTGTTTGATGATTTCGCGAACAAGTTGAACATTTCAGCTACCTGGGTTTCGTACACTATATCCAAACTACCCTCTGGTGTTTCGGTAATAAAAAACGTCCTAAATCCATCTATGTTATCTTGAAGATAATCAATAATGGCCATTCTAAATGCTTGGTCTAGAAAAAAACGTTGGGACTCTGAGACCGATGTGATTCCTTCCCTAATACTACCTCTGAGCTTTGGCAAGTATTGGACGTGAGGTATCTTATTTATTGTTCTTGATTCTACAACTAATTCACAATCAAATCCCAGAAATGTACTTGCATATTTATTAAAATACAGAGATAGGTGCTTATTTAATCTAACCAATAGATTTGCAAATTCATTATGTAGTCGTTTTAGCTCAGCTTTTTTAGCATCCCTCATTCTATAAATTTCTTCAACTTCCCTCCCTAATTCTTCAATCCTCTTTTGCTTCACCTCAATGATTTGTGAGTATGTATCGGCTCCATGAGCCAAGTTGTTTTTTGCTAGCAAAGAGTCAATATAAATTATTTCTCTATGCTTTATATTGAGTTGTTCTCTAATTAATTGGATACGGCTATTGATTGCATTAAGACTTTCCGTTAATTCAGTGATCTGCAGTTCTTTATTTTTTGCCTTGATCGTAAGTTCAGTTCTTTTAGCAGATTCTGCATTTACCTGATCAATAATATTTGGATCATATTCACCAACATCTTGTAGTTGTGAAGAACATATTATGCACTCATTATTATGCTTGTGCATTAGTGCAACTTCCCGAATTTCTTTGCTCTTTGATCCACATGCTAAACATTTCCCTTCGACAGATAAAACCCGTTCTAAGGAAAGGTAGTATTCCGGTAATCGATTATATATACTTGAAAAAAGTTTCGCCTCAAGTTTGGCAATATCATTATTAATAGCTTCAACAATCATTAATAGTTCATTTTTTTCACCAATTACGTTATTAAGATTCCTGTTTATCTCTTCGAACATTTCGATGGTTTCCTCTAATTCAATCTGAAGTTCATCACGTTCTTGCTCAACTTCACTTTTCTGTTCAATAATTTTTACTACGTCACCCTCATCCATTTCTGTATCTGGGATCAACTCCTGATATAGCTTACGCCTTTCCTCAATCAACCCATCCAAAGATCCCTTTTCTACACGTTTGTCCTCACTCTTATGTCGTCCACTAGTATCCAAATGGACAACTTCTTCTTCTAAATGATCAAACTTGCTCAAGTATTCCTCATCAAAAAAAAGGATTCTAAGAAGCTCATCTTGAATATCTGGATCCCACGCAATATTTTTGCGTCCCTCGTCAAAGAACAAGAACTTTCTTACAATATCGTCAAAGGCCTGAAAACTACCAAACCCAGTAAATTTTAAGATAAGATTTTCATAATGCTCATCACCAATGTTTCCTGTCAACTCTTCGTTATTTACATTCAAGTAAATTATTTTATTTAAATATAAATTCCGCCCAACCACAATCTTATTCCCAGAAATTAAAAATTCCAAAAATGCACTAGCCTCCGTATTACGCTCATAAGAATCATCCATTCTCGATATGAAAAAGTTTGGATCAACAATCTTCTCTTTCGTTTTGACCTTCTTTTTACCTGCAACCTTGTATATTTTCCGATGCCCTAACAAACAATACAAAACCAATTCAACAAACGTTGTTTTTCCTATTCCGTTACCACCAATAATTGCGCTTAACCCATCCAAAAACGAGAACTCAAAAGTAGGGGATTGCTTATATAGTGAGTAGTGTTCTACTTTAATCGATGTTAGTCTTGGTAACATTTTCTTGTTCATATTAACCTCCAATCAGGTTGGACCCTTATTACTTTGGCAAAATAATAAATGCAACTGAGTTAATAGTTCTGAGCCTCTAGTCCTAATTCCTCCCCCGATAAAACAAATGGTATTCTAATAAAACAAAAATTGACAAGGTAACAGAATACACTACTGATTCTAACTTTTAGCTTGATAATTTCGCGACAATTCGGTACGCCCAATCTCTTATCGAATCACTTTGATAATGCTTAACCTTGATAACTTTAAGGTCAATACATCGGTTTAAAACGTCTTGATCCCAATGACCACTTTTTTCGATCAATCCGTCAAGAAGCAAGTTGATGTAACGTTCGATAGCTATTATTGACGTCTGTTGAGCTGATTGAAGAATTAAAGTCGATATGGACCAAGCATCGGGCCTGGCAACTTCAATAATATAGTTTGTGGTGATACCAATAATGGTTTGGACGATAGCGCAAGTCCGACGCGATCCATTTGAACATACAGAAAATCTTTTTCCAAGAGGAACTCGTAACAGGGACATCCGAACTTCTCCTGCAAAGACACTCTTAAAGAATTGAATCATCTCAAAAAATGCCTCCAGTCCGATTGCCTCTGTAATGGGTATCGTCTCAATCGTCTGGAATTCAATCGGGGGAGTATCTCCACCAACAACAGAGTCCTGAGTACTGACCTCCTCAGGTGCTCCTACGTTTTTACCACCTTTGCCCGGCTTAACGATGAGATCATCCCCTGTATTGGTCCTTTGAATCCCTTCCTGCCTTATCGTTACTTTTGGGGAGTTAGAAAAACGAAGATAGGTAGGCGGTGCTTCAATCACATCTTGGTGAGAATCTTCTTTGGCCTGGACACTACGATCATTCAATATGTACTCATCACTATCAGGCTTTGTGGAAACCCTAACCTTTTTATCTGCGTACACAGATTCACGGCGTTTCTTTGAAGGATGCCAAAAATTAATCTCCTTTGCAGGATGTTGAAATCCACTAAATCCAATGATCTCCTGTACGAGTATATGGTCCATGAAAGCAATTCCTCGGACATACATTTCAATTGGGCCTGTATGTGACAACTCAATATCGAGAGGAATACCACTTTTCATTCGAGCAGTTGGATCAAGAGGTGAATCCTTTACGGCTGAAGCAAACATCAATTGGTATACAGAATCCCACATTGTTCGGATTGCCGGATCGCAATATATCCAAGACAAATGCCTTGCATTATTCTCATGAGCCATCTTAACTGGAACACGCTGGCTCATATCAAACCATAATGTTTTTCCTCTGTATTCACATCTATCCACTAACAAATCAATCCCGTGCGGCTGCATCAAATAGTAAGCGAGGTGTCTAGAGTTAATAAACAAGGCACGGATCAGTTCCATAATGGGTATACAAAAGACTTTACCATCTGATTGGAATTTAATGATTTTTTGCAAGCCTAAATCCGGTTTCTTATCGAAGCTAATTAGCCTTATAGGCAAATCAAATCCAATTCCTTTAACACCTTGGCTTAATTGATCCACTTTAACTACATACCCAGATCCACTCAAAGGTTTGACTGGATCTGTTTCACCATTTACATAAACCTGCCCTAAGCGTAAGTAAGGCAGGGTACCCCATGGATAAGATTCAATTTTTAAAGCACCGCGGCTATCACGGAAAACGACTTTTATTCGCCAGTTTCCGCGGTAGTCAAGAAAAGGTGAGCCGAACCATACGAGTTCTACGGGCTCATTATTTGAAAAGGGCCATGATCGGAGTGTTAATGAACCCATACTTCACCCTCCCCATGAGAAGATAGATGTTCAGTGATTGGGGTTAGAGCGATGCATCGATTGATCTCATCCAGAACTTCATTCCCGTAACCTGGATTGAGACCAGCCATTTTTTCGATCTTCCACCGTTTAAGTGGCCATTCGTCTCTCATCATTTGCGCAGCCCATCTAACTCTGCGAATTTGAAATTGAGCGTCTGACTCTAGGTATTTGGTTAAAATGGACATCGTTATAGGGAGCTTCTGTTTGGATTTCTCCAACCAAGCTAACCTTCCTATACACTTACCAATAGTTCTAACACAAATTTTGATGGGCTTTTTATCGCTTTCCTCAAGAAGTTTTCTACATTCTTCCTCGACGTTCCAACTAAGTTGCAAATCACGCTTTTCCCAATCTACTCGTTGGTATAAGACAGATTTATTTTCGCTCGGTTTTGATTGCTTCTTCACATTTTTTCTTGGCTCTCGAACGTATTCGTTTGAGTGAGGAGTTGTGTAACCGGCGTACTTTATTACTGTATGGGTATCAACTCCAAGAATTTTTGCAATCGCGCGGTAGGAGAGCCCCTCTTGCAAACAACACTGTAATTTTTCAAACCAAACATGGCCGAATGCTTTTATCCTGCCTCTCTTATACTTATCCTCAATACTTGCATCCGGTCCTCGTCTTGAATAGATAAAACCACAATCACAGAAGAATGTTCCAACTGGACGCCCTGTAACTGAACATCTCGTTATTTGGCATTCCTGGACAATACGCTCCCTAAAATGATCAGCAGCTTTGTTTAAACATGGCCATAGAGCATTCCCAAAAGGAGAGTATATTTTGTCCGGCTGAGAAACAAAAGATTGGAAAGAGCCGTAAAGAAACCTTATAAGTAGTAACTGTCGAATCGGATGTATCGATCTCCGCTCTTTACGAGTAGAAAACGTAAGCCACGATGATTCATGGTTTTCCAAAAAAGCACTGTCTAGTATCTCTAATAGTTCGTCTCCATGAAAGTCTTTAAAGTGCTTGGCTAGTAATTGTTGTCGAATTCTTGATGAGGCAGTCACATATCCCCGCCTATGCAGCTGAGGAAGTAGTATTTGCTTGGACTGATAGAGAGAGGAAAAGACCTTCATCTGTATCAATGAACAAATGTCATTAGTCAGTTCACACAGCTTCTCAGCCACTTCTACTGAAGTGGATTCAATGATAGGAGTAGAAGTGAACATGCTTTTAGCGATGGGCAAAATCGTTAATCCATGTCGATCAGCAACTGGTTCTATAATCTTATGAAGTGCAACTTTATGGAAAGGACAATAGAATACCCCTGGCACTTGGTGAATCCGGTGCCAATATGGCTCTCCATGCTGTTGTATATCCTCGGTATAGCACGAAGGACAGTAGAGCAATTTATCTCTTCTTGCCACCAAGCTTGCTGTTATTCCGACGTACGCATGAATTCCGGAACCATCACCCTCCTTCATTAGTTTTCTTAATCGTACGGCTCGATACTCAGGCAAGAAGGGAGCATACAGAGGGTAAAGTGTATGATGATCGATCCAGTCATCTGATGAAATTCCCAAATGAGAGACTATCTGCGAGAAGCGTTCTAAATGACTAGGTAAGTCAATCGTAGGAATTACCTTATCCGTTTCGAACAATTCTTTTAATGTCCATCTTGGGCTGGAATTGCTGGTTCGAACATGATAACGAGTGAGTACGCTGTATAGCAACTCATCTGGATATGGTCTGGGGAAAGCTGATAACATGTTTCACCTCCTATCCTGAGAACTCCAATGGGTTCTTTACATACGTGGCAATTTTTAATGCCTCATAAGCAGGGATTTTTTTCTTCTTCCCTTGGGCAACGACTAATCGCAAATCATTAGGCTCTGTAGCTCCGGGGGGTTTCGATCCTGTTCTCCTCGACTTAGGAATGGGATTGGCTTTTTCTGTAGCTGTTTGTTTTTTAAGAGCAAGTTTAAGAGCTTCCTGATGGAGATCCACCGTATCAAACTCATTCATATAGAGCTGTGCTACTTCTTTGGCGCAGCGATCCGCAAGCGTCTTTTCCACCCCAGCACCGACTAACCAAGCACTAATTTCATTCGAGGTTTGCTCCAACAGATCATACCCAAGTTCATTCCGGATAATCACCAGTCGTTCCGCTTGTTTTTGTTCCGCTTCAATTCTGGATAAGTAATCGTCTATAGATACACTTGAATAAATGTCCCCAAACTTCTCAATTTCTTTCTTTTTGCCAGACCTTAATGCTTCCAGCGCAGGACGAATCAATGTTAACCGGTCCTTCGCAACTGATCGAATCAATTCCGTCGTAATCTGGTTCATTTCTTTATCTAGGGCTCTCCATTGGGTCAACATGAACAGCTTTACAGCAACATCCGTAATCCCCTGAGATTCCTCAAACATGACGTCTATGAATGTCTAATCCAGTTCAACTTTATTGTTCGTCCATTGATATTTCCAAAGCCCCTGCAGTAACCAATCCCATTCCTCGTCTTTTTTAAGATGGTGCCAAGTCGCATCACCTTGACCACTTGCTCGGCGGGCGTTGCGAAATTCTCCGTTCAGTACAGGCAATGCTTTATATGTACCAACAGTCACGACAGGCAAACCGATAGTATTGACTAATTGCACGAGGAAATTTAGCATTTGGGAGGCCCGATCATCTTTTGCTTCTTCTAAGTTCTGAATTTCATCAATAACAAGAACCCCAAGGCAATGAACTGCTGCAGCTTGCGCCATAATCGGCAGCAGTTCATCAGGCGATTTGGTAGCATTTTTTTTGAAGTATTTGGAGCCAACCAAACGATCCATCGCCAACAAAAAGTTTAAACAGAGCCCACGGATGGAGCCATCATGTGGGCAGTCAATTTTCAACCACACAACTTGATATGGTGCAGGAACATCCTGGCCTTTGTATTTCCGATGAATGATTACCTGTGGGTACATTTGCAAAATACGAAGTAAAGTGCTGGATTTGCCAATACCTGATATTCCTACAAGTGCAAATCCAGCTGAAGTAGGCGTGTTTACTGGGTAACCATTTGTCATCCCCTTCGTGATCAGTTCATATGCATCTTTTCGTGCTCTGAATGCGTAATTTGGGGTCATTGGGTTTCGCCCCACATATCCGTCACGAATAAGGCGTGAGAGGCTTTGCTCTAATTCGAGATGCTTCGACAAGGGCTGGAAGAAGTCCCGCGATATTCGTTGAACGCAATGCAACCGTAGGTGTACCGGCAAGTTTCGTTCCGAGGACTTATATAATGGTTTCGATGCAAGCTTTTGAACAACCGTTTTTTCATCCCAAATGGGTGGGAGTGCCTCAAGCAAAGGATTGTTCTGATAATCCTCTAACAGCGGATCTTGATATTCTGCTTCCATAAACACACCACGGCTAATATGAAATATCGGAAAATCAAAATCACTCATCTTCTTCACCATCTTCAAGCATGAATGCTTTTATTTTCGATAACTTATCTGCTGCTGGAATGTACTCATTCTTTGGATTATCTGGGATCGGAGCTTGATGTAGCTGTATTACATTAGAGTTGGTTTCTGTATGTGTTTGATCTTGCACCGTCTCGGAAAGTCGAAATGCCTCTCGTGGTCGATTGAGTTCTTTTTCATTTGATCTGCGTGATCGTGTATTTTTTAATCGCTGAGTTTTACTTTCGGAGCTATTCTCAATAGCCTCATCCGTCTTTCTTGAGGCTTCATCTACAATGGCTTTTGTATGGGCATCTAGTTCAATCTTCGCTCTGAGATTACTTACTTCTTGTATTCGTCCTTGATATTTTTCAATTTCCAGGAGATCCTCGACTTCCTCAAAGCGTTTATCACGGTAGCGTTCTTCTCGATCAAGAAGTGTACACGTCTCATATCCACGCCCTTCTTCCAGCCACAAATAAATCTCATTGGTTGTCCGAGGATCATAGCAAACCTTCACACGCCAGGTTTTTCCTGCTCTTGCTTTGATAAACCACTGCTCACGAAGAGCCAAATCACAACCGTAGTGCATCCCTTTGAATTGAATTCCCGCAGCTGTCACTGTCGCTTCACCATGGTACATGAGATTTAGTTTTACGATATTCTCAGGCTGCTTTTTTAACCGTCCGTTCCGATTAATGATTCCCCACAACCACAAATCTCGAGGGATGGGTAACACCTCATCAGCGATCATGAATTCATTACGGTCATACCACTGCATATGATGCTGGTTGTTATGATAGAGGACATTCCGAATAATAATTTGGGTAAACTCGCGTAAAGTAAGCTTGGCATCCAGCCGATAATCTCGTTGACCACGCTCGCGTTGCCGTTCTGTAATTGCACCGGGAACAAACCTTACAGAACGCACGTTGAGGAGCCGAAATTGCTGTTCTACAATTCCTTTCCAATCGGCTCTATATGGGGAAGCGTTCTCTACATCTACACCTAGAACATCAATTAGATGGGTCGGTTTTTTGCCTTCCAATTCTCCGCGGTCAGCTGTTAGTTTTTGAGGTAAGTGACTGCATATCCAGTCCTCTGGGTCTATGTCAATGCCATACTGCGCGCAATACTCCACCTTATCCGCAGTAGTATTCGCAAGGGCCATCATAGCCCCAATCCAGCTTGGACCTTCCAAACCGATATATATCCCTGCAATGTACCTACTAAACACATCCACAACGATGTAGATGACTGGTCTCCCAATGACCCAGTCTCGTCGGTATTCACTCACTAGAAAAACATCCGCGATCGTTGCATCAATTTGAAATCGAGAGCCAGGACCAAACGATTCTTGAGTTGAGCTTCCTAGAATGGGACGGAAGCTTGTCTCGAATTTTTTCTTGCCCAATCGCTTAATCAGACTTTCTTCCAAATCCATTTCTTTCGATGCCCAGTAACGAAATTGTCCGAACGTAGGCAGTTTGTCATCAGGAGGGAGGATAGGGATCATCGCCTGGCCATCCTGCCTGTATCCCGTTACAAAGAACTTCTCCAGTGTTTTTTGATATACACGTGTTAATGGTGCCTTGTCTTTTGAGTTATAAAATAATCGAATGCCTGAACGGAATAACTGTCTTACATCCTCATCTATATTGATACCGACAGGCTCATTTTCTAATTTACGTGGTCGTCCACGTTTCTTCTCACTCGTTCCTCGATCAGCGCCCGGTTTACCACAGTTATTATAGAAGGGGAGGAGTGCGTTCTTTATCTTCCCTCCTTGCCAATACCGACGTATATAACGATAAATCGTGCTTTTATGAAGTCCAGTTTTTGACTGTGCTTCTCGAACCAGGACTCCACGCAACTTACTATCAAAACAATCCGGTTCTGCCATTACAATATCCTTGATTGCTTCCCAAGCTTTTTCCCGCAATTGGACGTGTTCTTCCTCAAGGGTATCTTCTGTCAAAGGGACACTATCGTTAATCCAATCTATTTGTTTGCATAATTTTGCATCTAGTCCTGCCATACATTCCGTATAGGTTTTCATGATCGGGAGCGCTTTTTCATTATCCATCTCAATACTGAAAACAAGCTCTCTGTTTGGTGACAACCATAAAATTCTCTCTATATAGCGAGAATCAGATTCCTCTGAATACCACTCTAAAACCATATTTTCAAATATCATCGCCACCAAGCTTTAACCTCCTTTGGCTTGAACGGAACGAAAAGACTCGTTAATCTGAAAGTCCTTCGCTTTTAACGTTGGTACAATTCGTTCATTCATGTTTACAGTCCAAATCTTCCTCGCAATAAAATGCCTGAATAGCGCTAATGACATTCCGACTTCCAAACCAAGTTGCTCGTCACACACCAAGCACGAACGAGCAATCGTTTCGCCGTCTACCAAATGTTTTGCCAACATGCTTTGGAGTTGATTAATGACAAAGGGGCCAAAGTCCGGAACGTCTTCATTGTGAAACTCCTTGTGGACCCACTCGATATTACGTACAAAATAATCAGGGATGTCCAGATCGGTAATAATCCCCCAATCGACATGGCGGCTTTCCCAGTATCTCCGCTCGATCTCAAACTTCTCAATCGTACGTTTATCTTCCAACTCTGCGGCGGGTTTAACTGTTCTAGCCACATCTTTGTTTCCTACAGTAATTAGAAAATCTGTAGTCATCACGACCGGCTCTCCCGTATGTCGAATCATGGGATGCTTCACACCGATTTCCTCTGCAATTATCATTGTTTCCTCAAGTGGAAGAAGAGGATACTGTTCCCGTATATCAGTGACCTCATCAGAAAAATCAAGGATGTAGAAGTAATCTCTTTCGAGGTCCGACATAAATTCATGCCGTCGATTGGTTGTCCATCCTTTACCGCGAGTTGCTCTTCCATCAGATGGAACATCTTGTATCTCCAACCAAGGCAGATAGTCTTTACCGATACCTTGACCCCTACCTTCTTTAATATACTTTTCAATCTTGGCACCGGTGATTTGCCGTTTGCGCTTGGCCATTTGCTCACTCCTAACTCATTTCCAAAAATAAAAAGGAGCTACCCGAAGGCAGCCCCAAAATGGAGTCATGATGTAAGTCTATGCTGTAGGATCTGTTGACGTAATAGTAGAGCTGTTACTACCATAATAACCCATTCGCTCAGTCTAATACATTATTTTCTCAGTCTACAACATTATTTTCACAGTCTAATACTTTATTTTGTGAGTCTAAAACATTATTTTCATCGAACAACTCGAAACACTTACTCTTACCACCTTACTCCACCGTAACGCTCTTAGCCAAATTCCGTGGTTTATCCACATCCAGGTCACGAGCGACAGACGCGTAGTAAGCAAGCAATTGCAATGGAATGACGGTCAGAATCGGTGTGAGCATCGGGAGTGTAGTCGGCATGTAAATAACCTCATCCACACTCTTGATCAGATCGTAGTTGCCTTCTGTAGCAAAGCCGAGCACGTGTGCGCCACGCGCTTTGACTTCTACGATGTTGCTCACCATTTTTTCGTAGATATCTGGTTGTGTTGCCAGAGCGACTACAGGTACGTTATCTTCAATCAGCGCAAGAGTACCGTGCTTCAGCTCACCAGCCGGATACGCCTCGGAGTGGATGTAGGAGATTTCCTTCAGCTTCAGAGAGCCTTCCAGCGATACCGCATAGTCGAGGCTGCGGCCGATGAAGAACAGGCTGCTTACCCCTTTTGTGCTCTCTGCAAAATGACGAACCTGGTCTGCATCCTCTAGCATAGAAGCGATTTTTGCCGGGATCTCCTCGAGATGATCTACAACCTCAGCAACCTCAGCCGCTGTCATTGTGCCTTTTACCTGTGCCAAGTACAGGCTGAACAGATAGAGGGCTACAACTTGTGAGGTGTACGCTTTGGTAGAGGCTACTGCTACCTCTGGACCTGCCCAGGTGAAAATCACTTCGTCCGACTCACGAGCTACGGAGCTACCTACCACGTTGGTGATAGCCATGACTTTCACGTTGCTCTTTTTCGCCTCGCGCAGCGCAGCCAGCGTATCGGCTGTTTCACCGGATTGGCTGATCACGATCATCAGCGTCTTGTCCGTGTAGATCGGGTCGCGATAACGGAACTCGGAAGCGACTGCGACTTCAACCGGTACACGGGTCCATTTTTCGATGACGTCCTTACCTACGAGACCTGCGTGCATAGAAGTACCGCATGCCACAATGTAAATGCGATCGTACATCGCCAGCTCGGCATCGCTCATTTTCAGCTCAGGCAAAATCACGCGCTTTTGTTCTGAATCAATGCGAGCACCCATCGTATCACGAACGGCTTGCGGCTGTTCATGAATTTCTTTGAGCATGAAAGAATCGTATCCGCCCTTCTCCGCTTGTACCAGATCCCACTCGACATGGAACAGCTCACGCTCAATTTTTTCCCCGGTCTCTGCGTGCATCAGTTCCACACCGTCTCGAGTCAGCACAGCCATTTCGCCTTCGTTCAAAATGTACACGTCACGCGTATGCTCCAAAATGGCCGGAATGTCAGAACCGATAAAGCTCTCGCCATTACCTACCCCAACAACCAGCGGGCTAGCCAAACGGATGGCTACGAGCTTATCTGGCTCATGCTCGGTCATGATTCCAAGTGCATAAGCACCACGCATGCGCTGTACAGCTCTGCGTGCTGTCGAGACGATATCTCCATCGTACATGTCAGCAAGCAAGTGAGCGATGACTTCTGTATCCGTCTCAGAGGTAAACGTATAGCCTTTCGCCAAAAGCTCCTCTTTGAGCGGCAGGAAGTTCTCGATGATTCCGTTGTGAACAACAGCAAATGATGATTTTGCATCCGTGTGAGGGTGGGAGTTCTCATCAGACGGCTTTCCGTGCGTTGCCCAACGCGTATGCCCAATCCCCATATTCCCGGTCAATGGATGCGACTCCAGACGCTCTTCCAGCACAGCTAGACGTCCCTGTGCTTTATCCAGCTCCAATCCTCTCTCGTTCACAACAGCGAGCCCGGCTGAGTCATATCCGCGATACTCCAGCTTGCGAAGTCCTCCGATAACGACATCTTGCGCTTGTTTAGCTCCAATATATCCAACGATTCCGCACATAATTGAATGGTCCCCTTCCATATGACGGGGGACACAACCCAATGCCAATGGTACGGGGGTGTGCCCCCGCCATTCCACGTTTTATCTATTTATTATTCGTTCTTGTTATTTCATCCGTGGCTATCTTGCGTATCACACACACGTTTTTGTCTATCAGGTCACCCTGATGTTTTGTCCGTATGCTCTGCGGCAGTGATACTGCTGCCGGGAGGTATCCGCCGAATTCTTCGATAAACCCCCACCTCGTCCACTGGGCTCCATGTCGGGCAGCCACAGTGCTGGCGCTTGTCAACAGTTCTTACAGATAATCTTCCTCGACTATGCTGCTCTACTCATCTCCCCCTCTGTACTCGATTACGATTGTGCATATGCACATGAACACTGTACCACAGATCTCTGTAAGCGACAATATTCTTCGTCATTTACTTGTATGCAAAAGGGAGTGGTATCGCACCACTCCCTCTCCATTATTTTTTACACGAGTTCTTGTTTCACTACATCCACGATCCGGTGAACCAGACCTTCCAATTGAGAAGCGTCTGGACCTTCTGCCATGACACGAACGATTGGCTCTGTTCCGGATGGACGTACGAGTACACGTCCATTTCCGGCCAGCTCTTCCTCCACATCGCGAATCGCTTGCTCGATTGCCTCGTTTCCATTGAGCTTAGACTTGTCCTCAACGCGTACGTTGATCAGCAGCTGCGGATACTTGACCATCACTTGTTTCAGCTCAGACAAAGGCTTGCCCGACTCCTTGATGATGTTCAAGAGCTGCAGGCCAGTCAACAGGCCGTCTCCTGTCGTGTTGTAATCGAGGAAAACGATGTGGCCGGATTGCTCACCGCCGAGGTTGTAGCCGCCACGCAGCATCTCCTCGACCACATAGCGATCCCCTACAGCCGTTTTCGTTGTATTGATGGAGCATTCCTCCATCCCTTTAAAAAAGCCCATATTGGCCATTACAGTCGTTACGATGGTGTTATTGTTCAGCTTCCCTTTTGCCTTGAGCGCACGTGCACAAATCGCCATGATGTAATCGCCATCGATGATTTCCCCATTCTCATCTACCGCGATACAGCGATCCGCATCCCCATCAAAGGAAAGACCCAAGTCTGCTTTATGCTTCAGTACCTCTTCCTGCAAACGTTCAGGATGGGTAGAGCCACACTGTTCGTTGATGTTGACGCCATTTGGGTTAGCCCCAATCGTAATCACTTCTGCATCCACATCAGCAAACAGACGAGCCGCTAGCGAAGAAACTGCCCCATTCGCGCAATCAAGCACGACCTTCAAGCCGTCAAATCGTTCAGAAACTGTACTTTTCAAGTGGGAAAGATACTTTTGTCCTCCCTCCAAAAATTCCAGAACCGTACCAATAAGTTCGCCTGTCGGTCTAGGCAATGTGTCTTCTGCCGCGTCTAAGTATTGTTCCACTTCTGCTTCCACTTCGTCGGACAGTTTAAAACCGTTGCTGCCGAAGAACTTGATTCCGTTATCCGGAAACGGATTGTGGGAGGCCGAGATCATGACACCCGCATCTGCACCGAGTGCGCGTGTAAGATACGCAACACCTGAGGTGGAGATAACACCCAACCTGACCACTTCTGCTCCAACCGATAGCAAGCCGGCCAAAAGAGCACTTTCCAGCATTTGACCAGAAATACGCGTGTCGCGGCCGATGACTACTTTTGGTTTCCCTTCTTGCTTGTGTCTGGTGAGAACGTAGCCGCCAACGCGTCCGATTTTAAATGCCATCTCGGGTGTCAGCTGCGTATTTGCCACTCCACGTACACCATCTGTTCCGAAATACTTCCCCATGTTTGTCCCTCATTTCCTTCCTTGTGCACACAACAGCTTATGTCTACCTTTGCTTGTTCGTGATTTCAATTGTGACCTTCTTCGGTGCGCTTGCTGAGGTCATGATGTAATCAGACTGATTAAAAATGTAGTTTAAAGCTACTTCATAAACACCCGCTGGCATGTTGCTCACATCTGCAACTACCTGCAAGTCTTCCTGTCTCAAATTGCCGAGTACCTGCTCAGCGCCTATGACGTCAAAATCGATTGTAGACATTTCTTGACCATCGGTAGATAGCACTTTGGCCTGCATGTCCTCTGAGAGCCCGCTTATACGGATCGGGATCTTTTCCAAACGCTTGACTGTCGATGGAACAACCTTGAGCGATACCTTTAAATACTCCGGCTCAACCTTCACGATGTTATCCATTATCGGTATCTTTAGCTCTAATAGGCGATCTGATGTAATGTTACTAAGATCAATCTCTGGTCCGGGGTAAGTGGTCGCTTTCAAAGCGTCAATCACTTCCTTTGGTCCGAACACAGTCACTTCATCCACATTCATATCCACACTAGCCAAACTATAGCCATTTGGCATTTCATTCGTCAAGTTTAATTTGATCGGCACTTTGACGAACGGACTTGTTACTGGGATGTTCACTTCCACGGTGAGTGGCACCACATCGGCTCCTTGTATCACATTCCCCGACTTGTCCACCACTTTGAGTGGTACTGTAGTCTTGATTGCTGATGTAGCCCCTTCGAGATCGACTGAAGCCTTTACTGCAGCGACCTTGTCCACCTGACTTTCAGGAACCCGTACCAGAGCACGGAATGGCTTTACAATCGGCTCACCGGCTGTGTAGCCAGGTGCCACCTGTCCCAGCATTTCTACGGCGACTTCCCGCTCCACAGTCTTTTTCTCTTCCAGCGTGATTTCCACGATGTTCGGGATAATTCCGACCTTTACCTCATCTGGAAATCCTTTATACTGCACGGGTACCCGGTGTGTTCCTTTGCCTAAATTGGTAGCGTCAACATACACTTCATAGGAATCCGCCGGGAATAAATTATGCTTGTAAAAAGGGTTATTGCTCTCCAATGCTACCTTCACGGTTCGCTGCTGCTTTACTACCTGGAAGCGATCCGTATCGTATTTGACATGCAAATTGACACTATCAATCAAAACCGGTTGACTTGCTGCTTCCGGGAGGGTTGTCTGTTCCGTTTCCAGATTGACAACCATCCACATCATGACAGCCAGAAGAAGCGCTACTGCACGTGCAAACCAATGACTGTTCAACCACTTATCCATGTTTTCGCCTCCATTGCCAACGACTTCCCATGGATTTGCTCTTTGACAAAGGCTGGAGCTGTTCCGTCAGCATCTCTGCCAATTGCGCCTCCGTCAGATTGCGATTCATCGAGCCATGCGTGGCAAAAGACACCTGTCCCGTCTCCTCCGAAACGATAATCGAAATGCCATCAGAAACCTCACTCACACCAATCGCAGCACGGTGGCGAGTCCCCAGTTCCTTGGAGATGGAGTTGTTTTCGGACAATGGCAAATAACAGGCGGCTGCCAGGATCACATCCTTGCGCATGATGACCGCACCATCATGTAGTGGCGTGTTCGGAATGAAAATATTGATCAATAGCTCCGAGCTCACGCGTCCATTGATGGCGATCCCCGTCTCAACGTAGTCATTAAGGCCTGTTTCTCGTTCGATAACGATCAGAGCCCCGATGCGGCGCTTGGCCATGTATGTAACGGATTTACATACCTCCTGGACAAGACGGTTTACTACATCGTCATCCTGAATACTGCTGGAACGGGAAAAAAGCTTGCCGCGTCCCAATTGCTCCAAGGCACGACGCAATTCAGGCTGAAAAATGATGACGACAGCCAATACCCCGAAGGTAAAGGCTTGTGACATCAGCCAGTGCAAGGTTTTAAGCTGGAAGTATTTGCTAAGGAGCCATGTGATTACGATCACCATGATTCCCTTTAGCAATTGTACTGCGCGCGTACCACGAATAAGCATGATTATTTTATAAATCACGTATGTAACGAGTAAAATATCCGTTCCATACCGTAATAGGTCGCCATAGTCCATGGATATCATAACGAAGCCCCCATATCTCGCTCCATCGCAATAAATCAGTCTATCTCCTGTGGAAAAAGCACGGCTCCACTGCCGTGCTGTCGATAGCTGTACTCTCTATTTTCTCCTATGGCAAAGCTGGAAGCAAGTCATTTCCAATATTTTTCACCTCATACCAAATCCAATCGAAGATGGCTTCAATAGATTCGGTATTTCCAACGACCTGCGCCGTAGATGCCACAAATACTTTCCCCTCTATAGCGACTACATTACCATGTACCTCACCTTGGACTTCAACGTTGCCGTTTCGCACGACCAAATCCCCATCAATGCTGATTCCAGCTGGGACTACCACGACATTACGCTCACGATCTATTTTTAGCTTATCCATATTGGATGAGGATACCTGCAAAATGTCATCCCGGTCAAACCAGTTGGCGCATAAACTGCCGGTCATCAAAAAGAAAAAGACCGCTGCGGCTGTTAGGAACGGATGGTTCCGCAACCAGCTCGAAAACAGATTTTTCTTTGTCGGAGCAGGCAATTGCGCAAGAACGCGTGCCGTAAAATCAGAAGAAACATGAATATGTGAAGCACTTTGTACAAAAGCGATGGCCCGCTGCAACTCATGCATATGTTGGCGGCAGCTCACACAGGTCTTCATATGTGTTTGCAAATGCTGATTGGCAAGTTCATCAGTGTCCCCATCCAGATATTCATGGATAAGGCAAATCATATCCCGGCATTCCATCGTGATTTCTCCTTTCTCACATCAATCGCAACTTGCTACGTAAAGCTTCTCGCCCGCGATGAATTCGAGTCTTGATAGTTGTAATGGGCAGCTTCACGATATCGCTGATTTCTTGTAACGATAGATCTTCAATATAGCGTAAGATCATAATCGAGCGATACTTGGGCTGCAGATGGGACAGAGCATCCTGTACTGTCTCCTGCAGTTCCTGGGTCACGACTTTTTCCTCTGGCGTTCGTTCGCTAGAGGATAAACGCGAATACCAGTCCATGCCTTGACCTGGTTCGGTTTCTTCATCCAATGAAAAGTCGGGTCGTTTCTTTCGGCCACGGTCGATACATAAATTGGTCGCAATCCGGTATATCCAGGTGGAGAACTTGTAGCTGTCATCATATGAATGCAAATTCGCATAGACACGCAGAAAAGTCTCTTGCGCGATATCTTCTGCATCCTGGCGATTTCCCACCATGCGATACGCTAGCTGGAATATCTTGTCTTTATAAATCTCGATTAACTCGGCAAAAGCTTCGCGGTCTCCACGCTTTGCACGCTGAGTTAACCGTTTCTCTACAAAATCCATGCGATCCTCCCCACAATACCGTAATCCTATATACGGATGATACTGCAAATGGTTTCGTATCAAAATGCGTTTGTGAAGATAATTTGTTGGGAATTAGAGGAATATGAACACTTGTTTCCTCAATATATTAGTGATGGCTGCTCTTTTTATCATGACGCTGTAAAGGAGAGAGCGCAATGTCAAAAAAGGATGTTCTCCTCCAGATTGAACAGTTACGAAAAAAACTGAACGATCAGTACAAGGAACAGCGGTCCATTACCCCAGAACTAGTGGAACTAAGTGTACAGCTTGACCATCTATTGAACAAACTGCATCTCCATCCTTAGAATGTACTGCTTTCTCCCACCAATGTAAAGATGCGCAAACGTAAAAAAGAGAGGCCTTTTTATGCCTCTCTTTTTGTTTCGCAAAAGTATTGTTCCTTATAGGAGTTTATCCCCAAATACAGAGCTCATGAGTGCAACTGCTACACGAGCTGTCATGTTTTCGCGATCGAGGATCGGATTTACTTCTACAAACTCAGCTGAACAGAGAATGTCTGCATCTGCGAGCATTTCCAGGGATACATGACCTTCACGGTACGAAATGCCCCCGATTACCGGTGTACCTACGCCTGGAGCATCATGTGGATCAAGACCATCGAGATCAAGACTCAAATGTACTCCATCGGTATTTTTGGATACATGAGCAATCGCTTCATCCATGACACGTGCCATGCCTAGCTTGTCGATTTCGTGCATTGTAAATACTTTCATTCCGATACGTTTAATCAATTCACGTTCGCCTGCATCCAAATCGCGTGCACCGATCACTACTACGTTTTCAGGCTTTACTTTTTGTGTGTAACCACCGATGTTCGTTAGACGCTCATTACCATATCCCAGGCTCGCTGCAAGTGGCATTCCGTGGATATTACCTGACGGAGAAGTGGTACCTGTATTCAAATCTCCATGAGCGTCAAACCAGATGAGCCCCAGATTTTTCACGTGCTTGGCTACGCCAGCAACTGTACCGAGAGCAATACTGTGGTCTCCGCCCAGTACGAGAGGAAAACGTCCCCCTTGCATGATGTCGCTTACAACTTCAGCCAGCTTCTCATTGGCTTCGACTACTTCATCCAGATATTTATGATTTTCGGTTTCTGTAAAATGATGAGGACGTGTTACAAAAATGTCTCCACGATCTTCAATATTCAATCCCATTTTTTCTAAACGAGCTACTACGCCAGCATAGCGAATCGCGCTTGGCCCCATATCAACGCCGCGACGATCCGCCCCAAGATCCATTGGTACGCCCACAATACTAATGTTTTTGTTCATAATAAGTGCCGCACTTCCCTTCGCTCTTTCTTGCTTCTACGCTTTTATTGTAGCCTCGAAAAGGGATATGACTCAACTCGACAGGAATTTGCATAAATAACCTCCAAAAAGGGTTGCCGAGCCCTTCCTGGAGGTTATTTTCGTGAGCATAAAAAAACGAGCGACCATAGTGGTCACTCGCCTAACGTTTAATTATGGAGCGGGTGATGGGAATCGAACCCACGCGACCAGCTTGGAAGGCTGGAGTTCTACCATTGAACTACACCCGCAAAGAAACTCAAAAAAAGGCAACAAGTGAAGGATTAAAACTGGTCGGGAAGACAGGATTCGAACCTGCGACCCCTTGGTCCCAAGCCAAGTACTCTACCAAGCTGAGCTACTTCCCG
>NZ_JAWRXI010000236.1:0-263 GCF_046535075.1 Brevibacillus sp. SIMBA_040
TCCTCTGCTGATGTTTTGCCAGACCAATAATTTTGACCTTGGTCAATTATCCTTTCCGATAGACATATCGGCCATAGAGAAAAAATATGAACTGGATAAAAACAGTGATCTGTCAGGTGTTATTGTTTATAATAGTACTGATGCGGCATTGCTGCAATTCTCAGGGTATTCCTTTTCAGGAACTCTTAACAAACAGGAAACCTCCATATTATCTAATAATTATGTGTCTTTCTACGAGAACAGGACATCAAATAAGGTGAATG
>NZ_JAWRXI010000237.1:0-263 GCF_046535075.1 Brevibacillus sp. SIMBA_040
TCTCAAAATCAGGCCGTAAAGATAATAACAAGAATCCAACATAACTTTAAAATACAAAGTCATGAAATTTTAAATGAAGCATTGAGTATTAGTGCTGGTGTTGCGAGTTGGGATGATGATCTTGAAAACGCGGATCAGTGGTTTACCCGGGCAGATAAACTGCTCTACAAAGCTAAAAAAAATGGCCGCGACAGAGCAGAAATCGTCTTATGACACGCACTCCTAATGACAGCAATACGGCAGCTAACACGCTAGAAGCCACG
>NZ_JAWRXI010000238.1:0-263 GCF_046535075.1 Brevibacillus sp. SIMBA_040
TTATGCAGCGAGGAAAATATGCTAAAGACTCCCTTTCCTGGCTTTTTTTTATTTACCTTTAATTTTCCGCTACGAAGAAGCTCCGCTGTTTTTTTACGCTGCGCATCTGAGCGTTCTTTTTCTAGGGCGCGTCGTTTCTCCGCTTTCGCGAGGTTTCTTTCTCGCTCTTGATTTCGATTCTTTTCGCCGGTATTTCGCGCTTTCTTTCTCATAAATTTTCGAAGCGCCTCCATGAACTTCTTTTTTCAAGTGTTGCGGTCTTT
>NZ_JAWRXI010000239.1:0-263 GCF_046535075.1 Brevibacillus sp. SIMBA_040
CATTTTGAAATAGATGCCGCTCCTTCAATTGCTTTCAGTTCTTTTCTTGACAGAATTTTTAAATTTTTCATAATAATAGAATTTGGTTTAGTTAAAAAATTTTGTGACTTTTATATACTCTAAGTTAGTAAAACATTTTTTGAGATTGATAATTAAAATTTATTTATAATCAAATCTGTCTTCGTCAGGATACCAATAGGAATATAAACTTGGTGTCATAGTTCCATTTTCGTACGACTTTATATTATTTTCCAAACTCATTG
>NZ_JAWRXI010000240.1:0-263 GCF_046535075.1 Brevibacillus sp. SIMBA_040
TTGGGGTATTAAAAAAAGTTTATTTGATGGCGCATTATTAATAATACAAAAATTTATCAGTCTAATCTACAGCGAAAGAAAAAAATAGAAAAACGTTTCTATTAAAAATGACTGCAATTTTTATTGAAAAAAGTAAAAACAGCATTTTAGTAATCAATCAGATAGCTATTTAGTAGTATGTAAATTCATATGTAGTATATACCTTTATGTTACAGATTTATCAATTATTGTGTTTTTATTGATTTATTTTCAAGTATTGGGAG
>NZ_JAWRXI010000241.1:0-263 GCF_046535075.1 Brevibacillus sp. SIMBA_040
GCTCCAATATTTCGACTCCATATGGCGATGTAGAATGGTTCAATATTACCACAGGAAATGTGGATTACTCTTATTTACAAATTTATTAATATGAAAAAACTAATAGTATCAGCCCTTTTATTCTGTGGCGTGTTTTCTTTTGCACAAAGCACCCCTTTAATGATCAATAATTACAGTAAGCTGAGGCTCGAAGGAAGGCTAATGGCTTGCAGTAAAACAAACGGCTATCCTGTAGCTTTTGCAGCTCCCAATCCTCCCTATGG
>NZ_JAWRXI010000242.1:0-262 GCF_046535075.1 Brevibacillus sp. SIMBA_040
GAGAAGGGTATCTGTGGCTAAGTCCATCGTGATACGGTCTGACACATGGTAAGCTAAGATCTCATTAGTTGACCCATACACAGGAACACCGAGTTGTATCAAACTATTTAACGTACGATAAAGGTCAGAAAGCCTATTTGTCCACGAGGAAGGCTTTTAAGATGATTTCTTTCACAATTTCATCTTTTTCGTCTTTTTGCTTTCTTTGTTCCTGAGACTTGACCGAGAAATAATTATAATATCCACTCCGTGAAACACCCGC
>NZ_JAWRXI010000243.1:0-262 GCF_046535075.1 Brevibacillus sp. SIMBA_040
GGTTGGCGGAAGCCGCCGCTGCGTTCGTGGACGTCGAAGCCGGCTGCAACGCGAGCGGGTTCGCGCTCGACACATCGGCGCCGGACACGATCCGGTACGACGAGCTTTCGCCGCCGAGCAAGGTCGCGAAAGCGACCGGTAGCGGATTGTTCGCGGTCGGCACGTTCGCCGCCGCGTTGCCGGGTAGCGCGCCGATATTCACGACGCCGGTATCCGGCACCGACGAAGGCGCAATGGGCGCATAGAACACGTTGTATGCACG
>NZ_JAWRXI010000244.1:0-262 GCF_046535075.1 Brevibacillus sp. SIMBA_040
TACCACGACTCCTGAAACAAAATTACATGTGATTTCTGGTGTGGCAAGTTCTAACAGATATAATATTATTGATGCTGCCAATTCTACTAATCAATATGCATTTTTAGCATTAAGAAATACTTCTCCCTTGGCTACAGGTAATTATTCTTTACTAGGATTTACCAATAGTGGGCCTACATCAGGTGGTGCCAATTGGGCTTTAGGAAGTATTCGTACTGGTGCAACGATTGTAAATGGTACTGAGGAAGATTTTTATGTAGGG
>NZ_JAWRXI010000066.1:0-413 GCF_046535075.1 Brevibacillus sp. SIMBA_040
GGAGAGAACCGAGTACAAGTCCGAGGATCGAACGCTAGAGGTGACTCTGGATATGACTCAGCAACAGTATTTCACGCTGCTGCAGCGTTACAAAGAGCTTGCTAGCAACGGTAGTGGCGGAGGTGGCGATTCGATTCCGTTTGAGATAGACAGCCACATCTCGGAAATCGATACCGGCAAGATTGACACGGATTATATGAACTCGCGTTTTGCAAAATATCTGAAAGTTTTGCAAGGTGGCGATGCTGAAGCTCGAGAAGCAACATTGAGCGAGCTGCAACGCTCGTTTGCTTCCCTCTCGCAAGGCGAGCAAAGAACTGCCGAGATTTTCCTGCGCGATATTCAGCGTGGTGATGTGGTTATTGATCCTGCCCGTAGCTTCCGCGACTACCTGACTGATTATCAGACACAGG
>NZ_JAWRXI010000245.1:0-262 GCF_046535075.1 Brevibacillus sp. SIMBA_040
GGACGCGCCGCGCGCGGGTGGCTGATCCCCCCAAGCAATGCCGCGCCCGCCGTGACGCCGATCGTCTTGAGCGTCGCGCGTCGTGTGGTGGTCTCCGACATGTAATGATCTCCCGTTGGTATGGTCTATTCGACCCGCTTGTCCTCGGCCCCCGCTTTGCAGAAAATTCGCTGGATGCCTCCGTCCGAACGTTCGGCCCGCCCGCCCGCTCGACGTAGGCCGCTTATTCCAAAAAGGAATAAGCATATTCTAATTCGCAATT
>NZ_JAWRXI010000246.1:0-262 GCF_046535075.1 Brevibacillus sp. SIMBA_040
CTGCTGTTCCTGCTGTTTGTCCTAAGCTTGATGTAGTACGCATATAAGTTCCTACAACTGCACTTTTAAAAAGGGAAGAACTATTTATTTTGTTTACTGCCAATCCTCCAAAGGCACTCATTCCTGCCTGAGTTACATATGTTCTGGTAGATACACCGCCAGTAAATATTGATTTACTGTCAGCGATATTTATATTAACTGCAGTTGAAAGAACAGCATTTCCAACACAATTCATCCCTAGACCAGCTAATGACGATTGGGT
>NZ_JAWRXI010000247.1:0-262 GCF_046535075.1 Brevibacillus sp. SIMBA_040
GGCCTGCATTAGAAAAGGTTGGCGTAGCGTTTACCCAGGATGTAACAGCTTTTGAAAACATGAAACTAAGTCTTCTGAATGCTTCTCATACCCTGCTTTCTTATCCGTCATTTTTAAAAGGATACCGTAAAGTAGATGAAGCGATGCAGGATCGGGCGATTGTAAAACTGACCCGTGATTTTATGGATACTGATATCACTCCTTATGTGCCTGCTCCCGAAAATACGGATCTGGAAAAGTACAAGCAGACGTTGATCGAAAG
>NZ_JAWRXI010000248.1:0-262 GCF_046535075.1 Brevibacillus sp. SIMBA_040
TGTACCAATGCGCATCCAACCATGAGCAAACTGCTCAAAGGTCATGCCGTGACCATCATCGGAAATTGTTATTGATGTTGGATAGTCGTAATCAACGGTGCACGTGGCGGCATCGGCATCGTGGGCATTTTTAATCAATTCAAGAAGCGCAACCTCAGGCCTTTTAACCAGTCGCTCGCCAAGCTCACGTACAATGCGACTCTCTATCGAGAACGGGATTTCACCCTCCTCGAGTAAGTCGCCATCGTCTTCTATACTTATC
>NZ_JAWRXI010000249.1:0-262 GCF_046535075.1 Brevibacillus sp. SIMBA_040
GTTTTAGGCATATTACCAATTGATAGAAGGAAAAAAACGTCTTTCATTATTATTATCTTGGCTATTTTTGCAGGAACAAGAGTAGATATTGATCGTGACTATCCTTTGTACAAGGATGTATTTGAATTTGTACCTAATAGCTTGTCTGAGTATAAAAAACAATTTGGATTTGAAAGTTGCCTATATTTCGTAACAGAATTTTCAAGATCAATTTTTTATACTAAAGAATCTATAATTAATTTTTCTTTTCTGACTTTTGCAT
>NZ_JAWRXI010000018.1:0-127203 GCF_046535075.1 Brevibacillus sp. SIMBA_040
GATGAGACTTCCCACAGCGCAAGCTGGTAAGACCCCTCATAGACGATGAGGTTGATAGGTTCGGTGTGGAAGCGTGGCAACACGTGGAGCTGACGAATACTAATCGGTCGAGGACTTATCCACACTCTTAGCAATCATGCAGATCCAGTTTTGAAGGAACGAAAGTAAACCTTCCAGCCAGTAGAGGCTAGAAGGTTTTTTTGTTGTTTATGTCCATTTCATTATTGAGTAGGTAAGATCAAACGGTTATTTTGCTGGATCTGTTTCATAATAACCGTGGGAAATGTAGAAGCATGATGCTCAAGAAAAAGCTCAACCAAAAAACGTTCGGCAAAGCCATGAGAGAGAGTCAATTCTCCCCACCATTCTGTTTCATAGCGACATAGCATACTTAGAAGGTACAGGAGCAGAAAGTGGCTAGCCCACTCGGGTAGAGGAGGAGAGGTCGAAGGACCATTCCAAAAAAAGAGTGTTTGTTCCTGAACCCGAAATAGAGGGTGTTGTTCCAATTGAGAAAGGGCAAACTGGGGAAGTAACATTTCCTTGATGGTTCCTTCCCTCCATCGCACATGATCTAACTTACAGGCAGGAGGAGTAAGTCGACGGATATATTGCATGAAGGTTTCTGTCGAATAGGATAAGGGGCCGTCTTTTCCTTCTGGAAAACAAACAGTTATCCAAGTTCCGTTATGCATCGCCTCTAGTTCTCTCGGAGGAGCCAGCCTGGTCATCTCCATGCGAACCCAAAACTGCTCCTTACTAGTCGTTAAAGCATAAGCATGACTTACACCCGGTATGGAGGCAAATAAGTCATGGGCAAAATAACGTTCCTGGAGTGGACTAAGAGAGAAGACTTGAGAGAGATGGGCAAAAAGGCCTTCCTTTTGTGGGCGAATCTCATCTTCAGTTAATAAGTAGGCACTGCGTTTTAGCTTTCTCGTCGTTACACCATGCTGCAAGACGCGGCTATTTTGCGGATAGGTGGGGTCACGGGTTAAAAGCATTCCTTTTAATAGGTGTGAACAACCATAAAACAGCAGCAACGGCTGGATGGAAAGATCGGCATCCGTTGCTGTTTGATAAAATTGTCGTGCCTGCTTCCACAAATAAAGAAACCGGGAGCTTTGTTGAAAGGCCAGTCGATCAGAATGCTCCAATCCCATGCCGTGATAGCAGGCGGCCAAATATTTGCGAGCTGTTGGCTCTGTCTCCAAAAAACGAAGTGATGTCCAAGCCTTATCCATAGCAACCACCTTTATCAATTTTCGTTTTCTATCTATTATCATCTGCTATTTTTTTGACTTATCTGTAAAATTCACTTCATAACCGAACATTTTACGCATTCCTTGACAGTAAATTATGCCGTTTGTTAAACTGTCTTAAACTATTTGCCGAGAGGAGCTTGCTACTGTGCGGGAAGACAAATTTATAAAAGAGGGTTTGACGTTTGATGACGTGTTGCTCATTCCAGCAAGATCTGAGGTTTTGCCTAGGGATGTTGACCTTAGAACGAAATTAAGCGAGACGGTTGTCCTAAATATTCCACTGATTAGTGCGGGTATGGACACAGTGACGGAATCTGCACTTGCGATTGCTATGGCTCGTCAGGGTGGTATTGGAATAGTCCATAAAAACATGACCATTGAGCAGCAAGCAGGCGAAGTAGACCGTGTAAAACGTTCAGAGAGCGGTGTCATCACAAATCCATTTTCGCTGTCACAAGACCATACAGTAGAAGACGCAGATGCTCTCATGGGGAAATACCGAATCTCTGGTGTTCCAATCGTAGACGAGGAAAAGCATTTGATCGGGATTCTTACTAACCGTGATCTTCGCTTTGTACACGACTTTTCTACCCCAATCAAAGAAGTAATGACCAAAGAAAATTTGGTGACTGCTCCTGTCGGTACGACACTCCATCAGGCAGAAGCCATTCTGCAGAAGCATAAAATCGAAAAGCTTCCTCTGGTAGACGAGCAAAACATTTTGCGCGGACTCATTACCATCAAGGACATTGAAAAAGCGATTCAGTATCCAAATGCGGCTAAAGACCCACAGGGACGTCTATTGTGTGGTGCAGCTATAGGTGTCTCTGCCGATACGTATGACCGTGCAGCAGCACTTGTACAGGCAGGCGTTGATGTGCTTGTCATTGATACTGCACATGGCCACTCCAAAGGTGTTCTTGATACTGTAAAAGAAATTAGAAGGCTGTATCCGACGCTGACGATCGTAGCTGGAAACGTTGCAACCGGACAAGCTACCCGTGATTTAATCGAAGCAGGGGCATCTGTAGTAAAAGTAGGAATTGGCCCAGGGTCAATTTGTACGACACGTGTTGTGGCAGGGATTGGAGTTCCACAAATTACGGCTATCCACGATTGTGCACAAGTAGCTCGCGAGTACAATATTCCAATTATTGCCGATGGCGGCATTAAATACTCAGGGGATTTGCCAAAAGCTGTAGGCGCAGGCGCTTCTGCCATCATGATCGGTAGCTTGTTCGCGGGAACCGAAGAGAGCCCGGGCGAGTTTGAAATCTTCCAGGGCCGACGTTTTAAAGTTTATCGTGGCATGGGCTCCATTGGTGCAATGAAAGCAGGAAGCAAAGACCGTTATTTTCAGGAAAACGAGCAAAAGCTGGTTCCAGAAGGAATTGAGGGCCGGGTACCGTACAAAGGCCCATTGGCAGATGTTACGTACCAGCTGATCGGTGGCTTGCGTGCTGGCATGGGATATTGCGGAGCAAAAACGATTGAGGATCTGATTAACAACTCTCAGTTCGTTCGCATTACAGGGGCAGGCTTGCGTGAAAGTCATCCACATGATGTACAAATTACCAAGGAATCTCCAAACTACTCCATTTCCTAAAAAAGCGATTAGTCATATAGTCCCAAAAAACCCCTTTCAATTAAGTAGAAAGGGGTTTTTTACTAGGGTTTTACACATGGAAATGGGAGGAAACAAGCTTCAAGAGGGCCTGCTACCTATGGTAAACTTAAAGCGGTGTGCACGTTTCACTAAGACAAATTCGACAGAAATGGGAGAGTGAGAGAATACATGAAACGAAAGACATGGACACAGAGATTGACAGGTCTGTTCCTTTCTGTCGCTGTGTTTACGACAGCAATGGGAGGCACTGTAGCCAATGCAGAAACCGCACCTGCAGCCAATTTGCAGCTTGTAGCGAAATCTGCCATTCTTGTGGAGGCATCTACTGGTAAGGTGATTTATAGCAATAACCCTGACGTAGCACTACCTCCTGCCAGCATGAGTAAGATGATGTCTGAATATCTGGTGCAGGAAGCCGTCAAACAAAAGAAAATTAGCTGGGATGATGTCGTAGCGGTAAGTGATTATGCATTCTACATTGCAAAGATTTCGGATGCATCCGGGGTCTACCTGAATAAAGGGGAATCGTTTACAGTTAAACAATTGTACGAAGCTATGGCAGTCGTTTCAGCCAATGATGCTACGGTGCTTCTTGCAGAAAAGGTAGCAGGAAGCGAAGCCAACTTTGTTCAGATGATGAACAAAAAGGCAGCAGACTTCGGAATGAAAAACACCTCGTTTGTCACGTCCACAGGTTTGCCAGCTAATGAGCTAGGACCATACTCTGTTAAGACCGATCAATTAGAAAACCTCATGTCTGCGCGCGATTCTGCTATTCTGGCACGAGCTCTGATCCGCGACTTTCCGGAAGCATTGGAAGTCTCCAAAAAACCAAGCTTTACATTCCGCACAGGTACTCCAAAAGAGTGGAGCAAGAAAAGCTACAACTGGATGCTGCCAGGTTTGATCAGCTACTACGAGGGCGTAGATGGATTGAAAACAGGTTATACGAAAGCAGCAGGCTATTGCTTTACCGGTACAGCAGTTCGTGGCAATATGCGCCTGATCAGTGTAGTCATGAATACCGAAAGCGATACTCAACGTTTTTCTGAGACGAGAAAATTGTTCGATTATGGTTTCAGCAATTTCAAAATGACAAAGCAAATGGACAAAAATGCACCAATCAAGGGATTTGAAACAGCTGCTGTAAAAAATGGTGTGGAGCTGAGCGTTCCAGCCGTTACAGGCAGTGAAGTAAACATGCTGACAAAAATCGGCAGCGACGTAAAGTTTACGCCAAGCGTGACCTTCCAAGACTTGAGTGCGCCAATCAAGCAAGGACAAGTCATCGGTAAACTCGTGCTCAAGGAAGAAGGCGGGAAGGATGCAGAATTCCTGCAGCCTGAGGACGCGGCTAAAGCTGGAGTAGATGTAGTAGCAAGTCAGGAAGTTGAAGAGGCCAGCTGGATTCGTTTGTTCTTCCGCAGCATCATCCAATTTTTCAGCAATCTGTTCAGTAGTGGAACAGGAAAATAAATAACTGTTGTTTTCCCCCTTCTCTTTGGTTTACAATGTCGGTAACAAGGAACCATAACACCACATAACAGTTCCGGTTCCGACTTCAACGAGGTAGGGGGAAATCTCATGGTACAAGTAGGAACGTCTCGCGTAAAAAAAGGTATGGCTGAAATGCAAAAAGGCGGCGTCATTATGGACGTCGTGAATGCAGAGCAAGCGAAAATTGCTGAAGCGGCAGGTGCTGTTGCAGTAATGGCACTTGAGCGTGTCCCTTCTGACATTCGTGCAGCAGGTGGAGTAGCGCGTATGGCTGATCTGGGTATTGTGGAAGACGTATTAAAAGCAGTTTCCATCCCTGTTATGGCAAAAGCTCGTATTGGTCACTTTGTAGAAGCGCGTGTTCTGGAGTCTCTTGGTGTGGACTACCTCGATGAGAGCGAAGTTTTAACCCCAGCAGACGATTTGTACCATATCAATAAAAAAGAGTTCACTGTACCGTTTGTATGTGGCGCCCGTGATCTGGGAGAGGCACTGCGCCGTATCGGCGAAGGTGCATCCATGATCCGTACAAAAGGAGAGCCAGGTACAGGCAACATTGTAGAGGCAGTTCGTCATATGCGCACCATGATGAGCCAAATCCGTAAGGTACAGGCAATGTCCTACGATGAGTTGATGGCAGAAGCAAAAAATCTGGGTGCTCCTTACGAGCTTCTGGAAGAAGTTCATAAAACAGGCAAGCTGCCCGTAGTTAACTTCGCAGCTGGCGGTGTGGCAACACCTGCGGATGCTGCCCTGATGATGCAGCTGGGTTCGGATGGCGTGTTTGTAGGCTCCGGTATTTTCAAATCGGAAAATCCAGAGAAATTTGCTCGGGCAATCGTTGAAGCTACTACTCACTATACCGATTACGAACTGATTGCACGTGTATCCAAAGGCTTGGGTACGGCAATGCCAGGTCTCGAAATCTCCAAAATCCGCGAAGCAGATCGCATGCAAGAGCGCGGCTGGTAAGGTGAACCACATGAAAATCGGTGTCCTCGCTCTGCAAGGAGCTGTAGCAGAACACCTGCGAATGCTGGAAGAGGCAGGAGCTGTAGCGGTTTCCGTTAAAAAAGTAGAAGAATTAGATGACCTGGACGGCTTGGTAATCCCAGGCGGTGAAAGCACTACGATTAGTAAGCTAATGCACAAGTACGGTTTCATGGAAGCCATTCGTCAATTTGGCGAAGAGAAAAAGCCGATCTTCGGAACATGTGCAGGAGCTATTCTTCTGGCGAACCGGATCAATGGTCAAGACGATTACCACCTTGGGCTGATGGATATAAAAGTCGAACGGAATGCTTTTGGACGCCAAAAAGAAAGCTTTGAAGCCCACATGCCGATTGCGGGAGTTGCAGCTGATTATCCTGCCGTTTTCATCCGTGCCCCGTATATTATGGAGGTAGGAGAAAGTGGTCAGGTTTTGGCAAAGTATGAAGACAAGATCGTAGTAGCGAGAAACGGTCATTATCTTGCGGCAGCCTTTCACCCTGAATTGACGGAAGATACGAGACTTCATAAGTTTTTCCTCGATATGGTGAAGGAGTACCGAAGTTAACAATAAGGAAGCAGCAAGGAGAGGATCGGCATCGATGAGATGTCGATTTTTTCCTTTAGGAAGATTATGGGTAGCTGCCCTTTACACAAGTATAGAACCTGTAGTACAGTTAACAATAGAAGTAATCATATAGGTAGACAATACGCTGATGAGAACAAGTACTTCGCAAGAGCCTGGCCTAGAGAGTCGGTGGTAGGTGCAAACCGATCCGGTGTGCGGAGGAATCCATCTCGGAGTGACAAAGGAGATAACTTTGTCCGGTCCCGTCCCGTTATGGCGGAAGAGTGGATAGATGCACAAAGATTTGATGTGCATGTATCAACGAGGGTGGCAACGCGGGTATACAACACTCGTCCCTTACCAGGGGACGGGTGTTTTTTGTTGTTATTACTAGAGATTCGGAGGGATTTACCTATGTTGGACGTAAAAGTGTTACGCCAAGATCTGGAGGAAGTAAGACGTCGTTTAGAGCACCGCAACGAAGATATTTCTGCACTGGATCAATTTGCAGAAGTAGATGAAAAAAGACGTCAGGTTATTCAGGAAGCAGATGCTCTGAAAAATAAACGCAACACTGTATCTGAACAGGTAGCAGTGATGAAGCGCAACAAAGAAAACGCAGACCACCTGATCGCTGAAATGAAAGAGGTTAACGAGCGAATCAAGGCTCTCGACGAGGAGCTTCGCCAACTGGATGAGCAGCAGGAATACATTTTGCTGAGCCTGCCTAACCTCCCGCATGAGAGCACACCAGTCGGTACATCGGAAGACGATAACGTGGTAGCCTGGACGTGGGGAGAGCCTCGTAACTTTGATTTCGAGACAAAGCCCCACTGGGATTTGGCTAGCCAGGCGGGAATTCTCGATTTTGAAGCAGCTTCGAAAGTAACTGGAAGCCGCTTTGTATTTTATAAAGGAATGGGCGCGCGTCTTGAGCGTGCACTCATGAACTTCATGATGGATTTGCATGCGAACGAACATGGCTACGAGGAAGTTATCCCTCCGTATATCGTGAACCGTACGAGCATGACAGGTACGGGCCAACTGCCAAAATTCGAAGAGGATGCTTTTAAACTGGAAGGACCAGACTATTTCCTGATTCCAACGGCAGAGGTTCCTGTTACGAATATGCATCGTGACGAAATTATGGATGCAGCAGATTTGCCACGCTACTATGCTGCATACAGTGCGTGTTTCCGTTCGGAAGCGGGGTCTGCAGGCCGTGACACTCGTGGGTTAATCCGTCAGCACCAATTCAACAAGGTTGAGCTGGTGAAATTTGTGAAACCAGAAGAATCGTATGATGAGCTGGATAAACTGGTGAAAAACGCAGAGAAGGTGCTTCAACTCCTCGGTTTGCCGTACCGTGTACTAAGCATGTGTACAGGTGACCTCGGGTTCACTGCTGCGAAGAAATTTGATCTGGAAGTTTGGATTCCAAGCAACAATACGTATCGGGAAATTTCGTCGTGCTCGAATTTCGAGGATTTCCAGGCGCGTCGTGCCAATATCCGTTTCCGTCGTGATACGAAATCGAAGCCGGAATTTGTTCATACGCTAAACGGATCGGGCCTGGCGATTGGCCGTACAGTGGCAGCTATTTTGGAGAACTACCAAGAAGCTGATGGAACTATTGTGATTCCAGAAGTACTTCGTCCATACCTGGGTGGAGTGGAAAGAATCGCTCGAAAACAATAATCAAAGAATGTATAGACAGCTCTTGCTCCTTCTTAAGGAACAAGGGTTGTTTTTTTGTGTTCTAATACAGAGCGAATTTTTTTAAAATTGTGTTGCGCTGTATCAATGGCTGTTATATAATAAAAACGAATCTTAAGAATATTGTTTTAATACAGACATGGAGGGAATGGAAAATGGACTGCTACCGGTGTGAAGGAAACGGCGAACAAAATTGCCCAAGATGTGGAGGCGTTGGTCACGATGACAACGGGTCGGCTTGCCATACTTGCTTGGGGGATGGACATGTCAGCTGCAGCCATTGCAGTGGCAGCGGGTATCAAGAGTAAGACCATTTTTTTTGCCTCCGCTGTACTATAATAAATTATCGTTTTAACATCTGTACCATAATAATACGTCCGTGCTCAGGGAGGATGAGCTGCTTTGACTACCATGCCAACTAATTCACATCCGCTGGAGATACACATCGCTGGCGAAATGCGCTCCGGATACAGTGAAATACTTACACCGGAAGCGATTCAATTCATAATTAAGCTGGAGCAAAGATTCGGTGACAAGAGACAGGAATTGCTCGCGAAGCGTCAGGAACGACAGCTGCAAATTGATGCGGGTCAGCTGCCAGATTTTTTACAGGAAACAGCAGAGATCCGCAATGGGGATTGGACAGTTGCTCCCCTACCGATCGACTTGCGAGACAGACGTGTAGAGATTACTGGTCCTTCTGGTGATCGCAAAATGGTAATCAATGCGCTGAACTCAGGTGCACGCCTTTTCATGGCAGACTTTGAGGATGCAAACTCGCCTACGTGGGATAACACCATTCAGGGGCAGATCAATATGAAGGATGCGGTAAGACGCAATATTTCCTTTACCAGCCCTGAAGGGAAAAAGTACGCGCTCAATGACAAGACAGCCGTTCTTGTTGTTCGTCCGCGCGGCTGGCATCTCGATGAAAAGCACATTCTTCTCGACCAGAAGCCGATTTCCGGAAGCCTGGTAGACTTTGGTCTCTATTTTTATCACAATGTGCAGGCGCTCATCGCGAACCAGACAGCTCCGTATTTTTATCTGCCAAAGCTGGAGAGTCATCTGGAAGCACGGCTATGGAATGACGTATTCCTTTTCGCACAGGATGAATTAAATATCCCGCGTGGTACGATTCGGGCAACTGTACTAATCGAAACCATTTTGGCTGCATTTGAAATGGATGAGATTTTGTATGAGCTGCGTGAGCATAGTGCTGGACTTAATTGTGGTCGCTGGGATTATATTTTCAGCTACATCAAAAAGCTTCGGAATCTGACTGATGTCATCACTCCTGATCGAGCACAGGTGACGATGACAGTTCCGTTCATGCGGGCATATACAACGCTGGCGGTAAAGACATGTCACAAACGCCAAGCACCATGCATCGGCGGGATGGCTGCCCAGATTCCTGTCAAAAATGACCCGGTGAAAAACGAGGAAGCTATCGCCAAAGTACGTGCTGACAAAGAACGTGAAGCCTATGACGGACATGACGGCACCTGGGTAGCTCACCCTGGCTTGGTACCTGTCGCGATGGAAGTATTCAATCGTTTGATGCGCGAGCCTAACCAAATCTGGTACAAACGCGAAGACGTACAGGTAGAAGCCAAGGATTTGCTGGCAGTGCCTGAAGGTGTCATTACAGAAGAAGGCGTACGCACCAACATCAGCGTAGGCTTGCAATATATCGAAGCATGGATGCGCGGGATGGGGGCTGTTCCAATCCATAACCTGATGGAGGATGCTGCTACCGCAGAAATTTCCCGTGCTCAGGTGTGGCAGTGGATTCGTCATCGCCATGGTGTTTTGCAGGATGGACGCAAAATAACCGAGGCCTTGGTGAAGCAGTGGTTAAGTGAGGAATTGCAGGTGTTGAAACAAGCGATGGGTCAGGAGCGGTATGAAACAAGCAAGCTCCAAGCAGCGGGAGAGCTTTTCTTGCAACTGGTTACAGAAGATGAGTTTGAGGATTTCTTGACCGTACCGGGCTATCGCTATCTATAAAATAAAAATAGGATGGGGGAAACGAAAATGACTAAACAAAACAAGCAGGAAGCGATTCAACAATTAGAACAAATCTGGCAAGGCGAGCGCTTTAAAGGAATTACCCGTACTTATACCGCAGAGGATGTTGTACGTCTGCGTGGATCGGTTCAGATCGAACATACATTGGCTCGCCTGGGTGCAGAGCGCTTGTGGAACCTGTTGCATACCGAGCACCATATTAAAGCGTTAGGTGCTTTGACCGGGAATCAGGCGATTCAGCAAGTAAAAGCAGGTTTAAAGGCCATTTATTTGAGTGGCTGGCAAGTCGCAGCGGATGCGAACCTATCTGGTCAAATGTATCCCGATCAAAGCCTCTATCCAGCAAACAGCGTTCCACAGGTGGTCAAACGTATTAACCAAGCTTTTCAACGTGCAGATCAGATTGACCAATCTGAGGGTGGTACAGATACGCACTGGTTCGCGCCTATCGTGGCTGACGCCGAAGCTGGCTTTGGTGGACCACTGAACGTATTCGAGCTAATGAAAGGCATGATTGAAGCTGGCGCAGCAGGCGTTCACTTTGAAGATCAGCTGGCATCTGAGAAAAAATGCGGCCATATGGGTGGAAAAGTACTGATTCCTACCCAGGCAGCTGTTCGCAACCTGGTCTCCGCTCGTTTTGCTGCGGATGTGATGGGAGTTCCAACAATCATCGTGGCGCGTACCGATGCGAATGGTGCTTTCCTGATCACGAGCGACATCGATGAGCAGGATAAACCGTTCCTCACTGGGGAGCGTACAGCAGAAGGCTTCTTCCGCCTGAAGGGTGGACTGGATGCAGCGATCGCACGCGGTCTCGCATATGCACCGTACGCAGACCTGATCTGGTGCGAAACGTCTGAGCCTAACATGGAGGAAGCACGTCGGTTTGCAGAGGCTATTCATGAGCAATTCCCAGGTAAACTGTTGGCTTACAACTGCTCGCCATCCTTCAACTGGAAGAAGAAGCTCGATGAAAAATCGATTGCTCGCTTCCAGGAGGAGCTGGGCGAAATGGGCTACAAATTCCAATTTGTTACGCTCGCAGGTTTCCATTCCCTCAACTACAGCATGTTCGAGCTGGCCCGCGGCTACCGTGATCGCGGAATGGCTGCCTACTCCGAATTGCAGCAAGCTGAATTTGGTAGCGAGGTACATGGCTACACCGCTACTCGCCACCAGCGCGAGGTAGGAACCGGTTATTTTGACGAGGTAGCACAAGTTATTTCAGGTGGAAAATCCTCCACGACCGCACTGACTGGCTCAACTGAAGAAGAACAGTTCGCACATAACTAAATATCAATCGATCAAAAACGAGGACTAGGGGCTAATGTACCCTAGTCCTTCATTTGCCAAATGGCTGGATTGTTTTTATAATGGAGGATATAGAAAACAATGTCCCCGTAGCTCAGCAGGATAGAGCGTCAGTTTCCTAAACTGTAGGTCGGAGGTTCGAATCCTCTCGGGGACGCCATCGTTGAAAAAGCCTTGATGCATCAAGGCTTTTTTTGTTTTTATAGATGCTGTTACGACCAACGGTTACCTTTTGAAAAGTACAAAGGGTGCATGAAGAAGTATACGGCTGTTAAAATGGTAATCTTTCCTATATCATATAAATATTGAATAATTGTGACTTGCGAATTGATTATCAGGAGGATTACATTGTGAATCTTAAAAAAAGTATATCGCTGTTTGTGATTATCCTCTCTTTGGCTATAACGGGCTGCGTAAGCTCGCAAGATGTGGTTAAGGTACAAGATTACATGGATAAACTCGCAGGTATTCTCAACAGGCAAATGCAGTTAGGTTTAGAGTTCAATGAAATGCTTGAACGTGCAGATGAAGTGAGTGATGAAGAAGCAATTACGAAGATGACAGACTTTAACGAGCGGTCACAAAAGATATTCATTGATTTTCAAATGATAGCCGTACCGCATGAGGATTTTCGTGCAGCACATGAACAATTTGCTACGTTGGTAAGTACAGCGTCAAAATCAATTGGAATGATGTATGATACTGTGGTGAATGATGTACCAGTAAATAACTCTGAAGTGATCGACATTATGGATCAGCAAGCAAAGGCGGGACGACAATTTTTCACTGACATTAAGCCGTTGATGGAAAAGTATAAAGCAAGCTTCCCAATTGATCAGGAGCTAGCAAAAAAAGTCATAGGTCTTATGAATGATCTATGAGATTAAACAAAACGTACTGCATGAAAACATATCTCTAGCAAAAAGGTTGAAGTATATGAAGCCACTACTCATCTTTGTATGGACAATCGCTCGAATAGTCGTTGTTTTTCTAGCCACTATATGTCTAACCGGTGTCTTGTTTTTCCAATTTCTTTATAATGAGCAGAATGAAAATGTTGTGGTTTATATTCATATAGCTGTAGCGTTTCTGATCAATTTTATCTGGTACAGATGGAAAGAAAAAAGAACCGTTGATCACTCCTAGCTTGGGGTGAGACTCGTGGATTTCATACTGTAATTCAAAGACTTAGCAAATAGGCTAAGTCTTTTTTGCGTTCGGATAGGATAAAAATAACGAAACGAGTAAGCATAAATCCATACCGTTTTTACTTTCTGAATATTGTTGACGAATCATTTGTAAGCGGTTAATATGTAGCCAGAAAAAATAAAACGGATTCAAATTCCGATAATCGAAATTATAAAGGTTACGACCGCAACTGGAGGTGCAACTATGAATGTAGCTCAAGAGGCACAGGGAAGCGCAGCAGAAATCCGTTCTGCGGGTGACATCATGTCTCCGGAAAGATTAGGGGCTTCCCGTATTACGAGTCTAAGCTTTAGTCGCAGTATGCTGCGCAAGCTGATGAAAGAGAAATGGAGCATCGAGCGTGTCCAGTTTGACTTGGACGAAAATGGATACGGAGAGGCTCGTTATACGATCACTACACCTAAACAAACATTTTACTTCGTTGTCTTTTCTCAGTACTTGCATGATCTGGAGAGAAGCGATCGTGTTATTTCTGAGAAGTGGGATATCACCTTTGCTTTGTGTGAGGGTCCGTTAACACCAGAAAAAATGGCTCGACTGCGCAGTGACCTGCCAAAGCAAGAAGCTGGCCGTGGAGATAGCATGGATTTGGTTTGGTCACGGGCGAATCGCAGTACCCGGTTATTTGAATACATGATTGGCGAGCTCACACAAGGAAAGCAGCCAGATCCCAAGATTTTGGCTCAAACAGGGTATTTGATCCGCACAACAGCGGTTTATGGCAATGGGAAATTCGGAATTGCCCCATATGAACGAATGAGCAAGGACCATGCATTTTACGGAGCCTTTCGAGCGCAAATGTTTGCTGTCTATATGATCCGCCAGTTCAGCTTTGAGCTTGTAGACCATATTGCTCAGGCAAAAAATCCGAATGCGGTGCAGCTTCATGCTGAAATCAAGCGCTATCTGGGAGTAGGAAATGCAACTGGACTAGGCATGGTGCCTTATCTGATCTCACATCCACAGCTAATTCATACATGGATCAAGATGAAGGAAGAAGCTCTCTATAAAGCCAAGCACGCGGAGAGCACTAGAGCCGACTCGAAAAAATTGCTCAGCCTTTTTGATCGCAGCATCGCGTACTTCCATGAATATCCGATTGCTCATGTACAAGCCTTTGCTCAGCCAAGTGAGCTGGCAGAGGAATTGCAGCTGTTGCAAACGCTAGTGGCAGAGTATGCAGAAGCGGGAACCATGCAGCTGCAAGTGCCTGCCCAGCCATGGGTAACCCTTTGTGAAATTGCCCGCGTCAAAACAGGAATGGAGACACAGGAGTTGTTAAATACACTCATCATCGAGCTTTATCCAGAAATCGCGACGGAATTTGAGGAAAATACCTCGATTGTGGAGCGGTATGATGTGAAGCCACAAATGAGCCTCGGTGAATTAAAGCAGATTGCAGCGGAGCAGTATCGCTGGTCGCTTTCCTTTGACTTTACCGATCCGGATGAGCGGAGTTATTTTTGGTATCGTTCTGCGGAAAAGGAAGAACCACGGATGGGTGTTCGCGGAGAAGAGGCAGGCGAAGAGCATGAGATGCCCGTGAATATTGCAGAACGTGTGCAAGCACTGTACCAGGTATTGGAAAAAGCAGCAGATGATCAAACAGTAGCCGAGTTTATGTTGAGCTATCCCGAGCACAAATGGATCATTCGCAGAATGCAATCGCTGCAAGGCTTTGAATACGGAGAAATTCACGGCAACCTGCTCGCCAAAGGTCTACTGCCTGTACATCTGCTTCGCTGCAAGCTAGCATTTTTCGGAGCAGAACGATTTGATCCACAATCCAATCGCTGGGTTCGGGTCACTTTGTTCCAGGGAGCGCCTTTACTAGAGGAAATCGGTACAGATTTTAAAGATGACTGGATTTTTCCGGCCATTCCGCGATGGGAGGATATATAGATGACTGCGGGAGAGAAAATGGTCATTATCGACGGACTAACACTAAGTAATTGGAATCGGGAGCTACTTTTGGAGCTGCATAAAGGCCAGGTTACCTGTGTCCATGTGTGTGTAGCCTTATGGGAAACAGCGAGAGAAACGCTCAGCAAAATCGGGCAATGGTATCGCTTTATAGATGAGAATTCAGATTTGGTGATGCTGGTACGAACTGGGGAGGATATAACCAAGGCTCGATCTTTGGGAAAAGTCGGACTCATTCTTGGTACACAGAATACATCCCCACTAGAGGATGATCTATCGCTCGTCGAAGTTTTTTCCACACTCGGGGTAAAAATCATGCAGCTCACATACAACAACCAAAATATGATCGGAAGCAGCTGCTATGAGAACAATGACACAGGGCTGTCCCGATTTGGCCGCCTCGTGGTCGAGGAGATGAATCGCGTGGGGACCATTATCGATTTATCTCATGTAGGAGATCGTACGACATTGGATACGATTGAACATTCGAGAAGACCAGTCTCCATTACGCATGCCAATCCAGATTGGATTTATCCTTCGAAACGAAATAAATCAAAAGAAGTGCTTACGGCTCTTCGCAATAATGGTGGCGTCTTGGGTCTATGTTTGTATCCGTATCTGATGAATGGCGCACAAACCTCTTTGGACGAGTTTTGCGATATGGTTGCCAAAACAGTGGACTTCATGGGGGCAGAAAAAGTAGCGCTGGGCACGGACTTAACATTGAATTGGGGAGAGGACTTCCTCAAATGGATGCGGATGGGCAGATGGACGCATAAAGTCGACTATGGCGCAGGCTCGGCTTCGAATCCATCTTGGCCACAGTGGCCTGCATGGTTCCAAGGTCCGAAAGACTTTCCTGGTATTGCTGAAGCCTTGCTATTACGCGGATTTGCCAAATCAGAGGTAGAAGCGGTGATGGGCGGCAACTGGCAGCGATTCTTCACCGAAGGGTTTAAAGCTGAAAAGGAGCTAGAGCTATGCGTGTAAGTTATCTTGAGCTGTACGCCCATTGTAAAAAAGTGCTGGAGGGCTGCGGGCTACCCATCGGTTGCGCGGAGGAAAGCGCCGAGATAGCAGCGTGGGGTGAATTTACCGGATTATATGGAATCAAACAGCTCGCGGAAGAATTGAGTGTACTGCAAGCTTCTGATTTGTCGAAAATCCGTATTCTTTCTCAGGATGAACGCCTGGTCTCGATTGATGGTCAAGGTCAAAGCAGCCTACTGAGTGGCAGAATAGCCCTGGATTTGGCGTATACGAAAGCAGTCGAGATGGGAATCGGAATCGCTAACGTCCAAAATTCGCGGGGCTCCAATGCCCTGATTCAAAATGTAGCGAAGGCAGGAAAACGCGGACTCTGCTGTGCGATTCATTGGATAGAAAAGGATAGTCAAACCTGGGCGATGATGCTACCTGACTTAAATCAGCCCTACGTGGTGAAACGAAATTCTGAGCATCCACAAAAGCCAAAGCAGTCGGACAGCTTTTTAGTCATTTGCGCAGATGCGGCTCACTTCGCTTATGCTGCTCAATTGGCGTGTCTTGAAGAAAAGGAAAGCATCGAGGTAATCCGCCCTGAACAAATTCAAGCTGTTTGGGATGAATCGAATAGACAAGGAAGAAAAATAGACCCAGCCATATGGGCAGAGCTAGACATCGTGGCGAGTCGTGTACTGGTAGAGGCGACGGAACAATCGCGTCAGCGTGGAGCTGGAGAAGGAGCAAATTAATAGAGCAGGGGGAGCGCAGGATGGAAACTTTGAAAAATTTTATTGAGGGCAAATGGGTATCGCCGCAAGGAACAAACACGATTCCGGATATCAACCCGGCTGATACAAGAGAAGTGATTACACAAATTCCGCAATCAACAGAAGCGGACGCTAGGGCGGCAATAGAAGCAGCGCAAGAGGCTTTCCCGACGTGGAAGCTAGTACCTGCACCACAAAGAGGACAGTTCCTGTTCAAAATAGCAGATAAAATGGAAGCGAAACAAGAAGAGCTAGCACACGTAATTTCCAGGGAAATGGGAAAAACAATCGCAGATGCAAGAAAAGAAGTGGCGTATGCGGTCAATATTTTCCGATTTTACGCGGGAGAAGGGACTCGTTTGAATGGAACATTGGTTGCTTCAGATAGCCCGGATATCCAGATTCAGTTAGTTCCGGAGCCGCTTGGAGTAGTGCTGGTCGTTACGCCATGGAATTTTCCATTATCCATCCCCGCCTGGAAAATCGCACCTGCACTAGTCGCGGGCAACACGATTGCCTTTAAGCCATCTTCAGATACACCAGTGGTGGCAACCAAACTGTTGGAAATCATCGAAGAGTGCGGCTTGCCGAACGGGGTCGTTAACATGATGATTGGGCCAGGGCGTCTCGTATCAGGAATGATTCATCACCCGGCAGTTAAAGCCGTAACCTTTACGGGCTCTACTAATGTAGGTCGACTCATTTATGCAGAGGCTAGCAAGGATATGAAACCGGCACTGCTTGAAATGGGAGGAAAAAACCCGTTGATTGTACTCGATGATGCCGATTTGGATGAAGCAGTGGATCTGGCAGTTCGTGGGGCATTCGGACAAACGGGGCAGGCATGTACAGCTACAAGCAGAGTGATTGTTCAATCCACTGTATTGCAGTCCTTTACGAACAAATTAATAGAAAAAACGAAGCAAATCAAAGTTGGAAATCCTTTCACTGAGGGCGTGGATATTGGACCACAAGCCAATGCCGGGGAGCTAGAGTCTACCTTGGAGGCTATTCGAGGTGCCATAGCTGAAGGAGCTATCATTTTGGCTGGGGGAGATGTTCCACAAAATCCGGAAACCGAGCACGGTTACTATGTGAATCCAACCGTTATCGGCAATGTAAACAGAAACATGAGTATCGCAAAGGAAGAAGTATTTGGTCCTGTGCTTTGCGTAATGGAAGCAGCTTCTGTAGATGATGCCATTGATATTGCAAATGATGTAGAATATGGGTTGTCTTCCGCTGTTTGCACAAAAGATATAAGCCGGGTGGCAAAATGCTCGCGTGAAATCGAAGCGGGTGTAGTGAAAATCAATATGACAACCACAGGAACGTCCTATCAAGCACCATTCGGCGGATTTAAAAGCTCCAGCACTGGAATTAATAAAGAGCTCGGCAAAGAAGCAGTCGACTTTTATTGCCACTGGAAAACCATTTACGTGAAAAGTTAGCAAATAGATTTGATTTGTTGGGGGATTGGGAAAATGGAAACGAAACCGAAGTCTGAAACATCATCTACTGTCTTGCGTGCTATCAAAATCATCAATTATTTAAATGCAGTTCCAGGTCCTCAAGGATTGAATGACATTAGCCGCAGTCTGGAGTTATCACCGACTATCGTGCATCGTTTACTGACCACCCTAAAGCTGGAGGGTCTTGTCTTTCAAGACCCTCGCACCAAGCTTTATTCATTGGGAACCATTTTTCTCGAATACGCCAATAAAATTATGACCGAGATGCCCCTTGCTCCGCTGGTTGAGCCATGGCTAATAAACCTGCGCAACGATATCAGAGAAACAGTCGGGTTTTATGTGCCGAGCGGGAGCAGCAGAGTTTGTACGATGGAAGTGGAGAGCAATCAAGAGATTCGACGCAGTGTTGGCATTGGGAAAAAGCACCCTCTGTATCTGGGAGCAAGCGGGAGAGCCATTCTCGCTTTTATGAGTGAAGAAATTCAAGAGCGTGTCTTGTCTCCACTGCCGGTTGAACAGCAACAGTCAATCAGAGTATTGCTAGAGAAAACCGTTCAGGATGGATATTCCACCAATGAGGAAGAGATAACGCCAAATGTAGGGGCGTTGTCCGCACCGGTTTTTGATCAAAATAAGCGCGTAATCGGAGCGATATCCGTATCTGGTCCTGTATTTCGCTGGAATCGAAAGACCATGGAAGCATTTGTACCAGTGCTGCTGCGGGTAACACGTTCTATCTCAGAATCTTTTGAGTAAATGAAGGAGATGGGGGAAAAGGATGAAGCCGGAACAACGATTAATCGAATTAGGAATCACATTGCCTGAGAAAAAAGAAAAGGGTGGAAACTATGAACTCGCGGTGCAAACAGGAAATCTCTTGTTTTTATCAGGAAATCTTTCCTATAGCTATGTGGGCAAATTAGGGCAGGAATTCACGATTGAAGAGGGATATGAAGCAGCACAGGAAGCGGCTCTCCAGGCGTTGGCGACGATTAAGCAAGAAATCGGTGATCTTTCACGAGTCAAAAAGTTTGTGAAGGTACTCGCTTTCATTAATTGTACGATGGATTTTACCTCTCATGCCAAGGTGATGAACGGTGCTTCTGATTTAATGGTATCGGTATTTGGTGAGGCCATCGGAACACATGCGAGAACATCGATCGGAGCCATTTTACCAAGAGGCGCGGCAATTGAACTCGAAATGGTTGTTGAAGTCGAATAGATGGAAGCGGGAGGAGAGCAGGATGAAAAATAGGAATTTCCAAGTGGACTGGCCTGTTTTTGGGATAAGCGGTGGATTGTTATTGATCTTTGTCATCGTTGCGGCTATCAGTATGGACGCAGTTACAGCGTTTGTTAATTCCTCGTTCGCTTTGTCGATTAAGTATTTTGGCGCGTTTTGGCAAGTTCTCCTGTTGGCTACTTTTTTCATCGCGATATTCTTGGCATTCTCGAAGTATGGAAAGGTAAAGCTGGGGAAATTGGATCGTCCTGAATTCACCACGTTCAAGTGGCTGGCAATGACGATGACGACCTTGCTGGCAGGGGGTGGCGTATTTTGGGCCGCCGCAGAACCCATTTATCACTTTACGAGCTTGCCACCGCTTTTCGCAGGAATTGAATCAGGTACACAGCAGGCAGTAAATCCAGCATTGGCACAGTCTTTTATGCATTGGGGCTTCCTGGCATGGGCGATTCTTGGAACGCTAAGTACAATCGTGATTATGTATGGACACTATCATAGAGGGATGCCTCTAAAACCGCGAACGTTGCTTTATCCTATTTTTGGCGAAAAAATTATGACCAAGAGCTGGTTGGGAACAGCAGTCGATTCCTTCTCGATTCTGGCAGTTGTCGCGGGAACCATTGGCCCGATTGGATTTTTGGGTCTACAGGCAAGCTACGGGTTGCAGGAGATCATGGGGATTCCCGATACATTCACGACACAGCTATACATCATTATGAGTGTCGTAGCGGTATCAGCCATTTCAGCGGCTACTGGACTCCATAAAGGGATTGAATTTTTAAGTAATTTTAATGTCATATTAGCGATCGTGCTCATGGCATTCATCTTATTTTTGGGACCTGGGGAATTTATTGTAAACGCTTTCATATCTTCCTTTGGTACGTATTTGCAGGAATTTATGCCCATGAGTACGTTCCGCGGAGACTCTACTTGGTTAGGTGGATGGACGATATTTTTCTGGGGCTGGTTCCTAGGGTATGGACCGATGATGGCGATCTTTATCAGCTGTATCTCTCGCGGACGGACAATCAAGGAAATTATTATGGCTGTGGCGATCATTGCTCCGATTGTAACCTGCTTCTGGTTTACTGTTCTTGGAGGAACCGGAATATCCTTTGAATTACAAAATCCAGGATTAATAGCGGGTCCTTTGAGTGAAGCCGGACTACCTGCGGCGATGATCTCCATTACCAAGTACCTGCCACTGTCGTCGATTATCGGTCCTGCATTTTTGATTTTGACGATCCTGTTTGTAATCACGACTTCCGATTCGATGGCGTACACAATATCTGCGGCAGTGACGGGCAACAATAACCCAACACTCGGCCTGCGCATGTTTTGGGCATTGATGATGGGTGTTGTAGCCGCAATTCTTTTGTCGATTGGAAACGGGGGAATTGATGCTCTCCAATCGTTTATTGTAGTCACAGCTGTTCCCGTGTCACTCATTTTAGCGCCTATGTGTTGGGTAGCACCTAAGGTGGCAGGAAAACTGGCGGAGGAGCAGGGAATTGTTGAAAAAAAGGCTACCGAGGAAAACGAGTTTTATGAAAAGGCAAATGCATAGGTAAAGGAATAGAAGCAAGCTGAAGCTGACGTCGGGATTAACGGACGTCAGCTTTTTCAGGAAAAATGGATAGTACTGTGATCAAGTTACGGAAGCACTGATAGGTATACTGGTATCATCGACCTCAAGCGTTTTCTACGAAATTAATGGAGGTCGTAACAATGAAAAACGTAGGTTTCTGGGATCGTACACTGCGGATCGTTCTCGGGCTCGCAGCACTATCACTTATTTACTTCCTGCCGGGATATTGGAAGCTAACAGCATTTCTAGCTCTTCCTTTATTGACTACTGCAATAACCCAAAAATGCGTCATGTATCGTTTGCTTGGCATTAATTCCTGCAAAATCCGTTAACCCTTCGCATGAATTCGTGGAACCGACCAAAGCTGAAAATAGCAAAAACAATAAGCGAATGGATCTGGGATGTCGTACATACACGGATACAAAAAAGCTACCGAAATAAGCATCATTTCGTAGCTTTTTTTATCATTACAGCACTGTGACCCTTATGAGTGAAGGGTCTCGACAAAACGACCGTAATCGGGCACTGCGATGCTGTCAAATTCATTTGCCAATTTTTCCAATCCAGATGATAGCTGTTCACCAAACATAGGGAGACCATGACCAGTAACAGCAATGCACGGTTTTAGTGATTCGAGCTTTCTTACGGATTCTCTTGCAGCATTCCAATCCGTTGTTAAGTATCTAGGTGGTCCGTTTATTTCCTGTATTTGAGTTAAAACCTTAAAAAGGGAGTCTTGTTTAACCGTAATAAAGGCATCTCCGGCGATCAGCGAGCGATCCTCATTCCGAAAAAAGGAAACGTGTCCAGGTGAATGTCCGGGCGTATGTATCCATCGCCATTCAGGAATATCTGGAATACTACCATCAGCAGGCAACATTTTTAAATGCTCTCCTACATTGATAGCCTCATTTGGAAATAGGGGTGATAATTTTGCTACCAGACCGCCTTCTACGCTGGAATCTGGTTCTGGATAATTGGAGGTACCCGTCAAATAAGGAAACTCCAATTCATGGGCAAAAACGGGAACATCCCAGTGCTGGGCCAGTTCAATAACAGCTCCAATATGGTCAAAATGTCCATGCGTCAGGAGAATAGCCTTAGGGGGACTATTTTTACCAAAGCGTGATCGAGCTGCAGACAGAATCTCATCAGCCGACTTTGGCATTCCAGCATCAATAAGGAACCAATCATGCGGTTGTGCAGGATTCCCGATGAAACAGACGTTAACAACCTGGATACAGAGACAGTAAATATCTGGTCGAACCTCTTGCCCTATTCCGCTTGAAAGTGAAGTTACTGGTATATATGAATGCCCCATAATAACCTCCATGCAGATAAGCACTACCGATTGGTAGCGCTTATCGAGAATGTTACGCGTGTACGAGCTCAGGAGACTGCAAATGAAGTGGTGGAGGAACTAACCAACCTTTTTCTTTTGTAATACGCAGTAGTCTAGCTCCTAATTGAGCTTTGGCAATATGGAACTGGCCGAAGATCATTCCAATGTCTTCTCGAATCGATTGTCCAATTAGTTGACTGCACGAAACCAAACCAGCCGCAATGTCCCTTGAAACACCGGCAGCAATCTCTGGATCCTGAAAACGGGCGCCTACAGGAATGCTTTCAAGATTTGCGATCGGACGGTCGGGTGGGGATGGAGGCAGGCCAACGCCATTTACTTTTAGTAATTCATCAATTTGTTGTATTTCTTGTTTCATGCTTTGTGTAAGGTCTTCCAGAAAGTTCTTCAAATCATTATCACCGGTATGGTTAATCAAAGTTTGATAACCAGCCAGTAAACCTTTTGTTACAGAAAGATAGCTCCATACTCCAAAGGCTTCGCCATAATGCAGAGGTTCATTTTGAGGATTACCAGATAAAATTCCCATTAACATCCTCCCACTGTTTAGTAAAGTTTTAATGTCCATACGGGTCTCCTTACCTTTGCGTTTTAACCCATTGATAAGGTTTACAAGGAGTGGGGGTATTATGAGGTTAATATTATCCAGTATAAGTGAAACGAGATTGCTTAAATAAAAAAACTGATTATTCATACCTAAAAACTTGGGATTATATGATATAATATTGTAATCTGATAATTCATGTAAGGGAGTGTAGAAAATGCCTGTCGAAACCTTTAGAGCCACCGCACATTTGCAAAAAGGGATGGTTGTGAAAGCCCGGTCCAGAGACTTTGAGCTGACGATTGATGAACCAAGAAGCTTGGGCGGAACAGATACCGCCATGAACCCTGTTGAAGTCGTCCTCTCCGCATTGGGAGCATGCCAATCGATTGTTGCCAGAGCTTATGCGGGCAAGTTTGATGTCCAGCTTGACGATTTTTGGGTGGAAGTAGAGGGCGAGCTCGATACAGATGGCTTTATGAATAAGTCGGATGTTCGGCGTGGCTATTCCGATATTCGATATACCTTCCACATCAAGACAGACGCTCCGAGAGAACGGGTAGAGGAATTCATTGCATTTTTGGAGAAGACATGCCCCGTTGGAGATACGATCGCAAATCCAGTCAATCTCAAGCTAAACGGGATTGTCATTGAAAAGTAACGGCACCTGCGTGGTGCTTTTCTTTTTGCGCGAAAAAAGGGAGGCAAGCTTAAAGCAGAGGGTCATCTTTATTCCTCGAATCATATACATGGTCAGTTGGATTTTCGTGTTTTAGGTCCATATGAACCTTGCGTTTGCTTCGTTTCAGAACGATATCAAAAATAACGCCAACTGCCATGAGTCCACCAAACATGAGAACGACCAAAACCCAGATCTGCATAAACAAGATACCTCCTATTTTTATTGGATGTGCATCGAGGTTGAGCGCATACCGATTTGACGTGCGAAATGGGAAAATGATACTTTCATCTTTAGAGTATAGGATCATGTGAGGAAATAATCATGCCATTTTGGAAAAGAGCAATGTTTTGGAGGATTGTGGGTTTATATTTGATCATTGTCTATGGAATCATGCGCATTGAGGTACTGGATCGTGCATTTCCTTTGTATTTTTTGCTTATACCCGCTTTGGGAGTTATTTGTTTATTTGTGTCTACTCGTTTCAAATAGAAGATTGATAAAAAGGAAAGCCAGCGAATAGGCGGTCTACGCCTACTCACTGGCTTTCTTGTATATTTGACCGTAATTATTCAACGGAACTTTTGCCAAACAGAACTTTATCCAGTCCCAGCATCGTGCTACCACTCACAGCAAGGGAGAGAAGAATTGCCAGCAATGCCAGCTCCAGCTCGTACCCTGCGCCGCTTTCGCCACCCATAAATCCGGCAGCCAGCTTTGCTTTAGTAATCGCTCCTACCATGACTACTGCCAATGCACCTGCGAAAATACGGGTACCCAAGCCGAGAATCAGGGCAAAACCACCAACAACCTCCAAAAAGGCTACAAGATAAGCAATAAATGCAGGAAGCCCCAAGCTGCCAAAGAAGCCCGCTACGTTGTCCAGACCCATTTGGAACTTAGCAATTCCGTGAATGACAAAAGTAATACCTGCTACCAAGCGTAAAATAAGGGCACTCCATTCAAAACGCATAGACATGTATCGTTACCTCCGATAGAATTAAAATCAGTAACAAAGTTACTTTTCGTTAGTAAGTATACAATAATAAGATCATATGTCAAGCGACTTCCCGAAATTTACAAACGATGGAAAGTGCAATTAATTAGGTAAGAAGTCATCATTCGTTTTGAAGGAATCAGGAAAGAGCGGTATACTGAAAGTAGAATGAGGTGATAGCTATGAAACAGTCTTCCCTCTGTCCGAAGTTTGAAAAGGGCATGCAATTGCTCGGTAAACGCTGGACAGGGCTCATCTTATACCAGTTGCTATCGGGTCCGCAGCGTTTTTGTGCGTTGGAGGGTGCCCTGCCGGTAAGCGGAAGGCTACTATCTGAACGGCTAAAGGATTTGGAGAAAGAAGGTCTTGTCCATCGGCAGGTGTTTACGGATTCTGCTCCAGTCCGGGTAGAGTATTCACTGACTGAGATGGGGCATGCTCTGGAACCAGTGATTAAAGGTATTGAAAACTGGTCACAGTCTTGGATCGAGCTAGATGCAGACGAAATGGCAGACAACAGCAAGGCAGATGAACATGAATAACCAAAAAAAGCATCAGGAGTATGCCTGAAGCTTGCCATTATGAAAACCCCTGGAGACAGGGGTTTTCTTTTGTTGGTGCGTTTTGTTGCTATTCTTGGCTGTTTTGGCGGGCTTTCCATCGTAGAAACTCAATATGTTTTTTAAGCTCTTCCAGTTCATTTGGAGATAATCCGTTGATGTCTAAAAAGGGGGCAGGCTCTTCGCGGACAGAGGCATGCTGCCAGAAGGGGATAGGGTTATCTGTCTTTCCATGAATAAAATCAGTAGATACCTCAAACAAATCGGCCACACTGGAAATCAAGTGAAAATCTACGCCTTTCTTCTCACCCGACTCGATTCGCGACAAGACGGTATTATGTATGCCCAGCTTTTCGGCCAATTGAATTTGGGACCACTCTTTCTTCTCTCGCAGCCACTTAATGCGTTGACCAACTATGGACATCGTAAGACCCACCTTTTTCGTTTTGGCAATTCCATTCTAACAATTTTCCAAAACGGAAAAAATACATTTGTTGAAATGACAAATATTGTATTGACTTTGTTGAAATGGAAAAGATATCATAATAACATAAATATTTGCTATTTCTACAAAAAGGAGAGAGTAGCAAATGGAACAAATTAATCTAACGTATATAGCCAAACGAAGAATGGAACAAGGACTGACTTTGCAGGAAATGGCAGAATCACTGGGCTTCAAAAATGCCTCTACCTACTTGAAGTATGAGAAAGGGAGCTACGATTTCAAAGCAAACCATTTGCCTGTACTGGCCAAAAAATTGAAATGCGGACTGCATGATCTGTTTATTTTCTCTATTTGCTAATTTTGCAAATGAATAACCAGAGAAGGAGTGAATCGATTGAATGCGCTGGATGCAAATAAGCGGCAATTGGAAATATGGAAAAAGACGTTAGATTATGAGATTGCAATGATGGCGCCGCAAAGCAAACCGGCATGCGATGATTTTCTTGACCGCTTAAGACAGTTTGAAAAAGAGCTGGAGCAGCACACACATCATACGTCCATGCTGATGCTAGGCTCCCAGAGGACTCAAACTAGCCATTTATAAATTCAAAGGTCAGATATTCACTCCGTATTCGGAGGACAAAATAAAAAAACCAGCTGGTACGGCAATTACCGTAACTGAGCTGGTTTCTACGTCTAGCGGTTTTTACAGCTTGGAAATTTCGTCCTTTAATAGTTCTGATTGTGTACCAAAGACTACTTGCACACTGCCTTGGCCAAGGCGCATGACTCCGGCAGCACCCAAATCTTTTAGTCCTTTTTCATTCACGACCTTGTCGTCCTTTAGAACAAGTCGCAAACGTGTAATGCACGCATCTACACTCACGATGTTTTCTTTGCCACCGATGTGAGTGAGCACCTTTTGAGCCTTATCCTGCAAGGTGCCTGCGCTGCCTGTGCTGGATGCTGCGATGTCGTCGTCTTCACGTCCTGGCGTCTTGATGTTCATTTTGACAATCAGAATACGGAACAGGAAGTAGTAAACGACAGCGAATGCCAGACCGATCGGAATGATGAGCCAAGCATTGGTTGACAGCGGAAAATTAAGTCCGTAGTCGATAAGTCCTGCAGAGAAGCCAAAGCCGTGCTTGATTCCCATCGATGTAACGATATAGCCGGAAATACCGGTCAATACCGCGTGAATAATGTAGAGCAGCGGAGCCGCAAACATGAATGCAAATTCCAATGGCTCGGTAATACCAGTCAGGAACGAGGCAAGAGCAGTACCGATAAAGACAGAAGCAATCGCCTTGCGCTTTTCCGGCTTGGCAGTATGAATAATAGCGAAAGCCGCTGCAGGCAGTGCGAACATCATGATCGGGAAGAAGCCCGTCATGAACATACCAGCTGATTTGTCACCGGCAAAGAATCGATTCAGGTCGCCGTGTACGACTTTTCCTGCTGTATCGGTAAAATCACCGATTTGGAACCAGGCAATCGCATTGAGCACGTGATGCAGACCAAATGGAATGAGCAGACGGTTAAAGAATCCGAAGAGACCTGAGCCAACCGCGCCGAGTCCTACAATCCAGTTACCCATGCTGGTGAGACCTTCTTGAATTGGCCCCCAGATGATCCCGAAAAATAATCCGATGATAACCATACTGAGCGATGTAATAATCGGAACGAAGCGTTTGCCCCCAAAGAAGCCCAACCACTCTGGCAATTTAATATTGTGATATTTGTTATAGCAGTAAGCTGCTACTCCACCGGCAAGAATCCCACCAAGAACTCCCATGTTCAGCTTTGCATCATCCGCGATAAAAGGCATCGCTGCAGGCACTTTGGACAGCACAGCAGTGAGAACCATGTAAGCAATAACCGCCGCGAGAGCAGCTACGGCATCTCCCGCAAGTCCAATGGCAACACCGACGGCGAAGATTAGGGATAAGTTATCGAAAATAGCAGATCCACCGGCGAGCAGGAAAGGCGCAATGTACTGGTTCAGGAATCCACCAACAGTAGAGCCTAGTTGAAACTCGGTTTCGTAGTTGATGGCGCCAAAGCGGAGCAACAGCGCTGCAGCTGGCAATGTAGCAACCGGGAGCATGAGAGCTTTCCCGATCTTTTGCAGAAAGGCGAGCATAGGAAAAACCTCCTTAGAATGAGATGTATATCAAAAAGCCGCTCTCCACTAGGAATGTAGGGAGAAAATGATGAAGGAGCAGGAGAGGACTATTCTGATCAATTTTTATGAAATCACTTACAAGTGGTCGGTGACAAAACCAATTATTCGGTTTCGTCCTTTAAAAATTGAACGACGTCTTCTACGGTAGAAAGGGTTAGTGCGTGCGCCGCCAGCTGTTTTGCCTGCTCGAGAGTAGTCGAGCGAATGCGCTCCTTCACCTTCGGCATGACTGACGCAGCACCACTGAACTCATCCAGCCCCAATCCTAAAAGAAGCTTTGTCGATAACGGATCACCAGCCATTTCCCCGCAAAGTCCAGTCCAGATACCTGCGCGGTGAGACGCTTCAATAACGGTTGAAATCAGGCGCAAAACGGCTGGATGGTAGTAGCTGTACAGATCGGCGATTTCTGCGTTCATCCGATCGACAGCCAGTGTATATTGGACCAAATCATTGGTGCCGATGCTGAAAAATTGTACTTCTTTTGCAAAGGCATCTGCCTGTAAGCATGCCCCGGGAATTTCCATCATCATGCCGACTGCAATGTTTTCATCAAAGGAAATGCCTTCTTCACGAAGCTCAGACTTAGCCTGCTCTAGCATCTCTTTGGCTTCACGCAGCTGCTCCAAATGGGAAATCATCGGAAACATAATCAGTAATTGCCCAAATGAACTCGCGCGTAAGAGAGCGCGTAGCTGTACCCGGAATAAGGCAGGGCGGGCCAGAGAGATTCGGATCGCCCGGAAACCGAGAAACGGATTTTCCTCCTGTGCGAGCGCGAGCGCAGGCAAGTGTTTATCGCCACCAACGTCTAATGTGCGGATGACGACGGGCTTGTTGTCAAAGGTAGATGCGACGCGCTTGTATGCCTGAAATTGCTCTTCTTCGTCGGGAAGGCTGCTTCGATCCATAAACAAGAACTCAGAGCGGAACAAACCAATCCCTTCTATGCCCGATTCAACAAGAGCGTCCGCTTCTTCAGGAACGGCCATGTTCGCCACGAGCTGGACGCGATGTCCGTCGAGTGTTTCAGCAGGAAGGTCTCTCATGGCTCGTAAGCTTGACGCTCAGCTGCTTCGAGCGCTGCTTTCTCTTGATAGCGGGAAAGGGTATCGCGATCAGGCCGGGTATACAGCTCACCTGTTGCTCCATCCAGAATCAGCAAGCCACCTGACTCAACCTCTGCCATAAGCTGTTCACCTACACCCATGACCGCAGGGATGCCGAGCGAGCGAGCCAGAATAGCTGCATGAGAGGTTGCTCCACCTTTTGCCGTAACGATTCCACGGACGTTTTGAATGGGAAGCTGCAAGGTCTCGGTGGGTGTGATGTGCAGGCAACCAATATGAATGGCTCCTCCGGAAAGGAGATGGAGGAATCTTCCCCTGACAGGTTGCGGACGAGTCGACGGCTGACATCGCGTATGTCATCAGCGCGCTCACGCATATAGTCATCGTCCATGCTCTCAAACAAGCTGATAAACTGTTCGGCGACCTGCCCAACAGCAGCAGCAGCGCCGATAGACTGGCTCTCGATCAGTGACTTCATTTCCCCGACAAATGCCGGGTCCTCCAAAAAAGCCAGATGAGCGGAAAGTATAGCTGCTTTCTCTGGACCCAATTGCAGGTTCGTCTGCTCTTGCAGCTGGTCTAGCTGAGCACGTGTTTGCTCTATGCTTTGGTCAAATTGCTCCAGCTCTCGTGCGACGTCTACTGGTGCATCCACTGGCTTTTGCGCGGTGGGCGCACTTTGTGTCAGGCGTACTGCTGGTGCAATGGAAATGCCATGAGAAACGGGAATTCCTGTTAACATGAACGATTCACCTTCCCTCTATCAGGAGCTTGCGTGAAACATTTGCTGAATAGCCAGGGCTACATGCTGCTCATCCGAGCCCTCGATTTGGACTGTGAGGTGATCACCCTGTGCGACACCTAATGTCATGATGCCAAGAATACTGCGGCCATCCGCTTGTTTATCTCCCTTGTTCACGGTGATTTTCGATTGGGATTGGGCTGACAGGTTAACTAAAAGAGCGGCTGGACGAGCATGAAGCCCACCCTCGACCATTACCGTTACCTGAAATTCAATCATGCGCTACCTCCTTTATGACCTGTGGCATGCAAGCATCTATTTTAAAACGACGGTCATGAGCGGCTCTTGCCCTGCCTGCACCGTTGTTTTGGCGACAATGTTTTTTTCTGCTACCAAATCCCCGTTTGTAATAACGATAGGAGTGACAATCGGGCATCCGGCTTCCTGAAGAACACCTGTGTCGAACTGAATCAATTTATCACCAGCTTTGATCTGGTCACCTACTGCAACAAAGGGGGTAAAGCCCTGACCTTTCAGCTTGACGGTATCAATTCCGATGTGCATCAAAATCTCCAGCCCGCTATCCGCTGTCAGTCCAATTGCGTGATGAGTGGGGAAGAGATGTGTGACCTTACCATCAATTGGTGAAAGTAGTAGTCCTTCAGTTGGCAAAATCGCAACGCCGTCACCGACTACTTGTTGGGCGAAGACAGGGTCGGGTACCTCGGAAAGAGGCACAACTGTACCGGTTAATGGAGCTAGAAAAGATACTTCTTGTTGTTGTTTTTTACGGGAAAATAAGCTGCGTAACATAATTTCCTCCTTTTGCGTCTGAACGAAAATAGGCATGAGACGGCAAATACATACGACATACTTACTATGTCCGTATGATCTCACCGCTCATGCCTAGTCGAACTAGTAACACGCAGGATTAAGTTGTATTTAGGATTGTTGGGATAAGCGATACACATGTAAAGCCATGTATCCGACCTCGTCCTCCGGTACGGTTACCTCGAGACGGGAAGAGATATAGGAAGCTAGCTCAGAGGCAAGCTCGTATGCTTCGGGAATCGTTGTTTTGACTCGGTCCAAAAGTGGATTGATAATCGACTTTTGTTGCCGAATTCGTTCTACGGCAAACCGCAGATGAGTAATGAGGCGAACGTAATCGACGGTACTTCTTTCGATGGTTTTTCCCGTTCGTTGCTCAATTATATTCACCAGTTCACTGATGATGTTGGTGAACTGAACGGCCTTTTTCACAGGCACGTAGCTGATTGCAGAATGAATATGCAGAGCAAGAAAGCCGATTTCACTGTCAGGAATGTCCAGCGCAAACGCCTTTTTGATCATTTCCGCTGCCCGTTTTGCCAGTGCGTACTCTTTCGTGTACAGGGTCTGGATCTCAAACAGGAATGGATTCACGATCTCCATGCCAGTGTTCAATCGATAGATAGCGAACTGGATATGGTCAGGCAAGGCTACGTGGACGTGTTCGTTCAATTGTGGCGTGATTTCAGTGGCAATCAGAGCAATGATTTCTTCCGCGATTCCCACAACGGCTGGGTCGACTTGACTGAGCAACGTTTGATACTGCTTCTGATGACTTTCATTTTCCAATCTGAAACGCTTCTCCACACGTTGGTCATGGGCAGGAATGATGTTCCCGGGTTTTGTGCTGAATCCGATTCCTTTTCCGAATAGCACAATCTCCTGTTTGGAGCCAGGCTCCTCCACAAGTACGACGTTGTGGTTTAACACACGCGTGATCGTATATGTTTTCTCCTGTTCATGGGACAACCAATTCCACCACCTTTAGACAAAAAAGAGCCGAAAAAACCTTTTTATCAATAAAAAGATCTTCTCGGCTCATGCCTGCATCATCAGTAACACGCCGTGTGAAAGCGCTTCAATTATTGCTTATCATAGCTGACGTCTTGTATATTGTCAATCACCAAGGTGATTAAAAAGTTGGAACTTTTTAGGGAGCGGATAACGTTCTATGTTGAAATGGTAACTGAATATGACCAAGAAGATCGCAGGTGAGCACGTCACCATACAGTTTGGAGGATCGGATTGGGCAGGAGTTAAACAGGTCAGTCCCGAATAGGTGATCGAGCATGTCCGTACTTCGTCTAAAACAAAGCGGGCGGATGCAATAGAGCATTCCGCCTGATGCTTTTTTACTTGGGTAATCGTCATTCGTTCGTTTACTTTGTAAATTTGTCCGCAATCGTCGAGGCACAGAAAGAATTCGGTTTGATCTCTGCCCGAAAATGATTAGTTTCCGCTAAGCTCAACAGAGATTGGATAAACTTACGGGTAGGACCGTTTTTACCGATGTCAAAATGAAGCCGAATCGGGGTATCATGATTACGCTCACGAAGATATTCGCGGACTTCACTTGCCAGCCCGACTGCGTACATCGCCTCTTGGAAAATACGCTGCTGAAGCGATGAGTATCGTCGTTCCTGGAACTTGTGATAAAAGAACGTGCCTCCGTGTCCAGCACGAATAATCGTAATGACAAGGGCAAAAAACGTCCCACGACTTTTTAGCTGTGAATCGGCTCCCACGATAATCTCGAACGGACCTGACAGAGTCGATATCGTTTGTTCAATGTGGGAGAATACGTCCTCCTTGGCCAGTAGCCCTCTAGTCGGACTGTGAAAGCAATCAAACAAGGTGCTTGCTGAGGTTAAGCCCACTCACATCCCTCCAAATAGAGGCTGTCTATCGATTACATAGAACTTCCGTACATCATTAATGTATGTAATCTCGCAGAGAGTATGTGAGCAGGTTCGGACAAAAACTTCGTCAATCAACGATATCTGCAATAAAAAAGGGCTTTGTTGTGGAAGAAGCGTCCTATAAGGTTGGTGCTTCCATGCCAAATGAAGCCCAGTCTTCAAGGGTTGGACCATAGATACCAGGTACTTTTAAACCTGCTTGACGCATGAGGACAGTCATTTGTCCGCGATGGTGAATCATGTGATGAATCAAAATTTGCAAGGTCACACCATTGGGCCATTGATCACCATACATATCTGATTCCTCTTGCAGGGTGCTGTCTTTCCATTGATCGCGCAAAGCTTGAACCATTGCTTCGCTTGTTTTTGTCCATGCGGCACTGATTTCTTGTGCGGTATTAGGGATGGGAGAATCAGGCTCTGCCCCTGCAAATTGCAGCCCAGTGCGAGTGAGCATCTCGTGGACCGACGTAACGACATGCCAGGCAAGACGTCCCAACGTTCTGTGGTCGCTCGTCACGCTTTGTTGCAGAGACGCATCTGTACATGCATCCAAAATTTGTTGGGTATTCCTGGCTTCAACCTCCCACAGCTTTACGAATGACTCAATGGTAGTGAACATGCATAACCCTCCTAATAGGTAATAAGAACATTTGTTCTATATTATACACGAAAGAAATAAGATTTATCCAGCACAACTTGTAAAAAATTTGCAGGAGGTTTTTCACCATGATGAATGAGTATCTTCCACAAGTAAAAGAACATCGCCACGCAGGTCATGAAATTGATCCTGTGTTTTTAAATCGTTGGTCGCCGCGTTCTTACAAATCGGACTCGATTCCCGATGAAGTCCTCAACAGCATCTTTGAAGCAGCACGTTGGGCGCCGTCTGCAAGCAATGAGCAGCCATGGCGGTTTATCGTTGCCCGCACGGAAGAAGACAAGCAACGCTTTTATCCATTTATCGCGGATGGAAATCGCATTTGGTGCGAAAAGGCTCCAGTGCTGGTTCTGATAGTCTCCAAAACGATGGGTTCCCGTGGTACGCACAATCGTGCGCATGCGTTTGATGCAGGGACTGCCTGGGGCTACTTGGCACTGGAAGCGACCAGACAAGGCTTGGTTACACATGCAATGGGAGGATTTGACCCGGAAAAAGCGCGAGAAGTGCTGGGAATTCCTGAAGATTATGAGGCGCATGCCGTGATTGCCATAGGCTATCAAGGAGAAAAAGAAGCGTTGTCTGAAGCGATGCAGGAGCGGGAAAAGCCATCGAGCCGCCGCGATCTGTCTGAAACAGTGTTTGAAGGAGTATTTGCTAAAAAGTGATGTCATCGGTCGAACACGAGAAGTTTATGATGGCCGCTATCGAAGAGGCCGGGAAGGCAGCGGTAATCGGTGAGGTTCCGATCGGAGCGGTCATTGTGCGCAACGGGGAAATCGTAGGAAGAGGGTATAACTTGCGCGAAACGCAAAAAGACCCCACCTTGCACGCGGAAATGATCGCGATCCGTGAAGCTAGCGAAAAACTGGGTGGCTGGCGACTAATCGGGTGTACCTTATACGTGACGCTTGAGCCGTGTCCGATGTGCGCAGGCGCGATCGTACAGAGTAGGATCGAGCAGGTCGTATACGGTGCTCGCGATCCAAAGGCTGGCTGTGCCGGGACATTGATGAACCTTTTAGAAGAGCCGCGCTTTAACCATCAGGTTCCTGTTATAGAAGGGGTACTTGCAGAGGAATGCGCACAGCTGCTCAAGGATTTCTTTCGCGGTTTACGAAAAAAGCGACAACAAGCACAGGACTAACCTGAACAAAAGGAAAGCCGCTCGGGACAAGCATGGCGTACCCGGCGGCTTTTTTTCGCTTATTTATTTACATTTTGCAGCATGTCCAGCTCTTCTTCCGTCAGTTCCCGGTATTCACCTGGCTTCAATGACGGATCGAGGTGGAGAGGACCCATGCGAACGCGCTGCAAATAGGTGACCTGCAATCCAAAAGCGGCAAACATCCGCTTTACCTGATGGAACTTTCCTTCCATAATCGTCACTCGAATTTCGGAAGTCTCGCCCGAAGACAGAATCTCCAGCTTGGCTGGCAGCGTAGTAAAGTCCTCCAGCTCAACCCCTTTGGCAAACGCTTGAACATGCTCTTCTGTTACCCGGCCATCGATACCCGCGAAGTATTCCTTGTCGACTTTCTTTTTCGGTGAGAGCAGACTATGCGATAGCTGACCATCGTTGGTCAACAATAAGAGACCTTCTGTATCAATGTCCAACCTGCCAACAGGATGTACCTTGATTGCCCATTCATAAGGCAGTAAATCGACAACCGTTTCATGGACATTGTCCTCGGTTGCAGAAACCACCCCAGGTGGCTTATTCAGGAGCACATAGACCCAACGCTTGAAATTGAGCGGCTCTCCGTCCACAACGATATCCTGTTCATCTGCAATCACATGCATGCCTGGATCAGTAGCGACCACGCCCTCAACTACGACCAAGCCTTGCTTTACCAGTACCTTCACTTCCTTGCGCGTGCCTAATCCCATGTTGGCCAGCACTTTGTCCAAACGTTCTCGTTTCATGTATGTTCCTCGCTTTTCGTCTTTTAAGCCAAAACGGTCATGACCATTTTTGTACATTGATACTAGTTTGGCCTAATCCAACACGCAAATCAAGTGGAACGCAGATGACCAAAGTCTTGCACTTTTGATGACGATTTGCTATAGTAAGTAATGTTTCTGACAAACTACTATGGAGAGATACCCAAGTGGTCATAAGGGGACGCACTCGAAATGCGTTAGGCGTCGTGAGGCGTGCGTGGGTTCGAATCCCACTCTCTCCGCTTAAAAAAGGAAAAGCATAACGTTGCTGTATTAGCGACGTTATGCTTTTTATTATGTTAAAAAACCATTTCGATTACAAAACACGCCTGGCTCCTTCAAACCGTTGCTCCCAGGAAGTCCCGCGGAACTTGGTAGTAGTTACACCAGGGCGTCCATACGTATGCAGCAGAGTGTTGTTGCCGGCATAAATGGCAACGTGAGTGATTCGGGGAGAGGCGCTGCCATAGCTTCGGAAGAAAACGAGGTCGCCTTTTTTAAGCCGACCCTTTGATACGTGCTTGCCGACCTTGGACTGTTGGCGAGAGTCACGAGGTAGCTTGATTCCTACCTGCTTGAACACACGCTGGGTAAAGGAAGAGCAATCGAACGTTCGGGTCGTGTTTTTACTTGAGCCGAATTTGTACGGTACACCTTTGTAGCGTAATCCGGTCGAAATCACCTGGCTTGCTTTATTCGCTTGTGAGCTGGCGCTTTTGGCAGTCGCTTTAGCAGCAAATGTATCTGCTTGTGTGGCATTCAGCTGATTATTGTTCTTTTTCTTCTTTTTAGCTGTCTTAGACGCCTCATTGGCTTTTTTCTTTTTGGTTGCTTTGTTTTGAGTATTCCCACTATTTTGGGCGTGCGAATTGTTCTTGGTGATTTCTTGATTCTTTTGCTTTTTCTTCTTCTTTTTCTTCGTTTTTTTCTGCTGTTTTTGCTCGGTTTGTGACTTGTGGCTTTTTTCTTTTGCCGCATAGGCTTGTCCACCTACACCGAATAAGAGAGAAGTACCTATGAGAATCGCTAATACCGTGTTGGTTGTACCTTTCCAGTTTCGTTTTATCATCATTTTCCTCCTCCTAGCTGTGATCTTATTGCTAGATTATTTGCTCTTATTACATCCTACAGATCAAAACTAAGATTCCCGGTAGAATTTCATTAGAGTTTCATGAGAAGACTGTTGGTAAGATCTTCACTTTTTCTCAAGTATCGGAGTGATCTACATGTCAGGAGCAGATACCAAAGGGCATGTCCTCATCGTAGAGGATGAAAAAAATTTGGCCCGGTATTTACAGCTGGAGCTGGAGAATGAGGGATTTACGACGGATGTCGTATACGATGGACCCGCAGGGCTGGCAAAGGCTTATGAAAACGTACACGACCTGATTTTATTGGACATCATGCTGCCTGAGCTGTCGGGGATTGAGGTATGCAGGCGTGTCAGAGAGGTAAGCCAGATCCCGATTATTATGATTACGGCCCGTGGTGAGGTTCCTGATATTGTGACTGGGCTCGATAGTGGCGCCAATGATTATGTGACCAAGCCGTTTTCGATCGAAGAGCTGTTTGCTCGTATCAGGGCCCAATTGCGGAGAAAGGAGACAAAAGGAAATCAGGACCTTCTTATCGGTGATCTGCGAATCTTACCGAGCGCTAGGCGTGTATTCAAAGCGGACGAAGAAATCTTACTCACTCCACGGGAATTTGACCTGTTAAATTTCCTGGTGCAGCACAAGGAGCAGGCGGTTTCGCGCGAGCAAATTTTGTCCTCTGTATGGGGATTCGACTTTATGGGGAATACAAACGTAGTTGATGTATACATCCGTTATTTGCGAAACAAAATGGAAGATGGCTCATCGATCAAGCTTATTCATACCGTAAGAGGAATTGGGTATACGCTGCGAGAATAGTACCTGCTTTTATCTCGTTAAATAGGTGATCGCGTTGTTATTACATCGAAGATACTCCCTGAAATGGAGACTTACCTTTTTATTTACCACTGGCATGCTTGTCTTGCTGCTTTTTCTTACGGTGTTTATTTTTTGGAGTACGTCCAATCTCGTTTATCAGCACGAACAGCAGCTCCTCAATCAAAAGGCTGTAGCTATCGCCTCGGACGTCACAACTGAGATTACAGAGGATTCCACGCTCGATATTTCGTATTTGTCACGGCTGCTGATGAACTACTCAGACAGTAATCAATCAATCACACTCATTGATGTTCAAAATGGAAAGAAGCTGGCATCGATTGTAGGAGCCAACTGGAACAAGGAACCGGACGACTTTTATGAAAGAATCCTGGTTGCCGAAGAATCTGTGCGCTTGCCATCACCAGCCCATCCAATGCTTGTCCAGATAAGTGAATCGACGTCAGCGCTCAAATGGTACTTTACGATTTTATTCATGATTCTACTGCTGTCTTCCTCAATAACGCTTGCTCTTTCAGGGGTGGGCGGCTACTTTTTGAGCAAGTGGGGTCTTAGACCACTGGATCAGCTTATTATGCAGATCCACTCGATTTCTCCGCAGCGTCTATCGCAACGAATCCATCATTATAACGTGGAAACGGAAATATACGAGCTGATTCATGCCTTCAACCTGCTCATGGATCGCATGGAGGAAGCACTCGTATCTCAGCAACGGTTTGTAACCGACGCCTCACATGAATTACGTACACCGCTGACCATTATCGAAGGATATGTCAGCCTGCTGCAAAGATGGGGAAAGCATAAGCCTGAGATTAGGGACGAGGCACTCTTCGCGCTGAGCCAGGAGTGTGACCGGCTATCACGATTAATCGAGGATCTGCTCTCACTAGCCAAGCTGCAGGATGCACCTCAGATGAGCTCGCACAAAACGATTCAGTCGCTGATTCCACTGCTGCTTGAAGTAAAGCAGGCGTGGCTTCCCGTTTATCCGGCACAGATCGAGCTGTCCTTTGAATGGGCGGAACCGCTGTTTTTGTACATGGATCGGGAAAGAATGAGGCAATTGCTCGATATACTGTTGGATAATGCCCGCAAATACACCGATCGGGGACAAGTAGAGGTAAGGGCATATAGTGATGAGAAATGGGTGCATATTACGATTGAGGATACGGGGATAGGTATACAGGAGAGCGAGATTCCTCATCTTTTCAAGCGATTTTATCGGGTAGACAAATCGCGCAACCGGATAAGAGGTGGGAACGGAATTGGGCTCGCGATCGCGCAATCGATCATCACTGACCATCAGGGAATGATTACAATCAGTTCTTCCTCACAAGGCGGGACAACAGTACATGTCCAGTTGAGCAAAGCATCCCATACACAAAAGGATTGAATCCCCAGTTAGGGAAGATGTATTGACAGAGTGATCATCCGACTATATTATATACCTATAGGGGTATTAGTATTAGGTTGATTTTGCTACTCAAAAGGAGGAAAATAAAATGGCAGATATCACAGTGGATACAAAAGGACTGGCATGTCCAATGCCGATCGTCAAAGCGAAAAAAGCGTTGGATAGTCTTGAGTCAGGTCAAACGATGGAAGTATTGTCTACGGACAAAGGCTCTTTGAATGACTTTACGGCGTGGGTGAAGCAAACCCAGAATGAAATGATTTCCCATGAGGAAGAGAACGGTGTATACAAATTTCTCGTGAAAAAGGGATAAAAAAATAAGCGAACAACTGATGCAGTGTTCGCTTATTCCCGATTTTCATAGACGATCCGGACGCCTAGCGGGGAGTAGGTTTCTTCTCTATAATGACCATTTGGACATTGCTTGGTGCAATGAAGGGAATCGACTTTTGTATGCAACGGCTCTTTACATGTCGGGCAACGATGCTGAAAAATGGATTTCAGATAACGGAGCATGGGATATCACCTTATTCTGATTAATTTACTTGGTTTTATTTTACCTGACGTTTCATCATTTGAGAAGTAGTCTACATGTTCTCATGTGCAAGAAGATGAGAAGGCAGGGAGGATTTATGGGTTTTGACTTATTTTTCTTGATGGTTGCTTTAGGCTTTATCGGCTCCTTCTTCTCCGGCTTGCTCGGAATAGGCGGGGCGATAATCAACTACCCTTTGCTACTGTTTATACCTGCTTTGCTCGGTGTAGCTCACTTTACCGCACAAGAGGTGTCCTCGATCTCCATGTTTCAGGTGTTTTTTGCATCCTTGTCGGGTGTTCTTGCCTTTCGCAAACGGAACGGAAAAGGGTCTGCACTCATTCATAAAGGCCTCGTGAGGGATATGGGTGCCAGTATTTTGATTGGGAGCTTGCTGGGTGGCTTCATTTCTACATTTTTGTCGAGTGAAAGCATTAATCTCGTTTACGGGATTTTAGCAATAGTAGCAGTCGTCTTAATGCTCATAAAAAACAAAGGAAGCGATGAAGCAGAAGGAGAGATTGTGTTCAGTCGTGTGATTGCGATTGTTTCTGCTTTCAGTGTCGGGATCGTCTCTGGTGTTGTAGGAGCGGGCGGAGCTTTTATCCTGATTCCAATCATGCTCACCGTTCTTAAAATTCCTACACGGGTTACGATTGCTTCCTCCCTTGCCATCGTATTCATATCCGCTGTTGGTGGTGTATTAGGGAAGCTGACTACGGGACATATTCCGGTTTTGCCCGTTATGTTTACGGTAATAGGGAGCGTGCTAGGTGCGCCGCTGGGTAGCCGCGTCAGCGCAAAAATCGATGTTAAGTATCTTCGGTATGGCCTGATTGTTTTGATCTGTGCGACGGCGATCAAGATTTGGAGTGATATCCTGTAAAGAGAAGGAGCTTTTCATTGCAAGAGCTCTTTGCGTCTATTTTAATACCTATAGTGGTATAAGTATATTGAGGGAGGTCTCAAAATGGATACGCAAAAAGAAAAAACAACGATTGTCCTGTTTAGTGGGGATTTAGATAAAGCAATTGCTGCATTTATCATTGCGAATGGTGCCGCTGCCTACGATCATGACGTTACGATTTTCTTTACCTTTTGGGGATTGAATACGATGCGAAAGGATGAGCTCGTCAACGTCAAAAAAGGCTTTCTGGAAAAGGCGTTTGGTTGGATGATGCCTAGAGGCGCAAAAAAGCTGGGCTTGTCCAAAATGAACATGATGGGCATGGGGCCAGAAATGATCAAGCACGTCATGAAAAAGCACAATGTGCTGTCACTTCCGCAGCTGATCGAGCTGGCACAAGAGCAAGGGGTCAAACTGGTAGCCTGCACAATGACCATGGATCTTTTAGGATTAAAGCAGGAGGAATTGCTGGATGGCATGGAATATGCGGGCGTAGCTGCTTATTTGGGAGATGCCACACAAGCAAAAGTAAATCTATTTATTTAATTAACACTTGCTCACTTCCCTGTAGCTTGACAAAGCTCGGCTATCGCATAATATACCTGTATACGTATGCGTGATGTGAAACAGGAGGAATTCACATGGAGTACAACTATGGTGAAGATATTAAGAGACGTTTGAAGAGAATTGAAGGGCAGGTTCGTGGCGTGTTGAAGATGATGGACGAGCAGAAAAACTGCAAAGAGGTTGTTGCGCAGCTATCAGCAGTTCGAAACGCTTCAGACAGAGCAATCGCCCAGATCGTGGCTGAAAATCTTCAGCGTTGTTTGCTGGAAGAACAAGTAGCGGGCAGAGACACTGGCAAGATGGTAAAAGAGGCTGTAGAGCTACTCGTGAAAAGCCGCTAATTTTAGATGGGAAAGGGTGTTCACATGGAGTTCTCTACGATTCTTATCATCATTGCTTATGCATTGATTACGTGGTATCTGGTTTCCCGTTTCCTTCCTGTAAAAGGCTTGGAGACACTACGAGCAGATCAATTCAAGGAACGCGTGAATCAAAAAAGCAAGGTGCTGCTCATCGATGTGCGCGAGCCGCATGAATTCAAGACAGGTCACATTCCTACGGCGATTAACATTCCTTTGTCCCAGTTAAACAGTCGGGTAAAGGAAATCTCTACAAAGAACGACATCTTGCTCTACTGCCGCAGCGGAATGCGCAGCAAGCAGGCTGCCAAAATACTAAAAAAACATGGCGTACAGAAAATGGCGCACCTGCAAGGCGGTATCACAGCATGGTCAGGGCCAACAAAAAAGAAATAAGAAATGGATTGTCGGCTACTCCTAGGTGTTCAAGCATCTAGAGTAGCCGCTATTTTTTTAGCTTGACTTTTTCATGTGTTGTAACTATTATGATTACAACGGGTCGATTGGTTAGTCGCCTATTATTTTTTGAATGGGATGTAACCTCTCTTGTTACAACTGAATTTAGGTACTTCAAATCGCTTGTTGCAAAAGAAGTGTTCATAACCAAGCAGAAACGAACAAATCATATATGACGGAGGGAAAACAAATGAAAATCGGAATTGTAGGAGCTAGTGGCAAAGCAGGACAATTAATTATGAAGGAAGCGTTGGATCGTGGCCATCAGGTTACCGCGATTGTACGCGATGCATCCAAAATCAGCGAACCAAACGTAGCTGTACTGAAAAAAGATGTGTTTTCATTGACAGCGGCCGATCTCAGCGGATTTGATGCTGTGGTTAACGCATTCGGCGCGCCAGCAGGAAAAGAACATCTTCATGTCGAGGCAGGTAATGCTTTGATCGAAGCAATGAAAGGTGCTCCTACTACCAGATTGCTTGTTGTAGGTGGCGCGGGCAGCCTATTTGTAGACGAAGCAAAAACGACACGCGTGCTCGAAACTCCTGATTTTCCTAAGGAGTACCTGGCAACAGCGCAAAACCAGGGTGAGAACCTGCGCATCCTGCAAGAAACAAACGGCATTCAGTGGACTTTTATCAGCCCATCTGCTTTCTTTGACCCAGCTGGTGAAAGAACAGGCGCATACCAATTGGGTAAAGATCACTTGCTGGTGAACGCAAGCGGTCAAAGCTACGTCAGCTATGCTGACTATGCGATTGCGGTTCTGGATGAGATCGAAAATCCAAAGCATCGTAACGAGCGTTTCACGGTAGGCTCCAAATAAAAAGCTGATTAACAAAAAGACCAGTATCGCAATTTGCGAACTGGTCTTTTTTCCTGTTTTTTTCAATTTGGGCAGGAAGTTCTTATCTCACCAACGAACCGATAATCGGATAATGGAACGGGCGCCCTTGCAACGAGTATAAAATACCCTTGATTGGATAGTAGATCGCCATCAGCCCGAAAACGATCAAGAATGGGATCCCAATAATCACGAAGGAAAGTGCCCAGGAGATACTGACTAAAATCCCCATAAACAGATGAAACAACAGAGCTTGCAATGCCATATTTTTTGCTTCACGGTCAGCCATCAAAAGCCAGACAATGAGAGGCACCAGAAAAGGTGCGAAAAATGCGCTGGCATGAGTAATCGCTTTTACTCCTCGATAATCCATAATAAGTCCTCCTCGTTTTATGAACGGTTCAATGATTGATCTTATTGTAACGTACTTGTGGGGTGAACCAAAACCATCAAAAGCGTGATTTTGGATCAGCCTTGAGACGGAGGAATTTTGAAATGGAATCCATTACTGTTATGATTAGATAACTTACTAGAAAACCTGGTTTTTAAATTCTTATCAATAATTAAGAAAATCTTTTGCCTTTTGACACGTAATACTATATAGATATCCGTTACAATACAAAACAAGACGTAAGTGAAGGGAGCGACCAATAGATGATGATAGATTGTCATCAACCGCTTGGAATCAAAGAGCGGCTGACGTTTTTCTATAATTTCTTGCAGGCGCCAGGGCAAGTCGGGAGTATTACGCCTAGCTCCCGCGCCTTAGCTAAACAAATGATGAAGCCGATTGACTGGGAAAAAGCAAATACAATTGTAGAATTGGGTGCAGGAACGGGAATATTCACCAAATGGATTCAGGAGATGAAACGTCCTGATGCGACGTTGGTTTCTTTTGAGAAGGAAACCACAATGAGAAACAGGCTGGAGCCTCTTTTTCCGAATGTCCTCTTTCACGAGGATGCCGTAGATTTGGGGCGAGTTCTGTCTGAGGCTGGCTTGGGAAAGGCAGACTGTATTATATCTGGGCTGCCGTTTGCTAATTTCCCGCAAGCGCTGCGCGATCAGATCATGGAGCAGGTCGTCACTACACTGAAGCCTGGAGGCGTATTTGTCGCATTTCAATACTCCTTGCAAATGAAAAAGCAGCTTTTATCAGTGTTCGATAGCGTATCAGTAAAAATGGTTCCATTCAATGTACCGCCTGCTTTTGTTTACGTCTGTCACAAGGCATAACGGTAGGAGGATAGTCAATAATGATAGTGGAAATGCTGACCGAGTCAGTGGGCCAGTTTGGGTATTTTGCTCTTTTTTTTACTTTGTGGCTTGGTATTGTTGGGATGCCGATTCCAGATGAGGTTATCGTCCTGTCAGCAGGCGTTTTGACCTCAATGAATATTTTAGAGATTCTTCCTGCTTTCATCGCTACGTATTTGGGGGTAGTTTCCGGCTTGTCACTGGGGTACGTCCTGGGAAGAATGCTGGGAGCACCTGCTCTGAACTGGATCGGGCGAAAAAAGGGAATGAGCAAATACGTGCAGCAGGCACAGTCTCTTTTGGAGAAATACGGGAGCTATGCGCTGTGCATCAGTTATTTTTTGCCCGTTGTCCGACATGTTGTCCCTTATCTCGTGGGAATCGGAAAAATGACGTTTCGCCGTTACGCGGCTTTTTCCTATACGACAGGGCTTGTGTGGACCTTGATCCTGTTTTTTGCCGGACATTTCATGGGAAATAATGTAGCGAATCTGAATGCATTCCTAAGCATGTTCAACCAAGGCTTGGTAGTAGGGATTGCGGTCTTGGTGCTCGTGGCGGGTGCAAGTATATATGGATATAAGGTCTGGAAAAGAAAAAGAGTCTCTGTTTTATCAACAAAGACTCTAGTAAATGAAAATGAACGAAGTGAATAAAGCAAGGATCGATACCAAAGAGAATCTTCTGCTGCGGCGGAAGATTTTTTTTGTCTTTTCATAGATAGCCTTATAATAGATGGGAGTGAGAGGAGAGAAAGAGAGAGTGGCAACGAAAAAACAATTACTCTGGGCAGATTTGTCGCTGTTTATCATTGCAGTGGCCTGGGGATATACCTTTATTTTGAGCAAGGATTTGCTGCTGGAGATTACACCGTTTTATTTTCTGGGAACGCGGTTCCTCCTGGCGGCATTGATCCTTCTTCCGTTTCTTTGGAAAAGGGTGAGAAACTTTGGGCGTGATGTATGGGTGCAAGGAGCGCTATGCGGTGTGGTACTCTGTGCTGCGTTTACTTTGCAGCTCTTGGGCATTGATCGAACGACCCCGGGCAAGGCTGGTGTCATTACCGGAACGAATGTAGTCCTAGTCCCCTTCCTGTACTTCTTGTGGCGGCGAAAAGCCGTGGGTAAGGGAGCGATCATTGGAAGCATCTTGGCTTTCATCGGACTCGTTTGCCTGTCTGGAGATGGGGAGTGGACCGGGCTCTCCTTGGGAGACATGCTGGTTTTTCTGTGTGCGATCTTTTTTGCCATGCACATTTTGATGGTCGATCGTGTCTATGAAAAAAATGCGAATATAGACACCCTGGGCTTCGTGATGATCCAGCTGCTGGTGGTTGGACTCATCGATTTGGGCATTGCGATTTTTACTGAGCCGATTCCAGGGCCGCTCAGCTCCTATGGATGGTTTGCCTATTTATTTGATTGCTTGGTGGGAACTCTGCTCGCGTATGTAGTCCAGATCAAGGCCCAGCAATTCACCACGCCCGTCCATGTCAGCATACTGCTCTCACTTGAGGCTGTTTTTGCGTTTTTCTTTTCGTGGATGCTTTGGGGGGAGCCAGTAACCGCTGTAGTGTTGACCGGCGTGTTTCTGATGCTGGCAGGAATATACGTAACAGAGCTCAGTAGCCAGGATACGTGAGTGTGTAAGCAAGTCAGGAAAGCGACGTTTTTTGTCGTTTTCCTCGCTTGCGCATGAGCTCGGGCAAGATGATTCCGATCAAAATAACGATGACGCCAGTGACTTGCAGCAGGGAAACGGATTCATGCAGGATGATGAATGAAGAAAAAACGGCCATAGGCAGCTCGGCAGCACCTAAAATGGCAGCCATTCCTGCTCCTGTGTGAGGAACACCAAAATTGAAGCAAACGGTCGGAATGAGAATGCCAAAAAAGGCAAGCAAGAACACATAGGGGAAAAGTCCATCCCACAAAACACCGTTCCAAATAAACACGGGTGGATAAATGCATGCAACGAGTAAGAATGACCCAGTCGCCATGCCTGAGCTGCGAATCCATGGGTTTACGATGACCGCCGCTTTTCCACTGAAGAGGATAAATGATGTGTAAGCAACAGCAGCCAGTAATCCGAAAATGACACCGATGAAGTTAAACTGTGCCAGACCTCCCGTTTCCAACAAGCCTCCCGCCAAGATGGTACCGACTAGCAGCAGTCCGAGGGAGGTCAGCGTTTGTTTGTTGGGAAGCTGGCGGGAAATCACCGCTTCTGCCAGGACCCCCATCCATGTAAATTGGAATAACAGGACAATGGCGATGGAAGCGGGTATATACTGCAGCGCATTGTAATAGAAAACGCCCGTAGAGCCGACGGCCAAACCTACTGCCACAAGCAGAAGCAGTTGCCGTCTATTTGGCTTGGTCCGCAAAAAGAAGAGAGCGGGAAGCCAGGTAAGCAAAAAACCGAAAAACATCTGACCGCCAATCACTTCTGCTGGAGAGTACCCTTGCGCATAGGCGAGTTTTACGATGGTCGATAAAATACCGTAGCTGCATGCCCCTAAAAAGACCAGTAGTATGTATCTCATATCATGTATCTCCTTACATACAGCATTTTTTGTCTTAGCTAGGATAATACGCGTTCTCATGTTTGTCTATGTATCCAAAAAAAACATGGCTGATAAAAACAGAGGTTTACCTTTTCTTTTAGCGCGGAAATAGGGAAGTGACACGTGATTGCATCTGTTACTTCTTTATCCCTGCAGCGCGAAAAGGAAGGGGGGAGACTAGTGCTTTTAAAACTAAAAGACCGATTATTCGCAACATTCCTGTTGCTAAGCCTGCTCCCGATTTTGTTTATTTGCTTTCTCTTCTACAAAGAAGCGCAAGAGGCGGTGTATGGACAATATGAAACAAGCATAGGAACGCATTTAAACCTGATTGATGAAAAGCTGATCTTCTTTTTTCGGGACATGCAAAAGGAAACCAGCCTTCTCGCTGTTGATCCCGTTTTAAAGGCCGCAGGTAGTCTCTCTGACGTGAATTCGGTGAGAAGTGTTTTTTTACATTTTGCCCATGCCCATGAAGCCGTAGGGAATATTCATTTGCTACGAGACGACCTCAGCACTTTTTCGATGAGGGAGGAGCCGGGATGGGATAGCAAGAGTCAACGTCCATTTTGGCTGAACCCGGAAGATATCGGTCTCAAAGACGGTCAAGTATGGCTGTACAGCCGTTTGGATCAAATGAATAATCAAAAATCGATGTTTGTTTCACAGCGAGTAAGCGATAACCAAGGGAAATCTTTAGGGATTTTGTTAGTAGAGATTAAATTGGATTTATTGGCAAACTGGCTTAAAACAAACATATTACATACGCATAAAGAATTGATGGTAATCTCACCTACTGGGAAAATTTTAATTCATTCTGACCAAGCCAAGCTGGGGAAACAGGTTCAAGATCTGTCTGAATACGACAACTTGAGCAGGTCATTGAAGGCTTCCCCAGAGGGAGAGGTTTTTTCCTTTCGTGAGAACGGAAAGCTGGTATACGCCTTCCTCCAGGTTTCACCCACCAGTGGCAACGTGTACGTAGAGTGGCTGCCGGGAGATGATATTACTAACCGTTTAGATCGCCTTCACCTCATTTTGCTTTGTATCATTTTTTTAATTGTTGGGTTTTCCGCATATGTGGCCCACAGACTTTCCCATTGGGTAAGCAAGCCGATTTATACGTTGGTACAAGCAACAGATGTATTATTGAAGGGTGACTTTTCTGTACGTGTTCCGATTCATGGGATGGAAGAAATAACGCTTCTGGAGCGAAAATTTAATCACATGGCAGAACAGCTGCACATTCTGATTGGTCGTGAGCGAGAATATCTGCAAAAAGAATTGGACCAAATCGTAAGCAGCTTTTATCTAGCAGTAGAAATGAAGGACCCTTACACGGCAGGACATACGGAGCGGGTCACCCATTACGCACTCATTATTTATGATCATATGGACCCGGTGGATTGCCAAACGTTTTCGCGTGATGATCTTCGCTATGCCAGCTTGATGCATGATATCGGAAAAGTGGCGATCCCTGATGATGTTCTCCTGAAAAACGGGAGACTGACAGAAGAGGAGTATGAGCGTATGAAGCAGCATTCCTCGATAGGCGCCGACATCGTAGAACAGATCGAGAGCCTGGCTCATGTCAGTCCCGGTGTCAGACACCACCATGAGCGCTGGGATGGATTCGGCTATCCAGACCGCTTGAAGGGAGAAGAAATTCCCCTGATCGGGCGCATTCTTGCTGTTGCTGATACGTTTGATGCGATGACGTCTACACGTTCTTATCGAAAGGCAATGACTGCTACTGAAGCCTACGAAGAAATTTTACGCGGCTCTCAATCACAGTTTGATCCGAAAATCGTCAAGGTATTTCAGCAAGCGTATGACAAAGGCGCGTTCCAGGTAAAGCAGCGAGATTGAAGTAGAGGCTGAAGCCTGTAATGTGGGGTGCAGGATGCTTTTCCCTCCATTGGATGCGTTTTCGCCTTGCTATCGTTTCATATCTTTGGTATTCTAATTCTACCGTGCTAGACGGGGAGGTTGCGGTGCCCTGTAACCTGCAATCCGCAATAGCAGGGTTGAATTCCTATCCTAGGTTTTCTTATGTGAGGCTGCCTTATGGCGGCGGTGTTGAGGAGCGGGTCCTGTGCAACGCGAACCCATGAACCTGGTCAGGTCCGGAAGGAAGCAGCCATAAGTGGATCATCGCGTGTGCCGCAGGGTAGCCTGTTCTGAGCTGCTACCATAAGTAACGCTTGGATGAGAATTATCGAAGATAGGTGCACGGTACTTCTATACGAACGTATAAATAGCATGTTTCCTAACGGGAGCATGCTATTTTTTATTTATTCATACAACAAAAAATGGAAACATTGACTGTGCCAATACGTCTGATAAAGCGAAGAATATTAATCGAGCTAATCATTTTTTGTTGATTTTTGGCGATAACTAGCGAAACATTTCCACGTGTTTATGGTCTTGTAAGGGCAGGTTTTACGCACTTTTTCACGAAATTTTCATTATGGTAGAAGTATTCACATCTATATGGTTTCACACTTAAAGTACGTCATAGGCCAGGGGGGACAAGCTGTGAGTGCATCTTTTTCGTTACATCTCGTAGGCTCGTCCGGACGATTGCAGCGGTTCATGCATCAACTGCCTACTGCCGTTTTATTGGTGAATCAAGCGGGTAGTATCGTGGAAGTCAACGAACAACTGCTTCGTGTAACCGGATATTCACGTGATCAACTTGTGAAACAACCGTTTCAAACGATCCTTCCTTACCAAGGCTCAGCGGAACAATTGTATGAGGAGCTTCTGCACAGAGAGACAGAATCAGGTTCAAGCGTCGAGATTGAATGGCGTGACAAACAAGGGAGAAGCAGAAAAACTACTGTGATGATACTGCGGCAAGAAGAAGGACAGGAGTTGTATCTCATTCATTTATGTCAATTGGTGAAGGAAACCGATCAATCGCTGTCTGAGCGTCTGCTGGGAAAGCTTACTCATGATACAAGTCTGGGCTTGTTCATCTTAGATGAGCATTCCAACATCATCGAAGCCAGTCAGACAGCATGCAAACTGCTTGGCATGGATAGGCTGAATGTGATAAACAAGCACGTGGACCAAGTCTTTTCGGGCATACCCGAACAACACCGTCTGATCAAAAAAGAGCTATTAGAAGGCGTAAAGCTGCAAAATATCGCTACTTCATGGACAAACGACAACCAGCGTTATGAACTGATTGTCGATGCGAATACGTTACAGGACGAGTCTGGCAAAACCGTCGGTGCGTTTGTCCTTTTTAAAGATATCACCAATTTGCGATCCTTTGAGCAAAAGATCGAGCGGAATGAACGCCTAGCCATGATTGGACAAATTGCTGCAGGCACTGCCCACGAAATCCGGAATCCGCTCACGTCTATCAAAGGATTTTTGCAAATGTTCCTAAAGTCGTTCAGTGACAGTGGCATGGATCGGGAAAAAACGTATACCGAAATCATGCTGACCGAGATTAACCGGATCAATTCGCTCGTCAGTGAATTTTTACTCTTGAGCAAGCCCCGAGATATTCAATACTGCATGGTGGATCTCAACACCGTCTTTGACGAGATTTTGCCCATTGTCGAATCACAGGCACTTCTGTACGGGATTGATGTTCGCTTTACCTCACAAGGGAAGATGCCGATGGTGGTTGGAGACACAGAGCTGTTGAAGCAAGTATTTATCAACATCTGTAAAAACGGGATTGAGGCGATGGGAGAACAGGGGACACTCCAGATTTCTCACCATATCGATCAGGATGGCGATCGTGTGAGCATCGATATTCACGATACGGGACCTGGTATTCCGCTGTACATCATCGACAAGATTTTCGATCCGTTTTTTACGACAAAAGAAGAAGGGACAGGACTTGGATTGTCTGTCTGTCAAAAAATCATACACGATATCGGTGGACAGATCCGTGTTTCGTCAAAGGGATACGGAACGACCTTTCACATTATGCTGCCGTATCTGTAATAACAGCATGTACCAGAAGCGTCCCGCACACATGTGATGGGGCGTTTTCTTTGTACGAACCACCTCGATAGTGTATAATAAATAGAATATGGAAGAGGACTGTGCAGATGGGGAGTGTCACACGAACATGGCTTATACCGCGCTATATCGCGTATATCGACCACAGACGTTTCAGGATGTAGTCGGACAAGAACATGTGACGATTACTTTGCGTAATGCCTTACGCGAAAGCAGGCTGTCCCACGCCTATTTGTTCAACGGTCCCCGTGGTACGGGTAAGACGAGCGCGGCCAAGATCATGGCCAAAGCAGTCAACTGCGAGCAGCCGATAGACGGCGAGCCGTGTAATCAATGCGAAACATGCAAAGCAATCTCCAATGGTTCCGTGACCGATGTGCTGGAGATTGACGCCGCGTCTAACCGTGGGGTCGAAGAAATCCGTGACATCCGTGACAAAGTGAAATTTGCCCCTAGCGACGTCAGGTACAAGGTGTACATTATTGACGAGGTGCATATGCTGACGACGGAGGCATTCAATGCCTTGCTGAAAACGCTGGAGGAGCCACCGTCACACGTCATTTTTATTTTGGCGACTACAGAGCCGCATAAGCTGCCTGCAACGATCATTTCTCGTTGCCAGCGATTTGATTTTCACCGAATTCCTTTAAAGGTAATGGTTAATCTTCTCCAGAAGATTTGTGAGTCGCAGGGAGTGCAAGTAGAGGAGCAGGCTTTGCAGCTGGTTGCGAAAATGGCAGAAGGCGGTGCGCGTGATGCACTGAGCCTCTTGGACCAGGCAATCAGCTACAGCAAGGATGAGGTTCGGGCAAGTGATATCATGCAAATAACCGGAACGGTGGCCCAAACCTACTTTTCCGTCCTCGCCCATCATATTGTCCGGCGCGATGTAGCGCAGGTCATGGAACAGTTTGACCAGGTGATGGTACAGGGCAAGGATCCTGAGCAATTTTTGCATGATTTTCTCTACTACTACCGCGACATGCTTCTACTGAAGACGGCTCCTCAGCTCGAAGAGATCGTAGAGCGGACAATGATAGACGATCAGTTCGCTGAAGTGGCAAAGCTGTACACGTTACCTGATCTGTATGCGACGATTGAGATGTGCAATGCAGCGCTTGCCCAGTTAAAATGGTCAACCTATGCTCGCGTTTTAGTGGAACTGACACTGGTCAAGATGTGTCAGCCTTCCGCGACTCAAAGCGGGGGAGCAGCTGCAGAGGATGCTGCTCCGATGAACAATGAGGAACTGTCCGGCATGTCCAATCGTATACGTGTATTGGAAGAAAGATTGGCGCAAGTGCTGCAGGGACAGGTAGTGATCCCAGGTCAACCAAATGCAGAGGAACCCCGAAAGGTCGAGCCAAGACGTATTGCTGCGGCTGGTGGAGGCTCTCGTACACCAATTAACCGGGTACGGGAAGTAGCCAAGACGCTGGATGAGAACCTTACGAAACAGGTACGTGGACAATGGAGCCAGATTTTGACAGATTTAAAAAAGGTCAAGATCCAGTACCAGGCATGGCTCGTAAATGGTCAGCCAGTTGCTGCTGGCAGCGACGCAGTCGTGGTCACCTTTAAAAGCCCGATCCACTGCGACAAAACCATGGAGCCTGAGCTTCGAAGCGTAGTTGAGCGTGTCATGTCAAATGCGCTGGGCAGGCCCTTGCAGCTTTTATCCGTCATGGAAGAAGAATGGCAAGGCGTGGATGAGCAGATAGGGCAAAAGGATGAATCTGCCGATGACGGCCAGGACCCCTTTTTAGCTGAGGCAATAAAGCTCGTTGGCGAAGGGCTTGTGGAAGTAAAAGACTAAATTCATAATAACAATAAGGGAGGAACACCCCAATGAAAAACATGCAGCAAATGCAACAAATGATGAAGCAAGTGAAAAAGATGCAAGACGAAATGCAAAAAGCACAAGAGGGCTTGAAGGATAAAATCGTAGAGGGTTCCGCAGGTGGCGGGGCAGTGCTTGTGAAAGCAGATGGTCACAAGCAAATTAAAGATATCGTGATCAAGCCAGAGGTAGTAGACCCTGAGGACGTAGAAATGCTGCAAGACCTCGTTTTGACTGCTGTCAACGACGCTCTGCGCAAGGCAGATGAGATGGTAGGCAAAGAAATGGGCAAATTTACTGGAGGCATGAACATCCCAGGCCTGTTTTAATCAGGTAGAGTGTGTAGACAGGTAAAGGAGTAATACGCGATGTTCTATCCAGAACCGGTATCGAAGCTAATTGAAGGATTTATGAAACTGCCTGGCATTGGTCCCAAGACCGCTGGGCGGCTTGCCTTCTTTGTTCTCAATATGAAGGAAGACGATGTACTGGATCTGGCGAAGGCGCTAGTGAATGCTAAGCGTCAACTCCACTACTGCTCGGTTTGCAACAACATTACGGATTTGGATCCATGCCATATTTGTCGCGACAAGCGTAGGGATGGATCGATCATTTGTGTTGTACAGGAGCCAAGAGACGTAGTGGCTATGGAAAAAACCAGAGAGTTTGAAGGGTATTATCACGTACTTCACGGCGCGATCTCTCCGATGGATGGGATTGGGCCAGAGGATATCCGTATTCCTGATTTGTTAAAGCGTCTGGGAGATGAGCAGGTAAAGGAAGTCATCCTGGCGACCAACCCAAACATCGAAGGCGAAGCAACCGCGATGTACATATCCCGCCTCATCAAGCCTTTTGGGATTCGTGTTACGCGCATTGCACATGGATTGCCGGTAGGTGGAGATTTGGAATATGCGGACGAGGTAACGCTGACCAAGGCACTCGAGGGCAGGCGTGATCTATAGGAACGAAGAGAAGACAGGGTTCTTGTACCTGTCTTTTTTCATTTTTCTTTTGAAAAGGGTAAACTCGATAACGGGATAAAGATAGAAAGCCAAGGGGGAAGCGACATGCCGGTCATCCGCATGGAATTTCTGATACAGGCTCCTCAGCAAATCTGTTTTGATGCAGCGAGGAGTATTGATTTACATATGGAGTCAACGGCGAATACACGTGAAAGGGCAATCGCTGGTGTGACGAGCGGATTGATACAATTGGGGGAGTCTGTCACCTGGGAAGCCGTCCATTTTGGGATCAAGCAAAATTTGACCGCCAAAATTACCGAGATGGAGGAGCCGCGGTATTTTGTCGATGAGATGGTGTCCGGGGCATTCAAGCGGTTTCGACATGAGCATGAATTTATTCCTTTAGGACAGAGTCAGACCCGGATGCTGGACATATTTGATTACACCTCTCCCTTTGGTCTACTTGGCAAAATTGTCGATTCGCTTGTATTGGAAAAGTACATGACCGATTTTTTACGAACGCGCAATGAGTATATCAAGAGTGTGGCAGAAGCGCAGGCCCAAGGTATTCGGTGACAATAAATGAAGGGAACAAATCAAACGGACTTTTTTGAATGGACGAGACATAGAGTGAGAGTAGGAGCGTGAGGAGATGTTGACAGGACCAGGACTGTCGCTGCGAACAGAGGTACAGCGACAAAAGTCCACTCCGTGGGCGATCATGCTATTTATTGGATATTGGCTTATGTTTGCAGCAGAGTTTACCATGATTCGTTTTCAGCTGGGTAATGACGGTCGATGGATTGTTTCTACAACAGACCAGCCGCCGATGTGGGTTTCGCTCCTCGTTTTGGCTGTGGTGTTCTGTAGCTTTGTCGTGACAATCGGATTTGTCATCGTCCAGTGGAGAGAAAGAAACCAATCTTCTTGGCTCTGGGAAAACGGGGATTTGTCAGGGAATGATGTGATCCACATTGTGGCTTGGATGCATGCCTTTCAAACCGGAGTCCTGCTATTGTACGGATTTTTTCTGGAGGGTACCCTCTTTTCCGAGGGGACGATTGGGGGGACGTTGGAATCTGCATCGTTTCAATTATTTCTCCTGCTGTTGATACCGCTATGGTTCCGAGGTCGTTGGGCAGAAATCGGTCTGACACGACCAGTTCGGCTTGGACAGATGATCATCGCGCTAGTGGTGCTGTTTTTTTTCATTTCCAAGGTATTAGACGTAGCGATTACCAATCCGGTGGCGGACTATTTTGGACTGTCTCTCTCTTCCGAACGGGAGCAACAGATTGAGAAAGAAATTTTGCAGGCGAAAGACACGGACTGGTTCGCGTCTATCGCATCGTTTGTCGTTATCGGGATATTGGTGCCGATTGCGGAGGAAGTCCTGTTTCGCGGTGTAGTTCAAACGTTTTTAGTACGTCGCTTAGGGGCCATTCTCGGTATTTTGCTCACCAGTCTTTGGTTCGCGCTATTGCATATTGATATCGCGTTGTTTGTGCCGCTGTTTGTCATTGGACTTGGACTCGGATTTGTCCGGCATCGGTATCAATCGATTTGGGGGGCAGTATTGCTGCATGCAGTAAACAACCTGACAGGAGTTCTATACTATTTTAACTAAAGGGGGAACGAGCTGGTGAGCAGGTGGAGGAAGAGGGCGAGTGTTGTGATCGCTTGGGATGCAGAGGAATTGGATGTGGCGGTGAATCAGGCACGCTTGAATTGGCAGCATGCCCGCCATCTAGCAGAAATCAGTGAGCCGGATAGTAGCTTGGACGATGTCATTTACTATTTGCATCTAACCGAAAAACGCTATATGTATCTTCTTGCGCAAGCGAAACGAGAGCGGTATCGGAAGCAAGCCTAGGAGGGAAGCTCATGTCTACAGGGTGGATCATAGCGCTAATCATTATCGGGATCTTACTGCTGATAACCGCAAGCAAATCTGTTACAGGTCCAATCCGGTGGCTTGGATTTGGGGTCATGCAGCTAGTGATTGGTGCGATTCTTTTGTTTTTTACCAATCTGGTCGGAGAATTGGCTAGCTTTCATATCCCGATCAACCCCGTTACGGCCTTGCTCGCAGGCTTTCTCCGCTTGCCAGGGCTGGCCGCGTTGATTGTCATCAAGCTCTGGGTGATGTAGCTTCTATGCAGAAAAGCTCTCCTTATCCATCTGTCAGCAAAAAAGCAACGCCGCGGTTCTCATATTTGACGCGACTGTTACCTGGCTGACGATAGGAAGCGATTAAAGCAATCAGGCGGGGTAGAGCCAGAATCACTGTCGCACCTAGCAGCATCAGTCCGTATTCCTCTGGCAACCACACATAGGCACCTGCGGAGATGAGAATACTCCCAGCCAGTACGACGCTCTCGCTGGCACGGTATACCGACATCGGCACAGGAAGAGGGAATCCGGTTCCCCACCACGGGGAGACAAGCATATCGGCAGTCGTTTGAGACTTGAGCCCGCGCATCGCTGTAAAAAGGCGAAAAACGACTAAATGACAAATCGGGACAACGGGAAAAATCGCCAATGTGACGATCAGCTTTAAGACAGGCACATGTAAAACAAGTGAGATTCCGATGAGGGACAAACTGATGAGCAGAAGCTGAAGTAAATAACTGATAGGGTTCCAGCGAAAGCGATAGAGCAGCTTGTAGCTATATATGGTTTGATGCAGGGGTTCTCTCATAGAAGTTATTTCACTTCCTCCAAAACATTTTCTTTATTATCGCACACCGGGCCATTCTTGAGGAAGCTGGATACGTATAGAAAACCAAGCTGTTGGTCACCGCCCAACGGCTTTTTTGCATGTCTCGCGTCCGAGCCAGTTGCAGACAAGGTGTATCCAGCGGGGTAAATTCCTGAACTGATTGCGCCACTGCTCATAGGTGAAGCTGATTAGGTCATGGGTTCGCGGTTAATGGGTACGATAAAAGGAATGAAATGGCACGGGCGTCTAGAGATCGCTCGATACGTTAGAGAGGAGGATATCGTTTGTCCAGCAATATCATGACGCTTCTCACGTCTGCGAACAGAGTTGCTCCGCATGTGCAGGAGGATTTGGCTGCATGCGGAATTGCATTGAAACCATGGGGAATGGGGGATGTGTTACCCGATGAAGCAGAAGGGCTTCTTGTAGCCCACCCGGATCATGCTGCGGTTCTACAACGTAGAGATATTCGAATGTTCGAGATACCGGGCTTGCTGCTTGTCTATGGAGAAGATATTCCCCACGGATTTGCGGATACACTCGTCCGTACAGATGCGAACCAAGAAAGCTGGGAAGTAGTCCGTATGGCTTTTTTCTGTGGTGGAGAGCGTGTACTGCTTGGCGGAAATCCGAATGGAGTGTGGGTACGCCGGCTCTGCCGCCAGCTAGCTCATCACGACCTTGTGTCGATGGTATGTCAGATGCGTGAAGTCGATGAAGTCATTCATCAATTGCCACGTTATTTGGCGTGGAAGGAACAGTTCTATTTCGAGCTGGGCGAGAGATGCGACGGGCAACACATTTCATTGCAAAGGGTATCCCGCGCGCTGGGAATGGACACGCGAATCGGTCAACAATGGCTGTATCCCGAGCGAACGGACCATGCAAAAGTGTGCCAGTGGCTTGAGAGAGAGTGCAGGCATGTCCTGCAAAAAGCGAACGTGCAGAAAGTTGCCTTGTGGGGGCCGATATCCCTGTGGAACCAGATGCCTGCTGATTGGTTGGCCGGTAAAGAGGTTTTCCTCTACGGGTGGGGGGACAAGCTATTTCCGAACAACAAATTTCCAGAATGGACAATTTGCATAAATTGGGAAAAAACGCTTGAAAACACGGATTTACTGGTCATTGGGGGTATAGGTCATAGGCTAGGTGAATTACCACTGTATCAGCTTGTCCGTCTCATGAGACAGGCGGTTGTAGTGGATGCTGTTGCCACTTTTCCCATCCAGGAAGCCCAGGCCTACTTAAAAGGTTACCGAGCTATCGGCGAAAAGACGAACGTTTGGGAATGATGCTGATTATAATGGGGTATAATGATTGGTAGATTGAGGAAAAGGGCAGGCGTTTACACTATGGAAAAGGTTGCTCAGCGATGTATCGTCTGTGAACTGGAACGCAGCGACGGAATCGCCATCTGTGAGCAGTTTATCTGTCAGAGATGCGAGCAGGAGATGGTAAATACCGACGTACAGGACGAAAAGTACCCGTTCTTTATTCACCAGATGAGGCGTATATGGTTGCGAAAAGACGCGTAAAAGATGCGCAGGTGAAAAAAGGCATCGGATGAATCCCCGGTGTCTTTTTTCGTTGCGGAAAAAGCTTGGTGAAATCAGGTTTTTCTCTTGCCAAATCGTGCTAAAATAGTGGGGATAAATTAAGAAATAAGGACGTGAGTAGCGCGTGGTGGAGAAAGCTGCTGATTTTAGAGAGAGACAAAAGCATGCGCCTTTGTATGAACAGCTAGAACGGCACGCCAAGCGTCGCCCGCACCCATTTCATGTGCCTGGGCACAAGATGGGCCATAGCTTTGATAGCCATGCAAAAAATCGGTTCCAGGAAATACTGGAGCTCGATTTGACAGAGATCAGCGGAACAGACGATCTTCATCAACCTACTGGCGTGATTGCAGAAGCGCAGGGACTGGCTGCCGAAGCATTTGGCGCAGATGAGACGCGGTTTCTTATCGGGGGCAGCACAGTAGGCAATGTAGCGCTGATCATGACGGTATGCCGCCCAGGCGATAAAATACTTGTTCAAAGGAACTGCCATAAATCTGTTTATCACGGAATTATCATGGCCAGAGCGACGCCGATCTTTTTGGTGCCGGCTGTCGATTTGGCGACAGGAGTAGCTGCAGGTGTCAGGCGGGAAGACGTGGAGCGTGCGCTGCACGCCCATCCGGATGCCAAGGCCGTCTTTTTGACCAATCCTACCTATTATGGAATGGGCATTGATTTGGCAAAAATGGCTGCGACCGTCCATCGGTTTGATGTGCCGCTATTAATCGATGAAGCGCATGGCGCACATTATGGCTTTCATCCCGCTTTTCCTCGGTCTGCGATGCAGTCTGGAGCAGATGCAGCCGTGCAGTCTACACACAAGATGGCTACAGCTATGACAATGTCCTCCATGCTTCACATAAAAGGGGATCGGATCGATCGGGCACGGTTGTATCGCCACCTGGCCATGATTCAGTCATCGAGTCCATCCTACGTCCTTATGGCTTCGCTTGATCTGGCCAGGCGTCATCTGGTGCTGGAAGCTTCAACTGAATGGGATCGGCTTTTGCCGCTTTTGGACAAGCTGCGTGAGCGGGTTGCTAGGCAGAAATGGCTGGAATGGCCAGAGCAAGCGTCGAATAGCGTGTATGCTACACTTGATCCATTGAAGCTGTTCTTGCATCTGCGCACCTCACAGCTGAGCGGATTTGCCCTGCATGAGTACATGGAGCGCTTCGGTATTTTTCCTGAGCTGTCCGATGACTCTCATGTACTGCTTGCTGCCTCTTCAGGGACGACGGTAGGTGACTTAGAAGCATTGGCGCGACTGCTCGAATCGTTGTCGCCACAAGTAGAGCCAGGGGAAGAGCGAGTGCTTTTGCCAGGTGTCGTGTCTTCCCATTATTTGCGTGAACAGGCTTTGCCGATGTACGAGGCTGTTGACATGCCCCAGGAAACGATTGCTTTGGATCAATCGTTAGGTCGAATTGTAGCGGAGATGGTGATTCCGTATCCTCCAGGCATTCCTGTACTGGTGCCAGGTGAACGGATGGATTCTGAGGGCCTCGTGATGCTCCAGGAGCTGCGCTCGGGGCAAACTCGTTTCCACGGTGTACAAGACGATCGCTTGCAGACCATACAAGTGTTGCGTTAAATAACCTCTAGCGAGGATTAAAAAGGCAAGGGCCTGATTTCAACAGGTGTGGAAGGAGCATGGAAGTGACAACAGGAAAAAAAGGCCGTTTTATCACTGTAGAGGGCGGGGAGGGAGCCGGCAAATCAACGATTATTGTGCGGCTGTATGAAGAATTGCTTTCTCGCGGCATGGATGTCATGCTTACCCGCGAGCCTGGCGGGATTGATATTGCGGAACAAATCCGCGAAATTATTTTAAACCCTGCACATACACAAATGGACAAACGAACAGAAGCGCTCCTGTATGCTGCTGCCAGACGTCAGCATTTGGCGGAAAAAGTAATCCCGGCACTGGCGGCTGGAAAGCTGGTGCTTTGTGATCGGTTTATTGACAGCAGCTTGGCTTATCAGGGACATGCCAGAGGATTGGGCATCGATGCCGTATATGAGATTAATCGTTTTGCGGTCGGGGATTGCATGCCAGAATTGACGCTGTTTTTCGATGTACAGCCAACGACTGGACTGGCACGGATCGATGCTGCGCGTGGTCGTGAAGTGAATCGGCTCGACCTGGAGGGCATTCGTTTTCATGAACGGGTACGCGAAGGCTATCAATTAGCGATGGCACTCGATCCTGAGCGTTTTGTCGTCATTGATGCCGAGCAGCCGATGGAGCAAGTGTATCAAGATGCTCTGGCTACACTAATCGCGCGGTTATAAAACAAGTTTGAACGGTTTGTATGAAGGTTGGCAGTACCGCATTGTAACGTACATGCTGTATAATATGGATAGGCATTATATCGTACCATGCCTAGATGTTTAACATACAATGAAGAAACCATGTACCTCTAAGGGAATGATTACCTGCGGAAAGGGTGATAGCCGATGAAAATGGTAGTTGCGGTCGTCCAGGATAAAGATAGTGGTCGTCTGTCTCAACAACTTGTAAAAAAGGGGTTTCGGGCTACCAAGCTTGCCAGTACAGGCAGTTTTTTACGAGCTGGCAACACGACTTTTTTAATCGGTACGTCTGACGAAAGCGTGCCGGAAGTAATCGACATCATTGCACATAACTGCAAATCCCGCAAACAAATGGTCACTCCCGTTTCTCCTCTCAGTAATGCCGTGGATTCGTTCATGCCGTACCCATTAGAAGTTCAAGTGGGCGGAGCAGCCGTATTTGTACTGGATGTTGGAGAATTCCACTCGTTCTAACCTCTCATTAATAAATAGTTCCTTCTCTCTTTTTTCGCCGCTTTCGTATATACTTGATCTCACAGGGACAAATCCCTTTTAGGATCAGGGTGCGGAGGTGGCGATTTGAAAATCGGTGATGGATTACGACCGAAGCTGGACATGATCAAAGCTGCGGATTCTCGAAGAAATCCACAGCTCGAAAAGATGAATTTTGGCACGATGATTCAAGGCGAAGACGAACGTATGTCCCAGGAGCGGTTGAATCGACTTCTCTCAGACATCGATAAGCAGGGGCAGATTCTCGCCCGTTCCAGATCCGTTCGTGACTTCTATTCTTATAAAAATCTCGTCAAGCAGTTCATGGAGGAAGCCGTCAAATACGGTGTTGCCCTGGATGATAGACGTGGAATGAATCGGCGTGGGCGCAGCAGGCTCTACAAGATCGTCAAAGAGGTGGATGCGGAGCTGCTCAGATTAACAGACGAACTGCTCAGTGAACAGGCACCGATGATTGATCTGTTGGCCCGGATTGGCGAAATTCGCGGCATGCTGATTAATTTGTACTTTTAGTAGGTGTAAACCATCATGACATGGACTCATTTTTCTCAGCAGCCAAGAGCGGCGGAGCTCTTATACCATAGCTTGCGCAACGAGCGACTTGCCCACGCTTATTTACTGGCCGGTCCCAAAGGCGCGGGAAAGAAGCAGATGGCCCTGCATCTGGCGAAATCCCTTTTTTGTAAGGAAAGGGAAGCAGACGCCTGCGGGGCCTGTGTTACATGTAGACGCATCGAGGGTGGTAATCATCCTGATGTGCTGTTTATTACACCGGATGGCGCTTCGATTAAAATTGATCAAATAAGGGCGCTTCAAAAAGAAATGGCGATGCGGGCCGTTGAGTCCCAGCACAAGGTATACATTATCGAGCACGTTGATAAAATGACGACCCAGGCTGCCAACAGTCTGCTCAAGTTTTTGGAGGAACCACCCGCGGGTGTACTGGCGTTGCTCTTGACGGAGCACAGTCACGCGATGCTTCCAACGATTTTATCCCGATGCCAAATTGTACAATTCCCCCCACTTTCTGCAGATTCAATCATCAAAGAACTGCGCGCTGATGGGGTTTTGGCAGGAATGGCGCAGGTTGCTTCCCACATTACGACAAATGTGGAAGAGGCCAAGGTGCTCAGCCAATCAGAATCGTTTGCACAGCTAAGAAATCTAGTGATACAATTGGTGCATGAGTGCAAACAACGCAATTCGTCTGCGCTCTTTACCATCCATGATTTGTTGCAAAAGAGCGACAAAATAAAGGAGGAACTACCCCTCTTTTTAGATTTGCTCATCCTTTGGCTGCGCGATATCCTGTATGTGCAAGTAGGCAGGCATGCCCATCTCATTAACAGCGACCAACAGGATGTGCTGCAAGGACAAGCACTGGTATGGACAAAAGCTGAGCTCTTGCATGGGATAGATTTGGTCATGGAAACGAAAAATCGGATAGAGCGAAATGCCAACGCACAGTTGGCTCTTGAGCGGTTGGTTCTTCAAATCCAGGAGGGATAACCCTTGTATGAGGTTGTTGGCGTCCGCTTTAAAAAGGCGGGCAAAATATATTATTTCGACCCTGACCGACTGCCGATAGAGAAGGATTGCACCGTAATCGTTGAAACGGCGCGAGGGGTCGAGTTCGGGAAGGTCGTCATTGGCAAAAAAGAAGTGGCAGATTCCGATGTGGTCTTGCCGCTGAAAAAAGTGATTCGGATGGCAGATGACCGCGATGCCAAGCAGGTTGACGAGAATAAGCAGGCTGCCAAGAACGCATTTGCAGTATGTCAGACGAAGATCAAGGAACACAAGCTCGATATGAAGCTGGTCGATGTGGAATACACGTTTGACCGCAACAAGATCATTTTTTATTTTACTGCTGATGGAAGAGTTGATTTCCGTGAGCTGGTTAAAGACTTGGCTTCCGTATTCCGCACGCGGATCGAGCTGCGCCAGATCGGTGTACGCGATGAAGCAAAAATGCTCGGCGGCATCGGTCCATGTGGTCGATTGCTTTGCTGTTCGACGTTCCTCGGTGATTTTGAGCCTGTATCGATCAAAATGGCCAAGGACCAAAACCTTTCGTTGAATCCAGCCAAAATCTCTGGTCTGTGTGGCCGGTTGATGTGCTGTTTAAAATACGAGAACGACAACTATGAAAGCACGCGCGACGAAATGCCTGATGTTGGAAAAATGGTGACCACCCCGATGGGGAATGGACGCGTTGTGTCTGTTAACATACTGGACCAATCCGTCCAAGTAGAGCTTTCGATCGACAAACGGGTCACAGAGTTTGGACTTGATGAGATTGCGATAGGGCTCCCCACTTTTGAATAAGCAGTGGGGGTAGGGGAGAGGTGAGCTAGTGGACAAACGGGAAATCTTCGTCAAAATGGCGAGCATTGAAGAACGTATTGGGGACCTGTATAAAGAGATTGGTGAGTTGAAAGACGTCATCGTCGTTTTGATGGAGGAAAATGCCCAATTACTCGTTGAAAACCAGCACCTTCGCAACCGACTGGAAAGAAAGAAGACAGGGCCCCAAACAAAACAAAAGGGAACAAGCCCTGTTGCGAAGGAGAAAGCCAAGAAGGCCGTAGTCGGAGAAGGATATGACAATCTGGCTCGTCTGTACGCAGAAGGATTCCACATCTGCAATGTGCATTTCGGAAGCTTACGTAAAGAAGGAGATTGCCTCTTCTGTCTCTCGTTCCTGAGCGGAGGCCCTCAAAAATAAAACGGTGTGTAAGGAAAAGCGACCTGGGCCACGTGTCAGGTCGCTTTTTCAAAGAGACGCAAAATCTAAAGGAGTAGGAAAAAGCGAATGGAACCTGTCACAGGCGTGCCGCTTTTTGAATCAGAGCGCATCGATGATTTATTGACACACGAGCTGAAAATTATTCAAAGCCATGAAGTATTTTGCTTTTCGATGGATGCCGTACTGCTGGCGCGCTTCGCTTCCGTACCGAAAAGAGGACGAATCCTGGATTTTTGCACGGGCAATGGTGCGATTCCGTTAATAATGACGACACGTACTCCCGAGGCAAAATTTGAAGGAATTGAAATCCAGGAACGGCTGTTTAGCATGGCGAGCCGTAATGTAGTGCTAAATGGGCTGGAAGAGCGAATTACGATGCACCACGGTGATGTAAAAGATGCGGTATCGCGTTTTGGGCATGGCGAGTTTGATTTGATTACGTGCAATCCGCCGTATATGCCAGCAACTAGCGGAGAAAAAAACATCAGCGAGCACTTCGCCATTGCGCGACACGAAATCATGCTTTCGCTTGAGGACGTAATCCGGGTAGGCAGTCAGCTGCTGAAAAACGGTGGCAAGCTGGCGATGGTCCATCGTTCTACTCGCTTGATCGATATCATTTCATTGATGCGCCAATACGGGATCGAGCCCAAGCGGATGCGGCTCGTATATCCGCGCAGAGAAGCGGAACCAAACATGGTCCTCATTGAGGGGATGAGGGGCGGCAGGCCAGAGCTCAGAATTGGTTCGCCGTTGATTGTCTACGAAAATGGAGAGGAATACTGTGAAGAACTACAAGAAATCTATTTCGGAAGACGCGATTCCCTCCTATAAAAGTCATTTTGTCTACATTCTGTCCTGTGCAGACAGCAGCCTGTACACCGGCTACACTACCGAGCTGTTGAGGCGCATTCGTATGCACAACGAGGGCAAGGGTGCGAAATACACACGTGGACGTGGGCCGGTAGAACTGCTTTATTGGGAAGAAGGGACAGATCGCTCCTGGGGATTGAAGCGGGAGGAAGCAATCAAACGACTGCCCCGCCCAAAAAAGGAAGACTTGATTGCCACTTTGCATGATCGACTGAATGAAGCCAGTCAAATAGTGTCGAAGAATTCGATGCCACAGTAGGAGGGAGGGACTCACGATGAATGTGCAACGAAGTTTTGCTGCTGAAGAAACAGGTGTCCTTTATCTGGTGGCAACACCTATTGGAAATCTGGAGGATATCACAGTCCGCTGTCTGGAAACACTGCGAGCTGTCGATGTCATTGCTTGTGAAGATACGCGCCAGACGAGAAAGCTGCTCAATCATTTTCAAATTGAAAAACGAACCGTGAGCTATCACGAGCATAATAAGGAAGCGAGTGGCAGCGGCCTTTTGCAATGGCTCGCAGAGGGTAAAAAAATTGCCTTGGTAAGTGACGCAGGCTTGCCTGCTATATCTGACCCTGGAGCCGAGCTAGTACGTGATGCAACAGAGGCAGGCTATCCGGTAATCCCGGTTCCAGGAGCCAATGCAGCTTTGACTGCGCTGATCGCATCAGGCTTGCCGACAGAGCGTTTTGTATTTTGCGGGTTCATAGGACGCGAAAACAAGGAGCGACGTGTGGAGCTGGAACGACTCAAAAGGTATCCGGAGACTTTGATTTTTTATGAAGCACCGCATCGTATTGAAAAGACGTTGACCGCGATTCGGGAAGCGTGGGGAAATCGCCGCGCTGTTTTGGCGAGAGAGCTTACCAAGCGCTACGAAGAGTTTGTCCGTGGAACGCTGGACGAGCTGATCGGATGGCTGCAAGAGGGTGAAGCGCGAGGCGAGTTTTGTTTGATAGTAGAAGGGTACACAGGGCCTTTGGAAGATGACCCTGAGGAAGCTTTGTGGTGGGCTGCTCTCAGTGTTGTAGAGCATGTCGATCATTACTGTACACAAGGCATGACAAAAAAGGAAGCAATCAAGCAGGCTGCTGATGATCGCAACGTTGCGAAGCGGGATATATATAATGAATACCACCGTCATCCTGATGATGAGTAGAGCTGACCAAATTGGGTCAGCTTTTTTTGTGAATGCTTTGCGAGTAAATTTGTCCCAAAGTCACGATGTTGCAGCGTTTTTCTCATACAAAAAAGCCTTCAAAGGGCTTGTCCACCTTCGAAGGCTTTGGTATATGTAAAGACTAAAATTAGCGTTTTACAACTGGCATTTCAGTCAGACAGTCTTGGCAAACAATTTTACCTTTAAAATGAGATACTCGATCAGCGTTACCACAGAAGATGCATGCAGGCTCGTACTTTTTCAAGATAATGCGCTCGCCATCTACGTAGATTTCCAAAGCGTCTTTTTCAGCGATGCCCAGTGTACGGCGCAATTCGATTGGAATAACTACACGGCCCAACTCGTCCACTTTACGAACAATACCTGTTGATTTCATCATAATGATTTCTCCTCCTAAATTGTGGATATGTCGATCCTATTGGTACGCGTATATTGTTAATCGTCAATATTCGACATTTTCTGTTGGGATCATCATACCAGCGATTCCCAAAGGTGTCAACATCATTTTGACAATTCTTTGAAAAGAAAAGTGTTTTTTGAAAATGAAAAGATTGATATACCAACGTTTATTCGATCAACTTCAACAATATGGAAATTCTTATGGATAAAATTTACTGGGATTATAGCCCGAAATATAAGTCGTATTATGTCGAATTATATAGAGGTGGTTCGACAAATAAAACTTATTTTCCCGTTATGTCCTTTTTTTGTCATCATCTTTTGTCGAATACGCAATTTTTCCTTATCCGTAAAAAGGCGCAAGGAGGATGTTTACAAAATATAGCGGTCGTGTACAATAGAGGATAAATGAGGCATTTCTATAACAAACGACCATGATGGGAAGAGTAAGCGGATACTCCTTATTCCAGAGAGCCGGGCTAGCTGAAAACCGGTATAAGCGAGCATGCTGAACATGGACCCTGAGTCCTGTAGATGAATGAGCGACGGCCTGACTGTTCGCAGTAGTCTACAGCGTATGCCCACGTTACGGGTCGAGTCACTTTTGACTCACCAAGTCCATTTTCCGTGAGGGAATGGAGCTTTTGGGTGGTACCGCGAGATAGAGCTCGCCCCAATTTATTTGGGGTGGGCTTTTCCTTTTTTTAAAACGTAAATTGGAGGAGTTATGTTGCAATGAAACCGACTTATTACATTACCACACCGATTTATTATCCAAGCAACAAGCTGCACATTGGGAATGCCTACACCACGATTGCATGTGACGCGATGGCTCGCTTCAAACGTCTGCAGGGCTATGATGTTTACTACCTGACAGGAACAGATGAGCATGGTCAAAAGCTCCAGGAGCGTGCAGCCGAGGATGGCAAGCAGCCACTGGAATTTATTGATCCTGTCGTCGATTGGATCAAGGACTTGTGGAATAAGCTCGATATTTCTTATGACGATTTTATTCGTACGACACAGCCTCGCCACAAAGACGTGGTACAAAAGGTATTCCAGCGTTTGCTCGACCAGGGAGATATTTATTTAGGCGAGTACGAAGGCTTTTACTGTGTACCGGACGAGGCATTCTGGACGGAGACACAATGTAAGACTGACAAAGGCTACATTTGTCCTGATTGCGGGCGCGAAGTGAAGAAAGTAAAGGAGAAAAACTACTTCTTCCGTATGTCGAAATATCAGGACAGATTGCTTCAGCATATCGAGGCGAATCCTGAGTTTATCCAGCCAGAGAGCCGCCGTAATGAAATGATCAATAACTTCCTGAGGCCCGGTCTGCAGGATTTGTCTGTATCTCGCAGCACGTTCGACTGGGGGATTAAAGTACCAAGCGATCCTGAGCATGTGATTTATGTATGGATCGATGCTTTGACTAACTACATTTCTGCGCTTGGTTATTTGTCCGATGACGACAGCAAATATCGTCGCTTCTGGCCAGCCAATGTCCACATGGTTGGTAAGGACATTTTGCGCTTCCATACCATTTACTGGCCGATTCTGTTGATGGCTCTCGATGTTCCGCTACCAAAACAAATCTTTGGTCATGGCTGGCTCTTGATGCCTGACGGAAAAATGTCGAAATCAAAAGGGAATGTGATTGATCCGAAGCTGTTAATTGACCGCTATGGTTCTGACGGTGTTCGTTACTTCCTGCTTCGTGAAATCAATTTTGGTCAAGATGGCATCTTTACACCTGAATCGTTTGTCCAACGTTTGAACTACGACCTGGCAAATGACATCGGTAACCTTTTGAGCCGTACCGCTACCATGATTGAAAAATACTTCGATGGGGTTGTTCCTGCTGCCCAGGACGCTGGCGAGCCGGATGACAGCCTGATTTCTCTGGCGGTGAAAACCAAAGGACTGGTTGAGGAGCATATGGAAGAAATGCGCTTCAGCAATGCGCTGGCTCACATCTGGGAGCTGGTGGGAAGAACGAATAAATACATCGATGAAACAATGCCGTGGAACCTCGCGAAGTCCGAGGAAACAAAAGGACGCCTGGCGACTGTTATGTATAATCTCGTGGAGAGCATCCGGATCAGCTCCGTGCTCATTCAGCCGTTTATGACCAAAGCACCTGCGAAAATTTGGGACCAATTGGGTATTTTGGGTAATGCCGAAGCAACTAGCTGGGAATCTGCAGGCGTATGGGGTGGACTGCCAGCTGGAAGCACTGTTAGCCGTAAAGAACTGCTGTTCCCGCGTCTGGACGTTCAAGCCGAGCTGGCGTTCATCGACGAGTCGACAGCAGAAGCACGCCGTCAGGCAGAGGAAAACAAGAAAAAGCAGGACGCGTTGAAAGGGGAACCAGCTGTGAGTGAAACGGCTGCAAACCAAACCGAAGCAGCCCAAGCGGAAAAGCCGGCAGATGCGAAAGACGAGATCGGCATCGACGATTTTGGCAAAGTAGAGCTGCGTGTGGCACAGGTTGTAGAATGTGCGAAGCATCCAAATGCCGATAAACTGCTGATTCTTAAGCTTGACCTCGGTTATGAAAAGCGTCAGGTTGTTTCGGGGATTGCCAAGTACTTCACTCCGGAAGAAATGGTAGGCAAAAAGGTTATCCTCGTAGCCAACCTCAAGCCGGTAAAACTGCGTGGAGAAATGTCCCAAGGCATGATTTTGGCAGCGTCCGCAGGCGATCAGCTGACACTTGCTACAGTAGACGAGGGCATGCCAAACGGAGCGATCGTGAAGTAAAAAGGGGCAGGAAAGGAAGGACCAGCTGTGTTATTTGAAACGCACGCGCATTTGAATGCAAAGGAATTTGATGAGGATCGGGAAGAAGTCATCGCCCGCGCGCAAGAAAATGGCGTCAGTACGATTGTAAACATCGGTTTTAATGCAGAGACGATCCCGACCTGCATGGAGCTGGCAGAAGCCCATGATTTTATATATGCAGTCATCGGCTGGCACCCGCAAGACGCCAAGGACATGACCGATGAGCATCTGGAGTGGATCGAGGAGCTGAGTCGTCATCCAAAAGTCGTAGGCTTGGGCGAAATGGGCCTTGATTACTACTGGGATACATCGCCGAAGGATGTTCAGGCAGAGGTATTTCGCAAGCAGATACGTCTGGCGCGCAAGCTCGACATGCCGATCATTATTCACAACCGGGATGCCCATCAGGACGTTTTGACCATTTTGAAAGAAGAGAAGGCAGCCGATGTGGGTGGGATCATGCACTGCTTCTCGGGTAGCTGGGAAACAGCCAAGATTGCACTTGATATGAACTTCTACATTTCGTTCGGGGGACCGCTCACTTTCAAAAATGCCAAGCAGCCAAAAGAAGTAGCGGCCAAAGTACCGCAGGGCAAGCTGTTGATAGAAACGGATTGCCCATATCTCACGCCGCATCCGTTCCGTGGCAAGCGAAATGAGAGTGGCTACGTCCGCTATGTCTGCGAGGAGATGGCGAACATTCGTGGCTTGTCTTACGAGGAAATGGCGCAAATTACTACTGACAATGCCAAGCGTTTGTTTCGACTAAGCAAATAAACAAAAGCGGGAAATCACGGCTTTCGTGGATTTCCCGCTTTTTTGTCGTTGTTCTACTCCTTTTTATCGACGCATACCATGAACAATGTGTCGAACGATTATTGTCCATCCGACACGTGCTCTCGACAGGAAACAGCTACCATTCGCCATTGGTTTTTTGCTAGTCTGGTTCCATTATCGCTTCGGCCAAAGTAGGGGGAATTTGACAAAGCCGGGAAGATAACATACAATCAAATCCGACCTTAATTAGTACCGGCCACTTCCAGAATATTAGTGCAATTACATCGACCCTTACCTGGCTAGACAGGAAAAGCCAACGCGCTTTTCTAGGAAAAGGAGTGTGGGAAATGGAGTTACGCGCAATTTGGGAAAGGTATAAGAATCGGGGGCTTGTCTTTTTCGGCTGCCTTGCTCTTGTGCTGGTTCCCATGATTGGCTATTTCTCTGCCCAGGCTACCCAGCCAAAACAGGTCACTTTTTCGTTGGACGGAGAAAGCAAGACGGTAGCTACCAAAGCAAAGACCGTCGAGCAGTTCTTAACCGAGCGAAGCATTACGGTAACGGAAAAGGATTCCCTTCAACCGACACCTCAGACGAAGCTAACAGACGGAGCAATCATTACCTTACATACAACCTGGTCAATACCAGTCCAGGTTGACGGGCAGACAAAAGTGATACAGACACTCAATCGCGATGTAGCTGGTGCGTTGAAGGACGGCGGCATTGCGCTGGGTGAAAAGGACCGGGTAGAACCGGCTTTGACCGCATCGTTGACCAAAGATTCTGCGATCAGCGTCAAACGCGTTGTGGAGCAGACGGTCGATGTGGATGAGAAAGTTACTTTCCAGGAAATACGCAAGAACGATCCCTCTTTAGAAAAGGGCAAGTCCCGCGTGCTACAAAGCGGGCAAGAAGGTAAGGCAATTGCACACTACAAGCTGGTCATGGAAGATGGAGTTGAGGTCTCCCGTGAACTGGTTTCAAGAGACGTACTTGCACCAAAGAAGGACCATGTGATCGCTGTCGGAACTGCAGTCCCAGTACTCCAAACGGATGATAAATCACAACGGGTCTTGGTCGCTTCAGCAGGTATGGTCTCTCGTGGTGGAAAAGTGTTTAGGCCGAAAAAAGTACTGACCGGTGTTACTCTAACTGCTTATTCACCATCAGGTGGAGGCAAACATCCTAGCTCGCCGGGCTATGGTCGAACGGCGACAGGAGTAAAAGCTAAGGCAGGTCATACGATTGCTGTAGATCCCAAGGTCATTCCATATGGATGGTGGGTCTACATTGATGGAGTAGGGTATCGTCGAGCAGAAGATACGGGTGGCGCTATGCGTGGTGGTAAAATTGACGTATTTGTTGGCACAGAATCGGAGGCGGTCCAATTTGGCCGCAAGCGCAACAAAACCGTTTACATTATAGGTCCGCAGAAGCCGTAGGACAGGAGCGATTGCTCCTGTCTTTCCGTTTTTTATCGAGTCATGATAAGCTGAATACTAGTAAGACGGTCCAGGGCCCAAAAACGTTTCACCCTTTTTGGGCTTTTGGCTTGGTTTTTTGGAACACTAGTACCATACGGATTTTTGTACGAAAGTGGGAGCACATGATGAAGATCAAAGAAGTCATCGTGGTAGAGGGAAGAGACGACACCGCTGCAATCAAGAGGGCGGTCAACGCGGACACGATTGAGACGGGCGGCTCTGCCATTCATACAAGAACGATCGAGAAAATCAGACTCGCGCAGCAAAAGCGCGGCGTTATCATTTTTACGGACCCTGATTATCAGGGGGAGCGCATTCGCAAAATTATTAGCCGTCAGGTGCCTGGTTGTAAGCATGCCTTTATCACACAGGAGGATGGCACCAAAAAAGGCGATATCGGGGTCGAGAACGCCTCTGACGAAGTAATCATTCGTGCACTGTCAGAAGTGCGTACAGAGATGGCAGAAACGGCAGGAGAGATTACGGCAGACGATATGCTCGAAAACGGACTGACGTCAGGTCCAGACTCCAAGGAGCGCCGTATAAAGCTGGGAGAGGCACTTGGCATCGGATACGCGAATGCGAAGCAGATGTTGCAGCGACTAAACGCTTTCCAGATCAATCGAGATGAATTTGAAGCGGCTATGAAAGCCATTAACAAAGAGAGGGAGTAAGCCATGACCCAACTAGCTGGGAAGGATATCGCCACACCTACACGCACCAAGGAAATTTTGGAGAAGTATGAGTTCTCCTTTAAAAAGAGTCTTGGTCAAAACTTTCTGGTCGACACCAATATCCTGCATAATATTGTTTCAGCCGCTGATCTGACCAAAGCAAAGGGAGCAATTGAAATCGGTCCGGGTATAGGTGCGCTCACAGAGCAGCTGGGACGCGTGGCAGGTAAGGTTATGGCGATTGAGATCGATCAACGTCTTTTGCCTATTCTGGAGGATACGCTGTCTCCCTATGAAAATATCGAGGTTGTGCATGGAGACGTGCTGGAGCTGGACCTGAAGTCCTTGATAGAGGAAAAAATGACAGGCGTAGACAAGCTTAGCGTAGTAGCCAATTTACCTTACTACGTGACGACGCCGATCCTGATGAAGCTCTTGGAAGAGCGTCTCCCGCTAGAAAATATCGTCGTGATGATTCAGAAAGAAGTAGCGGAGCGGATTGCAGCCAAGCCAGGTACGAAGGATTACGGCTCTCTTTCCGTAGCGGCACAATTCTATGCGGAAACAGAAGTAGCTATGATCGTGCCTGCAAGTGTTTTTATACCGCGTCCAAATGTAGATTCAGCGGTGATTCGTCTAAAGGTGAGAGACCGTCCTCCCGTCGAGGTGGATGATCAAGACGTTTTCTTCCGAGTTGTGCGTAGCTCGTTCGCTCAGCGTCGCAAAACACTGTTGAACAACCTGATGAATGGTCTGTTTCTAAAAACACAAAAGGATGAAGTAATACAGATGCTCGCTGACATCGGAATCGATCCGACTCGTCGAGGGGAGACACTTAGTATTGAGGAATTTTCTCGCCTTGCAAACGAAGGTTTACGGCGCGGTTTGATCAGCAAAAAATGAAAATGCCTCCCCGTTTTTGGGCTAATTACGCCAAAAATGGGGTTTTTTTATGTATTCAGCATTTAGTGACGATATTAGTGACAAAAATCTACGTATTTCATGAAAAAAACCCCGTTGACAAAATATCGGCTGGATTGCTATAATTTTTTATTTCTTTGACAAAATAAGCATGTGCTGTTATAATAGATTTAAGCGAGGTGGATGGAACAATGGCAAGAAACGCATTACTTGACATTAAACGCAGTTTAGACGGGCACATTGGTGAGCGCATCCTGTTGAAAGCTAACGGTGGCCGCCGAAAAACTGTCGAACGAAGTGGCATCCTCGAGGAAACATACCCATCTGTGTTTGTGGTAAAGCTAGATGATGATCAACTCTTTGAGCGGGTCTCTTACAGCTATGCTGACATCTTGACGGAAACAGTAGAGTTGACGGTGTGCCGGGAGAACGAGCACATCCGCATTACATTTGTACAACAGTAGAGCCCTTTGGGTTCTACTGTTTTATTTTTCGGAGTAGAAGCAGATAATATTCTGCTTCAGTATAAGTGCATGCAACCACGCCCCGCCAAATCTATGGCGTAGTGGTCAATGAAAAAGCCTCTGTGGGACAAACTAAACTTGTCAACGAGAAGGGAGGCTATCATGGGTCGCAGACGAGGCAGCATGATGTCAGAGGAGTTCAAAATGGAGCTAGCCAAGGATCTTGGGTTTTACGATAAGGTGAAAGCCGAGGGCTGGGGTGCCATCACGACGCGTGACGCTGGCAACATGGTAAAACGGGCTGTGCAGATGGCTCAGGAAGCGCTAGCTGCCAAAAAGCTATAACGGGCTGATTGTCCGAGTAGTCGCAGTTGTAGGTTTCGCAAGAGGGTCGAGGCGCTTTTCGTATACCATACAAACTCGTTGACAAGGCCAGGGGATTCCCTGGTCTTTTTGCTTGATACATAGCGTGCCCGGGATGGGATGACGAGGGCCAAAAGCATGCTACGGTAGTGCCGCTTTTTCGAATTTTTCGCCTTATCGTTGCCAACATATTCTTTTTGGTTGATCAAGTGGCATGGAAGAGAATCCCTATGCTACAATAGGGAACTAGGAAATTGAGAAAGTGGGCAGAGGTGAACAACGTGCGTATCTCGGTCAAAGCTCCGGCCAAAATCAACTTGACTCTTGACGTGCTTGCCAAACGGCCGGACGGTTATCACGAAGTGGAAATGGTGATGACTACCGTAGACTTGGCTGATCGTGTAGATCTGACCCTACGCGAAGATGGTGAGATTACGCTGGACTGTTCTGCCAGCTTTGTACCAGATGATATTCGCAACCATGCGTATAAAGCGGCAGTCCTTATGAAAGAACGCTATCAGGTGCGCCAGGGCGTACACATGTATATCGACAAACAAATACCCGTCGCTGCCGGTTTGGCAGGTGGAAGCAGTGATGCTGCTGCCACGTTGCGCGGATTGAATCAATTGTGGAAGCTCGGGCTGACGATAGACGAGCTGGCTGTATTAGGTGCAGAGATCGGCTCTGATGTGCCATTCTGCGTTTATGGAGGCACAGCGCTAGCAAAAGGGCGTGGAGAGAGAATCACGCATCTAGGGACGCCAGCTCCGTGCTGGGTCATTCTCGCCAAGCCGCCGATTGGTGTATCGACTCCAGACGTATACGGCAATTTGCGTGTACAGGAGATTACTAACCATCCACCAACGAAGCAGATGCTTCAAGCCATCGAGAGACAAGATTTCTCCCTGATGTGCCATTCGCTTGGGAATGTGCTCGAAAATGTAACGTTATCCATGCATCCACAGGTACGGCAAATCAAAGAGCTCATGATTGCGTCAGGAGCAGATGGAGTCCTGATGTCGGGCAGTGGACCGACTGTATTTGCCCTTGTACAAAAGGAAGCCAAAGTGCATCGCATCTATAATGCCTTGCGTGGATTCGTCAAAGATGTGTATGTTGTCCGAATGTTAGGCGCCGGTGAAGGGGAAGTGCTTGCATGAACCCGTATGGAAATGATACATTAGCACCATAATATTCGGTTTTGGAGGAAGAGCCATGAAGAAATTGCGCAGAAGTGCGCGTCTGGTCGACATGACGCAGCACTTGCTTGCTCATCCCCACACACTGACTCCTCTTACTTTGTTTGCCGAACAATACGGGGCGGCGAAATCATCTATTAGTGAGGACTTGTCTATCATCAAGGAAGCGTTTGAAGTCCAAGGTGTAGGCTTGTTGAAGACGGTGGCGGGGGCGGCAGGGGGAGTAAAGTTTATTCCTCAGGTCAAAACGGACGAGGCCCTTCAGTTTATTCGTGATCTGATGGTTCATCTGGCTAACCCGGAGAGACTGTTGCCAGGTGGATACCTGTACATGTCCGACATTCTTGGAAATCCGTCTACGATGTCACAGATCGGCAAGATTTTTGCGACGGCTTATGCAGAAAAAAATGTAGATGTCGTCATGACCGTGGAAACGAAAGGAATTCCGCTTGCATATGCGACGGCTATGTTCCTGAACGTTCCAGTGGTGATTGTGCGCCGTGACAACAAGGTAACGGAAGGTTCAGTTGTGAGCATCAATTATGTATCAGGTTCCAGTAAGCGGATTCAAACCATGTCACTGGCGAGACGTGCTCTGGCTGAGCAATCGCGTGTGCTGATTGTGGACGACTTCATGAAGGCAGGCGGTACGCTGCGGGGCATGATCGATCTGTTGCAGGAATTCCGTGCTACGGTAGTTGGATGTGGCGTTCTGGTGGAAACTACGGCCGACGTGTCTGAGCGTCTGGTTGATGATTATGTTTCACTTGCCAAGCTGCAGGATGTGGACATCAAGGGCAAGCAGATAGAAATTGAGCTAGGCAGCTTTTTTGAAAATAGAGGGGAGTAGATGAATGATGGCAATCTCTTTTGTTTCAACTGACAAGGCTCCAGCAGCAATTGGTCCTTACAGCCAAGCGGCAAAGGTAGGTCCGTTCTTGTTTGCATCCGGACAAATCCCGCTTCGTCCAGACGGTACGCTGGTAGAAGGCGACATCGCAACGCAGGCTCATCAAGTTTTTACGAACATCCAAGCTGTATTGGCAGAAGCAGGCGGAAGCTTGTCCAATGTAGTGAAAGCAACTGTGTTTATTAAAGACATGAACGATTTTGGCCAGCTGAACGAAGTGTACGGTCAGTATTTTGGCGACCATAAGCCAGCTCGTTCTACTGTAGAGGTTGCGCGTCTGCCGCGTGACGTGAAAGTAGAAATTGAAATCGTTGCCTATTTAGAAGCATAAAAAAATCTATATCGTTGCCTGCTCATGGAGAGCGACCGCTTTTTAGTGGAAAAGGCAGTGAAAATAGAAAACAGCCTGATGCGTGTTCGAGCATTGGGCTGTTTTTTGTGTTTTTATGACCGTAGTCTTAAAGTTATCTCGTAAATATGCTCAATGATATGAATAATTTTATATATTTTATAAAAATTTGCATAAGATTAGCAGGAATATTTACCCAGAGGGTGGAAATACTCCTAAACGCGTTTCATAGATAAAGGGAGTGAACTAGATGGAAGTTACAGACGTAAGACTTCGCCGAGTGAATACGGATGGTAGGATGAAAGCGATTGCATCCATTACAATCGACCATGAATTCGTGGTTCATGATATCCGTGTCATTGACGGGAACAATGGCATGTTTGTAGCCATGCCGAGCAAGCGTACACCGGATGGAGAATTCCGTGATATCGCGCACCCGATTTCCTCGACTACTCGAGAAAAAATCCAAGCGGCAGTATTAAATGAGTACGAACGCGTAGGTCAAGAAGAAGAAAGCACCATCGAAGCTGGTGCATAACCAAACAAAGCACCCTGTCCCTTACCGGCAGGGTGCTTCGGCGTCCGTTACACGTAGCAATCTTTTAGATCGTTCAAGATTTTTTCCTGATCCATTCCCTCACCGATGAAGACGGCTACCATCTTAGGGCCAAAGTTTTCAAACGGAAACAGATGAACCTGATTATCTGTATGCTGAAAAGAAATAAGCTCCTCTTTGCCGTGAAAAAGAACGTACCCTTTTGCACGATAGACGCTTTTCGGCAAAGCATAAAGAAAGTTCTCAAATTTTTCAGCATGGACCGGACCGGTGAACTGGTAGGAAAAACTGTCGATACTATTGTAAAGAGATGGCTTGCTCGTCCTTAGACCCAGCGACTGCTTGAGTTTGTCCATGGGAGAGAGTCGTCCAATTGTTTTTTGTACGGGTACCATTTTTTCGGGATCACTGTCTTTCGTGTACGATTTCACCAGACGTTCGACTGATAATAGGCTCTCCAGGTTCATGTCGCTTTGGATGGCCTGATGGATTGGAGCAAGTGGATTTAGTTCTTTCAATTTTTGCTCCACTTTTTGAAGAACCTCGGGTGTGGTCAGATCAATTTTATTTAATAGGAGCAAGTCTGCGTATTTGACTTGGTTACGGATGGTTTTGACCAAAGTGCTTGTAGAGGCAAAACGAGAATTGAGCTCCAGGAAGCGAGAAGCGTCTACGACACTTACGATTCCGCAGAGTTGCAGTCGATCATACAATTCTGGGTGAGTCAGCGCATCGACCACATCAATCGGGTCTGCGACACCAGTCGTTTCAATGAGGATGCGATCGGGAGCAAGTGATTGGAGAATTTCTTTTAACCCCTCCGTCAATTCCCCTTGGATGGAGCAACAGATGCAGCCGTCCAATAATTTTTTTACAGGAAAGCCAAAACCTTGCAGTTGTTCTCCGTCAATATCTTCCTCACCCATTTCGTTCATCAGGACCACAACCTTGTCATTCTGCTGCTGCAGATGAGTAAGTAATTTTTGCAAAAGTGTAGTTTTTCCGCTTCCCAAATATCCAGTCAGTAAGTAAACCTGAGCATTCATGTATTCCTACCTCCTCTAAAAACCCCTTTCGCCCATCAATATATCACACTTTTATCAGAAAATTAAATGTTTTCCGTTATATGGCTAACTTTCAGGAAAGATCAGGGAAACAGTGAGAATCCTGCATCGAGTGTCTTGAAATCCACATATGATTAAGATATAGTCATTGTGGAACTTCTACGATGGAGGGTTGACATGTCTAAGATCCATGCCGTGGTTCTGGCAGCTGGTCAGGGTACACGGATGAAATCGAAGCTGTACAAGGTTTTGCACCCTGTGTGCGGTAAGCCAATGGTCCAGCATGTAGTGGATACGCTTGGCAACATGCAGGTTGAGGAAATCGTTGTCGTCGTAGGTCATGGTGCTGACACAGTCCGCGCCAAACTAGGCGAGGACATCACTTATGCACTGCAAGAAGAACAGTTGGGAACGGCACATGCCGTTTCGAAGGCAGCGCCGTTTTTACAAGATAAAGAAGGCACTACGTTTCTTTTGTACGGAGATGTCCCTCTCTTGTCTGCACAGACGTTGTCCGATTTGCTTAGCTATCACGAAAAGCAGCAAGCGGCGGCGACCGTTCTGACAGCCGTGCTTCCTGATCCTACTGGTTATGGGCGTATCGTGCGGAATGAGTCGGGCGAAGTATTGCGAATCGTGGAACATAAGGACGCCTCCGATGAGGAAAGGGCGGTCCGCGAGATTAATACCGGAATATACTGTTATGACAACCGAAAATTATGGAAAGCCTTGGCGGAAGTGAAAAATGACAACGTGCAAGGTGAATACTATGTAACAGACTGTGTGGCCATTTTACGCGATGCTGGTGAAAAGGTAGTAGCATTCGAAGCGAAGGACCCGGATGAAACGATGGGTGTCAACGATCGCGTGCAGCTGTCTGAAGCCGAGGCATACATGCGTAAGCGTATTGCGGCAACTCACATGCGCAATGGTGTGACGATTATTGATCCTTCCTCTACGTACATCGAGGCGGATGTCATCATCGGATCGGATACCGTAATCGAGCCGGGTACACACTTGCGCGGACGGACAACCATTGGTGCAGATTGCGTCATCGGTCCACAAGTCGATTTGACCAATGTCGAATTGGCTGATGGTGTTTCCATTACGTATTCTGTCATGGTTGACGCAAGTGTCGATGCAGAAACTACGATTGGTCCATATGCCTACATTCGTCCGGGAACACAGATCGGGCGCAATGCCAAGGTCGGCGATTTCGTAGAATTGAAAAATGCAAAAATTGGTGACGGTACCAAGGTCCCTCATCTTAGCTACGTAGGTGATGCGGAAATTGGAGACGGTGTCAATATTGGCTGCGGAACGATTACTGTCAATTACGACGGTGCAGTCAAGCATAAAACAATCGTGCAGGATGGAGCTTTCATTGGTTGCAATACCAACTTGGTTGCTCCAGTCACTGTGGGACAAAATGCGTACGTTGCTGCAGGTTCGACAATCAATCAGGATGTACCAGATAATGCGCTTGCGATCGCACGTGAGCGTCAGGTAAATAAATTAGACTACGCTAGCAAAATGCCTCGCAAGGGCAAAAAGCAATCATAACGGGAGGTTCTAAGAGAAGATCATGGCTAACTACCGCGACCCAAAACTGAAGGTATTTACGTGCAACGCAAACCCGGAACTGGCAAAAGAAATCGCTGAACACATTGGTGTACCGCTCGGAAACGCACAAGCAGTGCGCTTTAGTGATGGCGAATGCCAAATCAAATTGAATGAAAGCGTTCGCGGTTGTGACGTATTTGTTATTCAGCCAACGTCTGCTCCCGTTAATGAACACCTGATGGAGCTTTTGGTAATGGTGGACGCACTCAAACGCGCTTCTGCAAAAAGCATCAACGTAGTAATTCCATACTACGGCTATGCTCGCCAAGATCGCAAGGCTCGCGCGCGTGATCCGATCACTGCCAAGCTGGTTGCTAATCTGATCGAAACGGCAGGGGCACAACGTGTCATTACAATGGACTTGCATGCTACACAAATCCAAGGATTTTTCGACATCCCTGTGGATCACCTGCTGGGAGTACCAATTCTGGGTAAACACTTCTCTGAAAAAGGTCTGTCGGACATCGTGGTTGTATCTCCTGACCATGGTGGGGTTACTCGTGCCCGGAAACTGGCAGAACGTCTGGAAGCGCCAATCGCCATTATTGACAAGCGTCGTCCTGAGCCAAATGTAGCTGAGGTTATGAATATCGTAGGGAACATCGAAGGCAAAACCGCAATCATCATTGACGATATCATCGACACAGCTGGAACCATCACACTCGCTGCCAATGCACTGGTAGAGGCAGGTGCTCGTGATGTTTATGCATGCTGCACGCATCCTGTTCTGTCTGGACCAGCAATCGAGCGTATCGCTAACTCGAAAATTCGCGAGCTGATCGTAACCAACTCGATTCCGCTGACAGATGAACAAATCATTGATAAAATTACGGTTCTGTCCGTTGCACCAATCATTGGTGAAGCGATTATTCGTGTTCACGAAGAGCTGTCTGTAAGCAAGCTGTTTGATTAATCAAGCCTTCCCCTTTTAGGGGATTGAAATAAACCTCCGATGGACAAGCTAGAGAGGAAACTTTTACTAGCGGTCTTAAGGAGGTTTTTTTGTGGAAGCGATACAGGCACAATCACGCACGCTAGACACGGGTAACACCGTCAAGACATTGCGGAGAAATGGGTGGGTACCTGCTATTGTTTACGGCAGCGATATGGGCAATCAGACCATCCAAGTCTTGGGCAAGGATCTGGATGCTGCTCTGCGCCATCAGGCGACGAACAAACCTTTTCGATTAAGCGTAGATGGCAACGCACATGATGTGATGGTGTACGAGCTGCAGCGCCACCCATTAATGGGGAACATCCTGCATGCCGACTTTAAGAAGATTAACATGAATGAAAAGATCCATACGACTGTTCCGGTCCTCATGACAGGAGATCCGGAGCTGGGGGTCGCAACACTCATCCGCCATAGTGTAGAGGTAAGCTGCTTGCCAGGAAACATCCCGGAATCATTTACAGTAGATGTGGATGGGTTCAATATTGGTGATGTCGTACTGGTCAGTGATTTGCAAATTCCACCTGGTGTTGAGCTGGGGCTGGATTCTACGGAAGTGCTGATCAGTGTACTGCCGGTCAAAGCCAAGTCAGAGGAGTCCATCGAAGCACAGCATGCCGCTGCAGAGGTAGCGGAGCAGGCAGAGGCTACAACAGAACAGGCAAAAAAAGTATAGAATATCAGGTAGAAGGCTCAGATGTACAGCTCTGAGCCTTTTTCTTGTTCCCCCAGGGACAGGTATCCACGCAAAAGACGAACCGGTTTCATACCTTGACTATATACACTAGGAGAGGGTGGAATCGAGACAGGTATGGACAAGCTTTTGTGGATGGCATCGGGTGCAGGTATTGCACTGGCTGTAGGGGCGCTGGTTTGGATTTACGTGCGGTATTGGCTCGGAATCCTCAGACAGTACGTTTCCAAGGATGAACAACCAGATGGGCCTTATCGTGTTCTGCGCAAGGTTCAAACGCCTTTTCAAAAAGTCGCACTGGTTGAGCACAATGACCAAATGTTAGTGTATGCAAACGGATATGTCATGTTCGGTACGACCGATGATGAGGACATGTACGGGGAAGCGCTGGTTCATGTGCCTTTGTCTTTGGCAAAGAAACGTGATCGCGTTCTGCTCGTTGGTGCAGGTGGTGGTATTACGACAAGGGAAGTGCTTCGGTATCCGGATGTCAAAGAGATTACCGTTGTCGACATAGACCCAGTGATGATGGAGTTCGGGAAGACACTGGAGCCGCTGGTCAAATTCAATCAAGGCTCATTGAATCATCCCAAGGTATGTACGGTAGTAGCAGACGGCAGAGCTTTTCTTGAGGCGAACGATGAAAAGTGGGATGCGATTATTCTGGATCTTCCTGAACCGACGATGAACAGCCTCTCGCTGGGGCGTCTATACAGCTGGGAATTTTACAGACTGTTGCAGGAGCGTTTGAATCCAGGAGGAATCGTGGGCATTGCCTGCTCAGTCCTGTCTGCCATGCCCGAATATTTTTGGACCATTCAAGCAACGCTTAAAGCCGCAGGTTTTTCCGTATTGCCTTACCATTTCGACTTGATTGTGGAGCACGAAGAGGATTGGGGATTCATGGTGGCCGCCACCAGACCTATTTCAGCGGCAGAGGTGCGAATTTCCGTACCCAACCGTTACCTGAATCCCGCAAGGTTAAAAGATATGTTCCACATCCGTTATGGATACGCAAAATATTGGGAAGAGGATGAAATTCAAACGGATAGCAATCAGGTATTGGCGTTAATCGAGGATGAAACGGATTAGCACGTCTTTTATAGCTCCACTTCAGATGGGGCTTTTTCTTTTGTTCAGATCAGCATTCTAGTACAATGAGGGGAGATTAGGAGGGAAGCAGAGTGAAAGTGATCATCGGATTGGGCAACCCTGGCAAAAAATATGAGGATACAAGACATAATGCTGGATTTATGGCCATAGATAAGATTAGCGAGAAATGGGGTATCCCTGTTACGCAAAACAAGTTTCGTGCGCTCGTTGGCGAGGGGAGACTGGAAGGAGAGAAGGTTCTTCTCGTTAAGCCTCAAACATACATGAACCTGTCTGGTGAATCGGTCGCAGAAATTATGAAATTTTACAAGCTGATCCCGGACGATTTGGTCGTCATTTTTGATGATCTTGATTTGCCGACCGGACAGCTGCGCTTGCGGGAAAAAGGAAGTGCAGGTGGACACAATGGCATTAAATCCATGATTGCACATTTGGGTACGCAGGATTTCAAACGGATAAAGGTAGGAATCAACCGTCCAGAGCCCGGAAGAAGCGTCAGTGATTATGTGCTGCAAGCATTCCCGGCTGCGGAGAAGGAAAACATTAACGAGGCTGTTACACTTGCAGCAGATGCGGCCGCCATGTGGACAAGAGAGCCGTTTATAAAAGTGATGAATCAATATAACAGCTTGAAAAAATAACATGCACGAATGACTCAAGCACTCGCACAACGATCGTGTGCCTCTAGTATGATTTCCCATCGAAAAGTCCATACTAAGCGATATGAACAGTATGGGGGTGGCATATACATGAGCATACGATATACGTGTCGTTGTTGCGGGATGAAGATTGCCGAATTTGATGAATCACAAGTGACTGAAGCGCAGCTCGGGTTTGATTCCTTGACCCCAGAGGAACGTGCTCTTATAATATCGAGAGAACAAAGTGGAGATACGGTTGTCAGCATTACGTGCGATTATTGCCGTGAAGCGCTGAATCATAATCCAGAGCTTTCGTTAGTTGGAAGCCCGCTTCAATAAGTGGATACCCTTTTCGGAACGCTTGCACTGACAAGGTCTTAGCTTGGGGAGCTAAGGCTTCTTTTCGCATGGTCGACCGATTCGGTCATCATGAAGAATCGTCTCTAGGTAAACTTTCTGAAATGCGTAACAACTTTTAAGCTACACACAAACACCTTGCCATGAATAGTCCTGGTAGAGGTTTTTACCCGAGAAGAATGAGAGAGGGGATTAGTGAATGCAAGTCATCATTAACCCGATGAAACAGGACACAAATGTCGGGACGATCGTGGCTGGTCTGGAAAAGGGACTACACGAACAGCTTATCTCTGGTTTGGCAGGCTCAGCCAGACAGACGCTTATGGCGGCAGTGAAACAGATGACTGATCGCCCAGTTTGTGTTGTGACCCATAACATGTACCAAGCGCAAAAAGTATATGAAGATTTGATCGAGCTAGTTGACCCCGATCAAGTATTGCTCTACCCAGGCAACGAGCTAATAGGTTCAGAGCTTGCCGTGGCCAGTCCAGAGATGCTGGCGCAAAGAATTCATGTGTTCAACCGTTTGGCCCAGGGCTTTACGGGTTTTTTGGTTGCTCCGTTCGCAGGCTTGCGGCGGTTAGTGGTGCCACCACAGGTTTGGAAGGAAGCACAGATCAAGCTCACTGTCGGTGAAGAGCTGGACATTGAAGCCTTTTTGCTGCGTTGTATTGAGCTTGGCTACGACCGCGTTGATATGGTTGAGCGCAAAGGAGAATTGAGCGTCCGCGGCGGGATTATTGACCTATATCCGATCGATTCTGAATGGCCTGTGCGAATCGAGCTGTTTGATGTGGAAATCGACTCGATCCGTACATTTGACATGCTTTCCCAGCGCTCTTTGGAATCCGTACAGACGTATGTCCTTGGCCCGGCAAAAGAAATGTTTGCGTCGACGCCGTTGCTTCAAGAATCCGCTGTGCGCTTAGAACAAAAGCTCGGTGAAACCGTTGCCAAACTAAAGGATGGCGGCGCCAAGGAAAAAGTAGTCGAGCGCATCGGGACAGATGTGGAGAAAATGAGCCAGGGGCAGCGTTTCCCTCAGCTTTATTCATACATTTCGGTGATATATCCTACCGAGGATACACTTCTGTCTTACATGCCAGCGGAAACTCTTCTCATTATTGACGAGCCTTCTCGCGTTTTGGATACGTCTGCTCAATTGCAAAAGGAAGAAGCAGAGTGGCTCACAGGCAGAATCATTCAGGGTGAGTATATGGCCAATCTCAGCCTGTCTCGTACGTACGAAGATATCGTGATGACCAAAAAGCGGCAGATCGTTTACTTGTCCCTGTTCCTGAGACAATCCCCGAAGACACAGCCGCAAAATATCGTCAATCTGACCTGTCGCACGATGCAAAATTTCCATGGGCAAATGAACGTGCTCAAAACGGAGCTGGCTCGTTGGAAAAAGTCACAGGATCAGATCGTGTTTGTAGCAGCAGACATGGAGCGTGCCAAAAGACTGGAGCGCGTTCTGCACGATTATGAGATGGAAGCAGATGTACTTGGAGATGCAGTAGAAACGGTGCCACCGGGACGTCCAACCATCATTTTGGGCAACCTGCAAACCGGATTTGAGCTTCCCTTGAATAAGCTTGTCGTCATCACGGAGGGCGAGGTATTTACAGCGAAGCAGCGCAAGGCTCGCAAAGTACAGCAAACGATGAACAACGCCGAGCGGATCAAGAACTACCTGGAGTTAAAACCGGGCGATTACGTCGTGCACGTCAATCACGGTATTGGAAAATACCTTGGAATTGAAACCAAGGAAATACTCGGAATTCATAAAGATTATCTTCATATTCAATACGCTGCGGGTGACAGTCTGTTTGTTCCGATTGATCAGATCGACCATGTCCAGAAGTACGTGGCGAGTGAAGAGGCTACTCCCAAAATTTATAGCCTGGGCGGCAGTGAGTGGAAGCGTGTCAAAAACAAGGTACAATCCTCGGTCAAAGACATTGCTGAGGATTTGATCAAGCTGTATGCATCGCGGGAAGCGGCAGTAGGCCATTCCTTTTCAGTGGATACGACTGAACAGCGTGAGTTTGAGTCGATGTTCCCGTACCAGGAGACGCCAGACCAGCTGCGAGCCATTTCAGAGGTTAAGTCAGACATGGAACGAAAGCGTCCGATGGATCGTCTAGTGTGTGGGGACGTAGGCTACGGAAAAACTGAAGTAGCGATTCGTGCAGCCTTTAAGGCAGTCATGGACGGCAAGCAGGTAGCTGTTCTTGTGCCGACAACGATTCTGGCACAGCAGCATTACGAAACATTCCGCGAGCGGTTCTCTGAATATCCGATTCGGGTTGAGGTTTTGAGTCGTTTCCGTTCACGTAAAGAACAGAATGCTACCTTGAAGGGACTAAAGGAAGGCATAGTTGATGTCGTCATCGGTACGCATCGCTTGCTGTCCAAAGACCTGCATTTCCGCGAGCTTGGTCTGCTCATCGTGGATGAAGAGCAGCGCTTTGGTGTAAGTCACAAGGAAAAGCTGAAGCAGATCAAAACCAATGTCGATGTTATGACGCTTACAGCGACGCCGATTCCACGGACCTTGCACATGTCCATGCTGGGAGTTCGTGACCTGTCTGTTATCGAAACGCCTCCAGAAAATCGTTTCCCGGTGCAAACCTATGTGATGGATTACAGTCCGGCTCTGGTGCGTGAAGCGATTGAACGGGAGCTCGCCCGCGATGGTCAAGTGTTCTTCCTGTACAATCAGGTACAGGGAATCGAACAAATGGCAGAGCAGATTTCCATGCTGGTTCCTGATGCACGTATCGCGGTAGCGCATGGACAGATGAATGAAAGCGAGCTGGAGGGCGTCATTCTCGACTTTTTAGAGGGCAACTTTGACGTTTTGGTTAGTACGACCATTATTGAGACAGGTGTGGACATCCCGAATGTAAACACGCTGATTATCTACAATGCTGACAAAATGGGCTTGTCCCAGCTGTATCAGCTGCGCGGTCGGGTCGGTCGTTCCAATCGGATCGCGTATGCCTATTTTACGTACCAGCGTGATAAGGTACTGACAGAGGTAGCAGAAAAGCGTCTTCAGGCCATCAAGGAGTTTACCGAGCTTGGCTCCGGCTTCAAGATCGCCATGCGCGACTTGTCGATTCGCGGTGCGGGTAATTTGCTCGGTGCAGAACAGCATGGCTTTATCAACACAGTCGGATTTGATTTGTACAGCCAGATGCTCAAGGAAGCGATCGATGAGCTGAAAGGCGAGGTCAAGCAGGAAATTGTCACACCTGTGGAAATCAATCTGCAGCTGGATGCGTATATTCCTTCGCTGTACATTACAGATAGCAGGCAAAAAATTGAAATGTACAAAAAATTTGTGGCTGTTTCTTCGCTGGAGGATGTCGATGATCTGGCAGAAGAGCTGCTCGATCGCTTCGGCCCTGTACCAAAGCCGGTTGATAATCTCCTGACCATTTCCAGATTGCGCGTATATGCCCTTGAGCACCACATTACGGAAATTAGTCAAAAGAACCCGGATGAAATCAAGCTGATTCTGCATCCTAGCCAAAACAACAACATTGATGGAGGAGCCTTGTTTGCTCTTGCCAGTAGTTGGAGCCGAAGAGTAGGGCTCTCGGGTGGACAACAGATCACCATTGCTGTTAAAGTAAAAGGGTTAAGAGAAGACGAAGGCGTGCAGTTGGTTGAAAAGCTGCTGCGTCAATTTGATCAGGTGCGTCGAGACACTGGTACGAAAGAGCCCTATGTCCTAGACAAATGAGTGGGCCTGCCAGGAAGGGAGAACCTTAATTATGAAACGTTCTGTAGCCATTTTATCTTCGGCTGTATTGGTCGTGGCACTCATGACCGGATGCGGAAAAGCGGAAGAAAATGCGCAGTCTAACCAACCACCAGCAAATCAGACAGATGGCCAAAATGGGAATCAGGCAGCAGATGCCAATGATCCATTGACTCAATTTCCTAAACTGACTTTGCCGTTCACGGTAGATCCTAAGGCAGTGGTAGTTGAGTATCAGGGAGGAACCGTAACAGGTCAGGAGTATGAAGAGTTTTTGCGTGTTATCAACTTCATGAATCCTCAACAAGGCGGCATGATTGAGATTGCTGACAATGATGCGCTGAAAGCTTTTGCCCGTGAGTATACAGCGACTAAGATTTTGGCTTCCCGCGCTGATGCTGCGATCCAAAAAGAGTCCAAGGATATGGCGGAAAAAACCTTTGAGAAAATCAAAGGCCAGTACATGGGCTTTTTGGGTAAAGACGAAGCGAAGTTTACCAAGCTGATTGAGGGCCAAGGAGTAACCAAGGAAAAGGTTATTAACCAAATGGCGCTCATCAACGACTCGATCAATGTGCTGAAAAAGGACATTAACGATGCTAAGTTGAAGCCAATTTATGACAGCATGGATAAAGCGTCCCGTACGACTGCTTCTGTCCGTCATATCTTGATCTCCACCGAAAAACGTACGCCAGAGGAAGCATTGAAGCTGGCTAACGATCTGGAAGCTCGCCTGAAAAAAGGTGAGGACTTTGCAAAGCTTGCGAAGGAATTTACGGATGATCCAGGCAGCAAGGAAACGGGCGGCCTGTATGAAAATGCTGATGTAACTGGGTGGGTGCCTGAGTTCAAAGAGGCATCCCTGGCACAAAAAGTTGGAGAAGTGGGACCACCAGTTAAAACGGACTATGGTTACCACATCATCAAGGTAGAGAACCGCAAAGAAAAAACGTTTGACGAAATGAAAGACCAGCTCCGTGCAAGTGCACTGGAAAAAGGGTACGATGAATTTGGCAAAACCGAGCTGGACAAGCTTATTACCAAGTACAACGTTCCTGAAGCAAAACACCCAGCGGCAAAGTAATAAATAGGCTCACTTAAAAACAGGGAAGCAAATTTCCCTGTTTTTTCGTTTTCTCGCATATTCTTGAAGCATGGGCAAATACTATAATCACTCGCTACCACCCGGGGGAGAGTAACTGAAACAATCTGGTAAAAATTTCAGCCGTCACGCATAGTTAAAATTAGAATTTCAGGAAAAAATACAGCTAACCAACCAACACTATTTCATTTCACTACCCACTTCTCAGGGAAAGCGAGGCAACATGACATGAAAGCAACTGGTATCGTTCGTCGAATTGACGACCTCGGCAGGGTCGTGATTCCCAAGGAGATTCGTCGTACACTGCGCATTCGTGAAGGCGACCCGCTTGAGATTTTTGTGGACCGTGACGGAGAAGTCATTCTCAAGAAGTATTCGCCAATTGGAGAACTGGGAGATTTCGCAAAAGAATACGCTGACTCTCTCTATGAGAGCATGAATCATACCGTATTGATTTCGGACAGGGACAGCGTGATTGCCGTATCGGGTGCGTCAAAAAAGGAATATCTGGAAAAGGCAATTGGCAGCATTGTGGAAAAGAGCTTGGAGGAAAGAAAAACACGCCTGGAGAAAAATGCAGGATCGTATGAGATTTGTCGCGACATGAATGAGACGTATGGATCATTCGTGGTAGCTCCTATCGTGGCTGGCGGCGATCCAATCGGGTCGGTCATTCTCCTCAATAAGAATGAGTCCACCAAGATGGGCGACTTGGAGATGAAAATGGCGGAAACAGCAGCCGGATTCCTCGCCAAACAGATGGAGCAATAGGTGTGTAAAAAGAAGCAGCCTCGCATGTCGGGGCTGTTTTTCTTGTTGCCTTTTCCATGTACTATCAGACTATAAAAATTATAAGGATGATAGTATAAGTGCAACTAAGGCCCTGCCTGCGCCAATAGGCTTGGCAAAGCCAAGTTTTCTAATGGTATAATGGACGAAGTTTCTGGTTGGAGAGGAGAAATTTCACGCACATGGGTCAAGAAAAGGCATCTGTACAATTTGTGAAAGGCGCCGCGATTCTCGGGGTTGCCGGTCTTGTCTCCAAACTGTTGGGCGCAGTATACCGCATTCCGTACCAAAACATTGCCGGTGACATCGGTCTGTACGTATACATGCAAGTGTACCCGCTATATACCACCCTCCTGATTTTGGCGACCGCAGGTTTTCCGATTGCCATCTCCAAAATCGTCTCGGAGCGAGTGGCAGTCGGCGATGTAATTGGCGCGCGCAGGGCATTTCGCGTAGCCAGTATTTCGCTCGTGATCCTCGGCTTCTTTTTCTTTCTCCTGTTGTATACGGGAGCCCCTCTAATTGCCACGTTTATGGGCGATCAGCATTTGACTACACCGCTTCGCGCGGTCGCATGGTCGTTACCGTTAGTTCCGATGGCAGCTATTTTACGAGGTTATTTTCAGGGACATCAGAATATGATGCCTACAGGTGTTTCACAGGTAGCTGAGCAGTTAATTCGTGTTGTATTTATTTTATTGTCCGCGGTTTGGGCAATGAGTGTGTATCAGGATGCTTATTTGGCGGGAACAGGTGCAGTATTTGCGGCATTCCCTGGTGGGGTGGCTGCTGTTCTCGTATTGCTGTGGTATTGGAAAAAGGACAAGCATAACCTGCTTCCGATTGCTACGACGCAAGTACAGTCGTCAGGTGTAAGTGCGTGGACGAATCGTCAGGTACTACAGAGCTTGTTGTATTATGCGCTACCCATCTGTATGGGCGCATTGGTGCTGCCGCTTATTCCTCTGGTAGACTCGGTGACCGTCGTAAACATGCTCCAGTGGAGCGGTATGCATGAGGATTTGGCCAAGCTGGCAAAAGGTGCGTTTGACCGCGGGCAGCCGCTCATTCAGTTTGGAACGTTCTTTGCCACATCGCTTTCATTGGCATTGGTTCCAGCTATTAGTGAAGCGGCGGCGCAACGGCAAAACAAGCTGATTGCCAACCGGGCTGAGGTTGCCATTCGTCTTACGTTTTTGCTAGGTCTCCCAGCCTCCTTTGGCCTCGCGCTGCTGGCTGAGCCAATCAACGTGATGCTCTATGGAGATGATAAAGGAACACAGGCACTTGCGATCCAGTCGTTCACGATTATTTTTGCGACGCTCAGTATTGCGAGTGCAGGAATTTTGCAAGGAATGGGCCGGGTGATGCGACCTGCGCGCAATTTGTTTATCGGGGTAGTTGTTAAGCTTGTCCTCAATCTAGCGCTCGTTCCTTTTTGGGGAATTGCGGGAGCGGCATTGTCCACGGTGCTCGCGTATTTGGTTGCCATGGGCCTCAATGTGCTTGCGGTGAAAAAGTATTCCGGAGCACAAATTGGTCTGCGTCAAACAGCCCTGAAGCCATTCATCTCGGTCATCATGATGTCAGTCGTGGTGCTGGTTGTAGAATGGGGAGCGAGTTCTCTGTTCGGTAAAGTCATCAGCTCGGAGCGACTGTTCCATACCATTGTTGGCCTGATCGCGGTCGGGGCTGGTGCTGTCGTCTATTTGCTGGCGCTTCTCAAAACCGGTGGCCTAACGAGAGCTGACATTCACTTTTTACCAAAAGGCAAACGTATTGCAGCGCTTTTAACCAAGTTTCAGTTTCTTCCCAAGGAAAGACGATAGATAAACGTAACAGGTAAGGAGGCAAGGCCAGTGGGAACAGGGAAAAACACGCTTACGGTAGTAGGCTTGGGTGCAGGTGATCTCGATCAGCTTCCATACGGGATTTACCGCACGCTCAAGCAGGCATCTCATCTGTATCTGCGAACGCAGGAGCATCCAGTCGTTACGCAATTAGTAGCGGAGGGCGTAACCTATGAGTCATTTGATGCAGTGTATGAACAGCATGATGCCTTTACCGAAGTGTATGCGGAGATTGTGGAACGACTGTTGACGAAAGCTGCACAAGAAGACGGGATCGTATATGCGGTCCCTGGCCATCCCCTCGTGGCAGAGCGCACGGTTCAGCTTTTGCTGGAAAACGGCCGGGCAAGAGGCGTAGAAATCGAAATTGGCGGAGGACAGAGCTTTATTGATCCTCTGTTCGCCCGTTTGAAAATTGACCCGATCGAGGGTTTCTCTTTGCTCGATGGTACTGCTTTGGTTGCGCATCAGATCTCTCCTGGCTTACATACGATTATCGCCCAGGTGTATGACGCGTTTATTGCATCGGATGTAAAGCTGACCTTGATGGACGTGCTTCCGGATGACTACCCGGTGACCGTTGCGACAGCAGTAGGGGTTAAAGGTGAGGAACACATAGAGACCGTCCCGTTGTACGAGCTGGATCGACTCGATCACTTTGGCAATTTGTCTCTCGTTTACGTTCCCCCTGCAAAAGATGAGCGTGCACGGTATCGTCAGTTCTCACACTTGAAAGATATCGTTGCGATTTTACGCAGTCCAGACGGTTGTCCGTGGGATCGGGAACAGACGCATCAGAGTATTCGCAAAAACTTGATCGAAGAGACGTATGAAGTGCTGGAGACAATCGATGACGAAGACCCCGATGCGATGTGCGAGGAGCTGGGCGATCTGTTGATGCAGATCATGCTGCATTCCCAAATGGCTGCCGAGGAAGGGTACTTTACAGTAGATGACGTCATTGCTACCTTGAACGAAAAGCTGGTTCGCCGTCATCCGCATGTATTCGGTGAAAAAAGCGCAGAGGATTCCGAAGAGGCGTTGGCGAATTGGCAGGAAATCAAGGCGCAGGAAAAAGCGGCAAAAGGAATCGACGTCACGGCGCAGTCACAACTGGCTGGCATCCCGCGTGATCTGCCTGCGCTCATGTACGCGTACAAGCTTCAGAAGAAGGCTGCGCATGTCGGCTTTGATTGGGACAATATTTCCGATGTATACGCCAAGGTTGACGAGGAATACCGTGAGCTCCAAGAGGCATCCGAGGATGAGCGGGCGGGAGAGCTGGGTGACCTGTTGTTTGCTGTAGTCAATCTGGCGCGATTCCTCAAGCTCGACCCGGAAGAAGCACTCGCATTGACCAACAATAAGTTCAAAAAGCGTTTTTCCTATATCGAAGAAAAGCTGCAGGAAGCAGGTCGTTCATTTGAAGAAACGAACTTGCAGGAAATGGATAAGTGGTGGGAGGAAGCCAAGCACCACGGGAAAGGGAGAGGATAATACATGAGACTGGACAAGTATTTGAAAGTATCTCGTTTGATCAAAAGACGTACACTCGCAAAAGAGGTATGTGACAAGGCACGAGTGGAAATCAACGACCGCCCGGCAAAAGCATCCAGTAACGTAAAGATCGGTGACAAGCTTGCTATCCGCTTTGGTCAAAAGATCGTTAGCGTAAAAGTAGAGGACATCAAAGAAAATCCGCGTAAAGAAGAGGCAGCATCACTCTACACCGTTATTGGAGAAGTACCAGTGCCGCGTGACGAAAAAGAAGAGGAAGCTTACATCAAAGGGAAAGAATAGACTACAATGCAAGAAAGCGAAAAGGATGGGTACTCAGATGAAAGTCTGACTGCACTATCCTTTTTTCTTTGTGGGTTAGATTTTTCTGAACAGTAATATCAAGGAAACGAGGGTAAATAGGTTAATTGGGTTAAACGAGTAGATAATCCCAATTCGCCTGATTGTGAATGTAGAAAAATCAGATATTTTGGGTTGGTATGCAGATTGCAAAGTCCAGTATTGCCATTAAACCAAATTACGTTTAACTGAGGTGGAATGACAACTGGATAAAGTAGAGATGAAAAACGAGCATGGTCATTATTTTGAGGAATCCATCGAAGCGTTAGCCAGTAGATTGATCCAATTTGAGGCTACAAGTGCAGAAAGGGTCAATCAATGTGCAGATTATTGTTGCGACTGGTTGCGTAGCCATGGACTCAACGTCGACGTTTATGTGAATCAGGGATTAAAAAGCGTGGTGGCGACTGTAGGTGAAGGGGAATCTACGCTCATCCTGAATGGACATCTGGATGTTGTACCGGGGCAGCCGGAGCTGTTTGTTCCGAAAACAGCAGATGGGCGACTGTACGGCAGAGGTAGCTACGACATGCTGGGAGCAGTGGCCGCGATGATGGTGCTGACGGCAGGATTGGTCAAGGATCCTCCTGATTGCAAAGTGATTTTGGCATTGGTGCCAGACGAAGAGACTGGTGGTGAGCTGGGGAGCGGCTTTTTGGTCCAGCAAGGAATACTCGGGGATTTGGTCATTTGCGGGGAACCGACGAATTTCAAGATAGGCGTTCATGCAAAAGGGATTCTACAGCTAAAGGTCGATGTAAAAGGAAAAGCTGCGCATGGCAGCAGACCGTGGCTGGGTAAAAACGCCATTCTAAAAGCGATGGAGCATTACCAATCAATCGTCTCCATGGATGTTTTTCAAGAAAGCACAACGTATTTCAAGCAGCCGTCCATCAATTTGGCAAAAATACAGGCGGGAAAAGTATATAATCAGGTGCCTGACTTTTGTTCAATGGGGATCGACATTCGATATTTACCAGGGCAAAATCCTGACGAAATTATGGATCAAATCAGAGCATTGCTGCCAGATGCCGAGATCAAGGTTGAATTTCAGGGCAGACCAGTAGAGACCAAAAGCGACGATCGATTTGTTAGAAGATTATGTGAGGTTGCCACTCAGCTCGCGGGAGATCAGGTTATTCTCTTCGGGCAGGATGGATCAGCGGATACACGCTTTTACGCTGCAAAAGGGGTGCCTGCTGTTGAGTTTGGTCCAGTTGGTGCGAACCATCACGGGCCGGATGAGTATGTCGATATCCATTCCTTGTATGTGTACAAAGACATTTTAAATAAATTGACTAAAAATTCAAAAACAAAGGGTGAATAACATGAGTTTTCGTGACAAGGTAGCGATTGTAACAGGTGCTGGTTCGGGTAATGGGCGGGCGATTGCCCTGCAATTTCTGGCTGAAGGGGCAAAAGTGGTGATTGCCGACATTAACGTGGATGGTGCAAACGAGACCGTATCCCTCTCCGAACATGGTGACAATGCGCTAGTCGTAAAAGTGAACGTGACGAAAAAAGCCGAAGTAGAGAGCATGATTGCACAAACCGTTGAGCATTTTGGAACGCTCGACATTTTGATCAACAACGCAGGAATCGTCAAATTTTCCACCTTCCTAGAGATCGAAGAGGAAGAATGGGACCTGGTCCATGACGTGAATTTGAAAGCACCATTCTTGTGCTCGCAAGCGGCAGCCAAGGAAATGATCAAATCGAATACGCGTGGCCGGATTATCAATATTACATCGGTAGAGGCACACCGCATTGTATCCAGCAGCGGTCATTGCCAGCCACACTACAATTCCTCCAAGGGTGGTCTGAATTTGCTGACCAAAGCGATCGCGCTTGAGCTCGCTCCGCATGGAATTACGGTTAACAGCGTTGCTCCGGGTGTAGTGGAAACACCGTTTACAGCAAAAGGTCTGGAAAACCCGGAAATTCGAGCATGGGTACTTGATCGCGTTCCGGTAGGACGTGTGGCAACGCCTAATGATATCGCCAATGCCGTTCTGTTCCTGGCAAAGCCTGAGTCAGAGTACGTGACAGGTGCGACGCTGTTTGTCGATGGCGGATGGACAATCCACTAAACAAATTTGGAGGGCGAATCAGATATGACAAGGCTGGATATGAACCGTCTGAAAGAACTGGAAGCACAAGGTGAGATTGATACGATCATTATTGCTGGTGTGGACATGCAAGGCAAGCTGTTTGGAAAGCGTGTGCCGGCGTCCTATTTTATTGAGGATGCCAAGGACGGGATACATACCTGCGCGCTCAATCTGGCTTGGGATGTCAGCTTGAACTTCGGTGGCTTCAAGTTTTGTAACTGGGATACGGGCGTTCACGACATGAAAACGGTGCCTGATCTGTCGACACTTCGTCCGTACCCATGGCAAAGCAAAACGGCGTTTGTACTAGCTGATTTGCAAAATAAAGATGGCTCGGATGTTTCCATAGCACCTCGCAACATGCTGAAGCGGCAAATCAACAAGGCACGGGAACAAGGCTTCATGGCAAAGGCAGCTTCCGAGATCGAATTTTATGTGTTCCGGGAAACGTCTTCCTCCGTGCGCGAAAAGAACTACAACAATTTGACGCCGCTGTTTGAGTATCCGATCGACTATTCCCTCTATCGCCTGACGGTAGATGACTGGTTCCTTAGCCAGCTGACTCGTAATTTGGAGGCGGTAGGAGTACCGATCGAAGCTCTCAAAGGGGAGTGGGGAAATGGTCAGATCGAGCTGAATGTTCGCTATGCCGAGGTTTTGGAGATGGCGGACCGTACGGCTATTTATAAAAATGGCATCAAGGAAATTGCGGCACTGAATAATCTAATGGCGACTTTCATGGCAAAACAGGATGCCAATGATTCCGGTAGCAGCGGACATACCCATATCAGCCTGTGGGATACCGAAGAAAAAAATAACCTCTTCTACGATCCCTCTATGGAATACGGACTCTCACAGCTCGGTCGCTACTTCCTTGGGGGCATGCTGGAGCTGGCACCTGAGATGATGCTGATGTATGCCCCTTACGTCAATTCCTACAAGCGCCTCAGCAGCTTTGGCTCCGGCGCACCGAATACGGTCAGCTGGGGGATTGATAACCGCAGTACATCCTTCCGCTATGACGGCAAAGGCAAGTCCAGCCGTTTTGAAAACCGCATTCCCGGAGCAGATGCGAACCACTATTTGGTGCTTACCGCGATGATGGCATCAGGAATGTACGGGATCGAGAATAAGATCGACATTCCACAGCCTGTGAGTGGAAATGCGGCCGATCAGCCGGTTCCGCGTCTCCCCACCAACCTGTTTGATGCTATCCGCCTGTTTGAAAAGAGTGAACGCGTAAAAGAATTGCTTGGTGAAGACGTTTTTGATCACTATTTGCAGGCAGCGCAAAACGAGCTTCAGGACTTCTTGACTGCTGTTACGGATTGGGAGAGAAAGAAGTACTTCGAATTTATTTAGGAGGAAAAATAGATGGCTGTCGATCAATTGAACCGTTGGAATCATAACTGGATTAATGGTGAAAAGATAGAAACCGATCAGGTCGTTGCTGTACACAATCCGGCAACGGGTGAAGTGATCGGCCATGTTCCCAGTCTCACCGAGGAATTGGTCACAGGTGCAGTGGATGCAGCCAGCCAGGCGCTCCCTAGTTGGTCTCGGCTAACCGCGAAACAAAGGGGCGACTATTTGCTAGCGTGGGGAGAGCGCATTCTTTTGCACAAGGAAGAATTGGCACAGCTTCTCTCGCTTGAACAGGGAAAAGCCCTGAAAGAGGCAAGGGGAGAAATCGGAGGATCGGTTGAAATTCTTCGCTGGTATGCCGAAGAGGCCAAGCGCGCTTACGGAGAAATCATTCCCTCTTCAAATCCAGGCCAGCAATTGTTGATTTATCGCGAGCCAGTCGGTGTTGTCGGGCTGATCACTCCGATGAACTTTCCTGCTGCTACACTGATGCGTAAAATAGCGCCAGCGCTTGCAGCGGGCTGCACAGCGATCTTGAAGCCGGCGAGCACCACCTCGCTCATCGCAGTTGCGTTGTTTGAGCTTCTGATGGATACGAACCTGCCCAAAGGGGTAGCAAATCTCGTAACAGGCAGCTCCAACGTGATTGGAACAGTACTGATGAACGATTCACGAGTGCGCAAGGTTTCCTTCACAGGGTCTACAGAGGTAGGCAAGCTGCTGATGGAGCAGGCAGCAAAAACGGTCAAAAAACTCGGACTGGAGCTGGGCGGCAATTCACCTGTAATCGTCTTCCCGGATGCCGATCTGGACAAAGCTGCACGGGATATCGTGGACAACAAGTTTGAAAACTGCGGGCAGGTATGCAACGGAATTAACCTGATTTATGCACATGAAGATATTCGCGAGCAGCTGGCAGAAAAAATCGTAGAGCTGGTCAATCGTTTGAAGGTAGACGTTGGCACACAGCCGGAGACGGATATCGGGCCGCTGATCGACCAAGGAGCTGTCACAAAGGTGGAGGCATTGGTCGAGGACGCGATTGCCAAGGGTGCCAAGGTGCTGACAGGCGGAAAGAGATTGCAAGATGGCGTTTATCAAAAAGGTAACTTTTATGCGCCTACTGTGCTCGATCACGTAACACCTGAGATGAACATCACCCAGGAAGAGATTTTTGGACCAGTGGCACCGATTCTTACGTTCAAGGATGAGGAAGAGGTATTGAAGCGTGCAAACGACACACCGTATGGACTGGCAGCCTATCTTTTCACGAAAGACGCAGCGCGCATCTATCGCGTGATTCAGGAATTGGAAACGGGAAACATTGGCGTAAACGGAACCTCGCTTGCCTATGTCCAAGCTCCATTCGGCGGGGTAAAGGAAAGCGGTATGGGCAGAGAAGGCGGCCGTCACGGCTTGGATGAGTACCTGGAGTCCAAATACGTTGCGTTGACCCTGTAGACCGGTAGAAGAGCAATGAACTGACAGACAGTGGCAAAGTGAGCGGGTGGCAGCAAGCCAGTCTGTACCCGCTTCACTTTTGACCACAGAACATCTCAAATAAGGTGGAATGGCGTATGGGAAGTATTTCGAGTGCAGAATTGAATCAGAGCAGCACTGAAACAGGTCACGATACCGAGAAGTTCGGGTATAAGCAGGAGCTGCATCGTGGACTGACATTAAAAGACCTCATCATTTATGGTTTAATCACCATGCTGCCGATCGCGCCCATTGAGGTGTATGGACTTGTAGCAGGTGCAAGCTTTGGGATGGTTCCGTTTGTATACATGATTGGGATCATTGCGATGGTATTTACCGCGCTGAGCTACAATACGATGAGTAGGGAGTTTCCCATTTCAGGTTCTGTCTATTCCTATGTACAGCGTGGTTTGAATCCACATGTAGGATTTGTAACAGGCTGGCTGATCATGATCGATTACATTATGTGTCCAGCGCTGCTGACAGGGTTTGCTGCATTGTGGTTGAACCGAATCATTCCGTCTATCCCTATTTATTTAATTATTCTGATATTTACCATCATCAATACATTCATTATCGCTCGCGGAATCACGCTGACTGCGATTGCCAACCGGATCTTTCTTGCCATGGAGCTGATCATTCTTGCACTCTTTATCTTTTTTGCCGTAAAGTATGTCTTTATCGATGGACATGGCGCGGGCGGATTCTCTTTGGAGCCGTTGTTCCAGGCAGACAAAATGGACCTCGGCTTTCTCGCAACGGCTACTTCAATTGCAGTTTTAGGATTTTTAGGCTTTGACGTTATCAGTACGTTGTCTGAGGAGGTCAAAAATCCGGTCAAAACAGTCGGTAGAGCTACTGTATCATCTCTTCTGATTATCGGGCTGCTGTTTGTGGTTCAGACCTATGTAGCGGCGCTGGCTCATCCGCAATACGAGAATCTCGACCCTGACATGGCGATGTTTGATATCGCAAGAGAGGTCGGGGGAGACTGGCTCTACTATACGTTCATCATCGTTGGCGTTCTCGCAGTAGGTGTCGCGAACGCGCTTGCGATTCAATCCGCTATCTCCCGTATTATTTATTCCATGAGCAGAGACAAGCTTCTTCCATTTTCTGGGGTATTGGGTAAAATTCATCCGCAATACAAGACGCCGTTCAATGCGACCATCTTTGTCGGGATCGTTACACTGGTCGTTGCGGTTACTGTTTCAATCGAATCGATCGTGCAGCTGTTGAACTTTGGCGCGCTCACTTCCTTTATGCTGCTGAACATAACCGTTTTTGCTTACTTCTTTATTAAAAAACGTCAAAGAGATTTCAAGGGCTTTTTGAAATACGCCGTACTTCCGGCAATTGGTTTTAGTATTATCGCGTTTGTTTGGTCCGGCTTTGACGCCAGGACGTTCATGGTTGGTTTCGTATGGATGGCGATCGGGATCATCATGGGTGCGGTGAAATCAAAAGGATACAAAGAAGTGCCTCCAACACTTAGGGATGTTTAAGAAAACAGAATTGTGTTACAACTAAATAGAACCATCAGCCAAAAAGGCGCATGATGGGATCATTTCTCTTACTTCATATATGAAAATATGTGAAGTTTTTTCTTTGCTACAAAGAAAAACGAATAGATGCGATGAACTTAAGGGGGTGTTTCCCATTTCAATCGTAAAAGTTGCCATCATTGCCGGATATGAAACAACCAGTCAACGAATCTGTGACCAGCTCACGGCTCTTTGGGGAGCGTATATTTCATTCATCCCGATGGCTGCAGGCCGTTATGAAGAGAGTATGGCACAAGATGTCGACTTGATTTTGGTCAGTTCCCATATCATTTTTACTCGTTCTTCACCTGCTGTGATCAATAAACGGACAGATGTACAAATAATCGGGAGAACGTTGTCCAAAGCAGGGTGGGAAAAAATCAAAAATCTACCCGACGGAAATTATCTGGTGGTCAATGATGAGCGCGACTCTGCTGTGGAGACGATCTCGTTGATCTATGAATTAGGGCTCAGAAATGTCAATCTGCTGCCATGCTATCCTGGCGTTCCAGAGCAGCCAAAATCAGCTATCGCGATAACGCCTGGTGAGCGCAGCTATGTTCCCGCTCATATTGAGCATGTGATTGATGTAGGCGAGCGGGTCGTTGATATTAGTACGATGGTGGAGATGCTGACCCGCTTTCATCTCCTCAATCATGAGACGACGCTCATCTTAAATGAATACGCGAAAAAAATCGTATCGCGCAGCCAAGGCTTACAAGCGACCATGGCCGGTTTGATTCACACGAAAAACATGTTCGAAGAAACGCTAAACATGGTGCAGGACGGCGTCATTACGTATGATGAGCGAGGAAAGATTACATTCCTCAACAAAGTAGCGGAGGAAATTTTGGCCTTGCCGTTTTCTCGCGTAGCCAACCGCGATATACGTGGTGTGTGCAGAGAAATGCAGATTGATACAAGCTTTTTAGACGAGGATATGCAAAATCAATTAATTACGATCCAAAACCAGAATATTTTGGTTAATAATATGAAGATTTTGAGTCGCGGGAATGTGGCAGAAGGTGTCATTACGCTCAAGATTGCCAAGGAAGTCGAGGAATTAGAGCTAAAGCTCAGGACCCAGCTCAGAACGAATGGACATACGGCACGCTTTCACTTTTCAGATATCGTAACGAATTCACCGATCATGAAGCGGGTGGTCAGCCGTGCACAGCGTATGGCACCAAACGATTTGGGTGTGCTCATCCTGGGCGAAAACGGAACGGGGAAGGAGCTGTTTGCTCACTCTCTCCACAATGCATCGCTCAGGGCCAACTTTCCCTTTGTTGCAGTTAATTGCAGCGCGCTCCCTGAGTCGTTGTTGGAATCCGAGCTGTTCGGGTATGAAGATGGGGCCTTTACGGGTGCGAAAAAAGGGGGAAAGCCCGGCCTGTTTGAACAAGCTCACAGAGGAACGATCTTTTTGGATGAGATCGGCGATATTTCTCCCCATCTGCAAACCAGACTTCTTCGGGTTGTTCAGCAAAAAGAGATAATTAAAGTAGGGGGAACCAAGGTGCTCCCGGTCGATGTTCGCGTCATCGCAGCGACAAATCGCAATTTGGTTACGATGATAAGGGAAGAGAAATTCCGCGAAGATCTATACTATCGGCTCAAGGTATTGCAAATCGAGGTACCACCGCTTCGGGAACGAAAAGAGGATATCCCTTATTTGGCCCAGCACTTTTTGAAGAAAAAGAAGATGCCCACGGTATTTCCTGAGCCCATCATGGACGTCATTACACAGTACCAATGGCCCGGAAACGTCAGGGAGCTGGAGAACACGATTGAATATTTAACGATTATGAACGATGGAGACTTACAAATCGAGGACCTGCCCTTTAGCATTGGCGAAACTGTTGTGCAGGTAGCAAGCGCAAGCGACAAGATGGTCCAGCCGAGACAGGAGGTGAATCGGCGAGATCAAAAGCTTGTGCCTGCTGAGTATGTAGAGATGAACCTCGAGCGACTCCTTTTGGAGCTAGTTCTGGAAGCCAAAGTGAGAGGGTTTCATACAGGGCGGAAGCATCTCATGCAGCTGGCTAGAGAAAGAGGGGTTCTTTTGACAGAGAACATGATTCGTAGGCAGGTCGATTCTCTCCGCCAAAAAGGACTGGTTAACGTAAAAATAGGGCGAGCGGGCTGTCAACTAACGCCGAAGGGCTATGCCTATATAAAGAATCAAGAGGAAGATCTCTAGACTACTGTCTTCATGAAAAAAAAGGATATAATGGAGGTAAATGAAAGCGGAAAGAAAGGATGTGGTAACAGATGCAACAAAGAGGAGTTCGTATGGGTTACTTCCTAGCCATTTCGCTTTTGCTTTCAGCCTTGTTTTACTTCTTTGCCTCGAATTGGCCTGCGCTTGATCGATGGGGAAAAATCGGTGTGAGTGCTGCGGTATTGGCTCTTTTTTATCTGTTTTCCTATGTGGGAGCATTCATATTAAAACGGCATTCGTTCATTAGTAATTGGCTGTTGGTAGCAGGGGGGGTGGCATTTGGGCTGAGCGTAGCCATGCTTGGGCAAATATACAATTCCCACGCGGATAGCTACATGCTTTTTGTCGTCTGGTTCATCCCCAATCTGCTTTTTGCCATTTGGACCCGTTATCAGCCCTTTTACGTGATAAGCTACGTTCTCGCGCACCTGGCAGTCTTCTTCTTTCTGGATCCTTCTGTTGTCAATGTGGCTCGCGAGGATGAATGGTGGTTCATGGTTTTCTGGCTGATTGCACTCGTGAATATCTCGTTATTCTGGCTCACCTCGACAGGGAGACTGCAATCGCGTCCGATCTACTACTTGTCCTTTTTTGTCTTTCAGGTAAGCCTGTTTACCTCTTCTTTTGTGGATGTATACGGCCCGTTTCCAGAGCTTTTATATATGCTACTAGGGGTAGGCTTATTTATCACCTTCTTAAAAGGGGTACCGAATCGTGGCTTGTTGATCGCCACATCTGCGTTTTTGGCCCTGTTTTTACTGGCGAATTTCTTTTGGTTCATGATGAAGCACTTCTCAGAGGGCTTCTTTGTGATTGCTTTGCTGGTAGCGGCCGGACTCGTATGGGGAGCGGTGGCTGGTATCAAATGGGTGCGTCAGGAATCGCCATATCAACAGAGCGGTTGGGTGCGGTTTTTCCAGGAGGCGTTTACGGTTCTGGTCACTACGATTTCTTCCTTGATCGGGGCCATCTCGTTGACGGGGCTGCTGTTTCTGATTTTGGAGGATGAAACAGTTGTTCATTTTATCTTCTTCTTGTCTTTGATCGGCTTTGTTGCGCCGGTCCTGTTCTACTCTAGAATGAATGCTACGGTGAGGTATACGCTGCTTACGATGGGATATCTCCTCGCAGCCGGCTCATCGATCTTTCTGGAGGGCTATTACTGGATCTTTTTTCTGGCTGTGCTTCTGTATGCGTGGTTTACTTTATCCAGCATTCCAGCGAGGTTGTTGACTCAACTGGCATTTCTGCTCGTCCTGTATTTTCAACTGCAGCATCAATATGTGGTTCGTGAAGAGCTAGCTTTGCTAATTGTGATTGTCTCACAGCTAGCGATGTATTTCCTTCCGCGTTTGCCAGTCGTTTTGCAAAACAGCTCTTTGGTTTATGCGCTGATCAGCTTTTTAGCGCTGACGGAGACGAATTCGTACGGCCCTGCTATGAATGTGGCGATTAATCTGGTGTTTTTCGGGTTTACCACATATATGCTCTATCGTACCCTGCATCAAAACAGGCGAGTTGATTTTGGAATCATCCTCGGCTTTTGGTTCGCCTTTTTACTAATGAAATACTACGACTTTCTTTGGAGCTTGCTGCACAAATCGCTCTCACTGATACTACTCAGCTTGTTGTTTTTTGCGGTCAGCTATTGGCTCGAACGTCGCTCGACAGAAGAAGCACCACTACAGACACCGTTTTTTTCGCAAAAGCATAAACGACTCTTACTTGGTGCTACAATTCTGCTGCAATTTGCGCTGCTGGGCTATCAAGTATTGAGCAGCGAGTCCATCTTAACCAACGGAACGACAGTAAAGCTTGAGCTGGCACCCGTAGACCCGCGCTCCCTGCTGCAAGGGGATTATGTGCAGCTGGCTTATACAATAGCTACCTTGCCGGATACGGACTTCGAGGCAGGCAAGAAGCTTCGGGTTGTGCTGAGGAAACAGGAAAACGGGATACATGAATATAGCGGGTTCTACGAACAAGATGGTGTGTGGAATCAGCCGTATGAAAAGCAGGCGGATGATGTCATCATCAACGGGACAACGCTTGGCTACCAACGGATCGAGTACGGGATCGAAAGCTTTTTTGTCCCAGAAGGAACCGGTCTGGAGATCGAGAGGACCGCAAAGTACGCGATTATCAAAATAGGCAGCAAAGGCGATGCCCTATTGGAAAGCTTGTCGCCAGAGTAAAGAGACTGTAGAAAGAGGCTGCTCGCTACTGAGCAGCTTCTTTGCATGCTTTGGGTAAAGTCATTCGTTACCAGTCTGTAACCTTTTTTTGTCGAACTTTTCCTATCATAGAAGGAATTGCAGATCACAGTCTCGGCTGTGTTGTGCTGACCGCAAGCGGTCACATCCAATTTTTTGAAAGACGTCAAGGGCGTTTTTTCACGGAAAAGGGAGGAGTTACCGTTGAACAAGAGCGCAAAAAAAGGGATTTCATTACTGCTGGCAACATCGGTTTTGGCTAGCCCATTTGTCTTGGTACCGAATGCTGCATATGCACTTACCGTTGAAGAGGTTTCGGCGGACGATACGGGTGTAGACGAGGAAACAGAATATACAATTGAGTTCGAAATCGACAAGGAACTGAAAGCGGGCGGTACGATCACCGTTAAATTTCCTTCTGGATATCAGGTAGACAAAAACCTGAAAAAGAAGGATGTTACGCTAGAGGATGACGACGGCGATAAAATCGCGATTTCCAGCGTGGATGCATCCAAGACAACTGTCGATATCGAAGTAGACGAAAAGATCAAAAAAGGCACAATCCTCGTATTGACCATTGATAAAGTAACCAACCCGGACGACAAGGACAGTTATTCGATCGGTGTGAAGACGAGTGCTGAGAGTACGTACAAATATGAAAAAATCAGCATTGGCAAATCCTCGAGCAGCAGTAGCAGCGGGAAATTCGGAGTCTCACTTAGCAGCAAAGACTCAGAAGCGGCAATCTCGCTGACACTGGGTAAGCTGAGCCTGGCTTCCAAGACAAAGCTCAAAAAGGGCCAATACATTTACGTGAACTTCCCGACCAAGGACATGCTTCCCAAGAGCATTAACAAGTCTGACGTTCGAGTGAATGGTGAAAAGGTTGATTACGTATCGATTTTGTCTAATAATTCGGTTCGTATCGAGGTTCCGAGTCGAGTAGATGGAGACAACTATATTGATCTAGAATTTTCGAAATCAGCAGGAATCGTGAATCCATCAAAGGCAGATAAATATTATACCTTTACGATTGAATACGATGATAAAGAGTATAAATCAAAAGATGTAGAGGTTACCGGCTCTTCCTCCTCCAGTTCTTCATCGATCTCGGTGGGGATGTCCGATTATAAAGCAGGAGCACGCGCCAGCTATACGCTTGATTTGGAACTATCCGAAAGACTGTATTCAAATACAGACATTCAAGTTGACTTCCCAACAGCAGATATGGTGCCGCCTGTGCTCTCCGCTTATAATGTAACGGTGAACGGAGACCAGGTGTCGAACCTGTCCACCAGTGGAAGCAGGGTTAGTTTCCGTACGCCAAGTGGATTCAAGAGCACAGACAGCGTAACGATCCGATTTACTCAGGATGCGTATATTACCAATCCTAGAACGGCAGGTTTTTATAACATCACCGCCAAAGTGGATGGCAAAACGTATCGCTCCAAAGAATTCCAGATTACTGGTGCGGCAATACCTACCCCAATTCCGATAGACAATTCGCTGGCAACCATTGGCCTAACAAGAGCGACAGCTGCTACGCCTGCTGGCCTTTCGATCGGTATTAAAGGTCTGGGTGTTGCGGTTCCACGTGCCCAAGGCTTCGTGGAGGTCGTACTTCCTGTTGGATTCCGCGTACCTGCCTATCTGCCAGCAAACACGGTGACGGTAAATGGTGTGGCTGCCAACTATGTGGGTGTGCGTGGACAAAATCTCATTATTTATCCTTCTCAGGATATTCCGGCACAAACCGCAGTTCAGGTAAATATCGCGGAAACAGCAGGTGTCGTGAATCCGGCGACTGCTGGTGTATACAGCATCGGTGTGTACACTTCAGAGGAAAAAGGATTGCTGTTTGCTCGCCCAACGACCATCGTTGCGCTGAACGGTGTCAGCTTCAAAGCGGATGTAGCGAATTTTACCAAGTCGGGTAAAACAACTGCTCTGGCAGTGGCTCCTTATACGGTAAACGGCAACACGCTGATTCCTACTACGTTTTTCCGTGATGCGCTAGGCTTCCAAATCAGCTACACAAAAACGACAGCGAAGGTCGTCAGCGGAAATACGGTCATGAATTTTAAAGTGGGTTCGAACGTAGTCAATATTAACGGACAAAACGTAACCCTTCCTGCAGCGGTTCAATTGAAAAACAATATTCCCACGCTGCCATTGAAAACAATTGCTGACCGTACAGGCTATAAAATCATTTATGTGAACGGAAATTACACCGTTTATAAATAGAGTGCGAGCAAAGCCCCGTCTATGGCGGGGTTTTTTGTTCTAAAAGGACATCCCCCTCCATACGATTGTACAAGAAGGGTACGTTAGGGGGGAGTAATCATGAATGACCACTTGAAGCGGCCTCGCCATGAAATCGTAATGATCAATCGACGCAGCTTGGCAATTTCGGGAGTGAAAAACGTCGAAAGCTTTGACAGCGAAGAATTCCTCTTGGAGACGGATGGCGGCTTTTTAACTATACGTGGCCAAAATCTTCATATGAAAAATCTGAGTTTGGAAACCGGAGAAGTAGCGATCGAGGGCCTGGTCCACGAAATGGCCTATCTGGAGCAAGGGCAGGCGTCAGATCGGTCGAGAGGATTCTTCGGCAAACTGTTCAAGTGAGTATCGTCACTCAGTTGCAGACGGTGCTGGCCATGTCGACGTGTGGAGCATTAATGGGAATAGGATTTGACACGTATCATGTATTCAAAGGAAAGAGCAGGCTGCCGCTTTGGCTCGTGTTCATCTTTGACATCCTTTTTTGGGTAGGCAGCATGGGCGCTGTTTTCTACATCCTTTTAAAAGTGAATGATGGTGTCATTCGATTCCCCATCTTTTTTGGAATGATCTTTGGTGCATGGCTGTATTTTTTAATAGGTAGTAAGAAGTATATCCATTTTTTACACCGCGTGATAAAATTTTGTCAGTGGTTATACCGAACAATTATACAAATCATTGACACCCTCGTAGTACGTCCCGTGTTGTTTTTGTACCGAGTGATCCTGATGTTGCTGGCATTTTTGTATTCCGTATTGCTTGCGATCACAGGCTTTTTGTGGAAGGTGACGCGTTTTGTCATTTCTCCGTTTGCCAAATGGGGTCAAGTTTTGGGGAAAAAAATGTTCGGGAAAACAACAGGAATTTGGACCAATTGGAAGAATTGGTTTCACTCAAAGAGAAAGCGGGAGTAAAAACGAGGTGGCCTATTCATGAAAGAAGCGATATCCATGCCAACTAATCGAAAAGGGCAACGGCGTAGAATGAGGCTCTTTTTCTTTTTTGTCCTCTGCTTTTTCATCTGGACTGGCTATACCCTCTACTTGCAGAGTGGCGTGCTGGCACAGAAGAAAAACGAGCTGGAGACCCTGAAGCAAGAAGCAGCGGTCTTGCAGCAAAAGCAAGAGGAGCTTACCTATGAAGCGAGCCGTCTCAACGATCAGGAGTACCTGGCTGAGCTAGCGCGCAAACGAATTTTCTACACCAAGCAGGGCGAGAGTATTTACGTGATTCCAGAATAAGTTGCCTTATCTGATCTTCGAGGAGAGGGAGGCTTTCCACATACATGGGAGTCGAGGTCGGGAGCAAACTTGAAGGAAAAGTGACAGGTATCACGAAATTTGGCGCGTTTGTAGAGTTGCCTGGGAATGTGACCGGTCTTGTCCACATCAGTGAGATTTCGGACGTTTACGTCAAAGATATTCATCAGTTTTTGAAGATTGGTGATAAGGTGATTGTAAAAGTACTGAGTATCCGTGAAGGCAAGATTGGTTTGTCGATTAAAAAAGCACAGGAAAAAGAACGTCCGCCGCGAAACCACCGAGAACGTGGAGAAGGCTTTGAAGATAAATTAAACCGCTTTTTAAAAGAAAGCGAAGACCGCCAATCCCCATTGAAAAAGAGCGGGGACAAAAAGGGACGCGGTCGGTGAAATTGGTTCTGAAGATTGTGATTTTTCTTTCTTTATGAAAAGTGTATTTTACTGCAAATTCAGGAAGGGCATTTGAAAGCAATGACGAATACGTATCGTAAGCCCGTTTCGCAAAGCGCGAATCACCTGTCAGCCGACGTTATCCGCCATAACGTCGGTTTTTTTTGTCCAAATACGTTAATGAATTTGTCGCACGATTATGTGAATACACTTTGGTTTTTTGACAAATTTTACAATACCACCTCCGTATAATTGAGAAACACATTGAACAAGAACGGGGTGGTACGAAATGATCGCAAACAAAAATGTCACTGGAGCCGGACAGGTATGGACCAGGCAAGTTTCAGAACGAATGGATACAACTACACGAACGTGGGGAGAGAAGATGGCTGATGCAGCACAGAAGTGGAATGTCCTTCCGCTCCTCATGGGTTTCTTGCTCGGACGTGCGTTGATTCTCGAAGAACTGACCCCTTTTGTCATACCTTATTTCATTGTCATGTTTTATATCCGGCGAGATTGTATCCTAACAACCGGATTTGCTCTGATTCTGGGAGCTTTTACACAGTCGGTCCCCATTGGTTTGCAGACAGTCCTCAGCGTGGTGCTGGCGCTGGTTGTGTGCAAGATCATGGAGAGAACGCGCAGGAAGGATTTCTCCCGTACGCCTCTTTTAGTCGTGACGACGGTATTCATCAGTCATTTGCTTTATGCCGTGTTGACCAACCAGGTTAACACCTATGAGCTAGTGATGATCGCAGTCGAAGCGGTACTCGGATTTGTTTTGACGCTCATCTTTATCCAGTCACTTTCGATCATCCATTTGGCCAAGCCCTATGAGCCGTTGAAAAACGAAGAGATCGTGTCGTTGGTCATCTTGCTGGCGTCATTGATGACAGGAACGGTCGATTGGATGGTAGAGGGCGTGTCAATGGAGCATGTACTCTCACGTTATCTGCTCCTCGTATTTGCCTTCGTTGGAGGTGGCACAATAGGTGCGGCTGTAGGTGTAGTGACTGGTTTAATTCTAAGCTTGGCAAATGTCAGTGCACTCTTGCAAATTAATTTGCTGGCGTTTTCCGGTCTTTTGGCTGGTTTATTGAAGGAGGGCGGCAAAGTAGGGGTTTCCGCAGGACTTTTGATTGGAACAGCTATACTCGCGATATATGGCGGTGCAGAAGAGACGCTTTACCTCTCATTAGTTGAAACTTCAATTGCGATCGCCCTGTTTATTTTGACACCTGCAGCTCTGTGGAAAAAGGTTTCCCGATTTATACCCGGAACTCCCGAAAATCTCCAATCCCATCAGGAATATATGCGCCGTGTCCGTGATGTTACTGCAGGAAAAATTCAGCAGTTCTCTGATTTGTTTACGCAGCTGTCGCATAGCTTTGCCCAGACGGCGGATCGTGATGAGGTCGAGGAACAGGCGGATGCCTTCCTCAGTCGCGTAACGGAATTCACCTGCCAGAGGTGCTGGAAAAAAGAACAGTGTTGGGAAAAGGATATGCAGTCTACCTACGATGGTATGCGCTTTCTTATGGATAAGGTGTACGAAAATGGTACGCTTGCTGGCGTAACACCGCCTCGAGATTGGGAACGGAAATGCGTGAAAACGGAAAAAGTGATGACCGTGATCGAGCAGGAGTTCGATCGCCAGGAGTCGTTTGATCAACTAAAGAAGCAGGTAAAGGAAAGCCGCAAGCTCGTCGCTGATCAGCTGTCAGGGGTTTCGCGGGTGATGAGTGACTTTGCCCGGGAAATTCAACGGGAAGGCATGGAGCTGAGTCTACAGGAAAAGCAAGTTTCAAAGGCGCTGGAAGGACTGGGTCTTTCTGTACGCCGCGTTGATATACACAGCTTGGAGGAAGGCAAGGTAGATATCGAGATCAGTCAGCCCACCTGCTATGGAAGGGATGAGTGCGCCAAGATTGTTGCCCCCATGCTAACCGAAATATTGGGAGAGAATATCGTGGTCAGGGAGCGGCAGTGCGAAGCGCAAAAAGACGGTTCGTGCACGATGTGCCTCGCTTCCGCCAAAACGTTTGAAATTGATATCGGCGTGGCTGGGGCTGCCAAGGACGGCAAGCTGTTGTCCGGCGATAGCTTCCGCACGATGGATTTAGGGAATGGAAAAATGGCCTTGGCGATTAGCGACGGGATGGGAAATGGGGAGCGCGCTTCCCTGGAGAGCCAATCGGCGCTCGACATGCTCCAGCAGCTGTTGCGCTCGGGAATGGATGAAAAAATTTCGATCAAAACGGTGAATTCAGTGCTTGCCCTGCGCTCAACTGAGGAGATGTTTGCCACTGTTGACCTGGCACTGATTGACCTTCAAACTGCTCACACTCGATTTATCAAAATTGGTTCTACACCCAGCTTTGTGAAAAGAAGCCATGACGTCATAACGATCACAGCGAACAATTTGCCAGTGGGCATACTGGAAGAAATCGAAGTAGATGTGGTATCCCGTATGCTAAAGCCTGGAGATCTGTTAATCATGATGTCTGATGGTATTTATGAGGCTCCGCGGCATATCGAGAATCGCCAGATGTGGATGAAGCGGATTATTAGTGAGCTCGAAACCGATGATCCACAGGAAGTGGCTGATCTTTTGCTGGAAAAGGTGATACGGCAGCACTCCGGAAATATTGTCGATGACATGACAGTACTCGTAGCCCGCATCGACCGATTTGTACCGCAATGGGCAGCGATTCAGGTCCATGGGATGCCGAAGCTGGAGCGTCCACGGATTGTAAGTTAAGAGTATGATTTCTGATCTCCCCGTCGATACTGTTGCTAAAACAGGCAGAATGGGGAGATTATTTGTGAAAGAAGCGACACTTAAACAAATTTTGGTGGTGACCGATGGCTGCTCGAATTCCGGTATGAGTCCAGTTGCTGCGGCTTCCCTGGCACGAGAGCAAGGCATTACGGTCAACGTGATTGGCGTCATCGATAAAAGCGAGCTGGGTGAGAAGGGAGAACGTGAGATTCGGGATATCGCAGAAGCGGGAGGCGGTCTGTGTGATATCGTCTATCCGCAGCAGCTGGCACAAACGGTACAAATGCTGACGCGCAAGGCAATGACGCGAACGATTCATCAAGTGGTCAATAAAGAATTGAAAGAGATTTTGGGCGATTCCGGAATAGAGGAGCTGGCCCCGGAGAAAAGGGTACAAGTCGCGGGGATGGTAGATGAGCTGGGCGAAAAAAGCAGCCTCAACGTGGTCATGCTGGTAGACACCTCGGGTAGCATGAAGCCAAAGCTGTCCGCTGTGCAACAGGCGATTCACGATTTCAGTATCAGCCTGCATTCTCGAAGCGGACAGAGCAGAATGGCAGTAGGCTCCTTCCCGGGTAAACATAAATATTTGGACATTCGAATCCCGTGGACAGAAAAAGTAGAGCAGGCCCATCAAATCACCAGCGATTTGGCGATGAGTGGGATTACTCCTACGGGTCCAGCCATTGTGGAAGCAATTGCTTTGTTTGAGCAGGTAAAGCTCCCTCAGTCGTTATCTGACCGTTATACAAGCGTGGAAGAGGATGACGATCACAACGGAAGCTTGCGTGACCATGTCTTCTAAAGTGAATATTCCAGACTTACCGAAGTATTTCCAGGGCAAATGGAACAAAAAATCGTATCACGTCCTAAGGGAGCTGGGGCGTGGGGCGAATGGAGCTGTGTATCTAACCTCTCAGGATGGCGCAGTGCGCGCAGTTAAAGTTGGGCAGGAAGGCATAGATATCTTAATGGAAGTAAACGTGTTAAAAAGCGTGCAGCAGGGGCGGGATTCCCGAGTGGGGCCGCTCCTGTGTGATGTCGATGATCTGATGTTAAACGGCAAGTCTTGTACGTTTTATGCCATGGAATACTTGGATGGGGAGCAGCTGGACCGTTATATACAGCGGGCCGGGACAGAGTGGGTGACAGTGATGATTGTCCAACTGCTTGCCCGGCTCGACATTCTTCACAAGCACGGATGGGTATTTGGGGATTTGAAGCCAGAGAACATAATGGTGACCCAGTCTGACAAGCAGGTACGCCTGATCGATTTTGGTGGAGTAACCAAGCTGGGCAATGCCGTTCGTCAATTTACCGAAGAGTATGATCGAGCTGCCTGGCACGCAGGTGACAGACGAGCAGAGATTGGATACGACCTGTTCTCAACAGCTGTCATGATGGTGCGACTTATGGTTGACAAGGAAACGTGGAAAAGTAGCTTGGGCGACCCGCGCGAGACGGCATTGCTCTGTGATATAATACGGAAAAGTGACAGACTATACCCCTATCGAGTGTCTCTTCTTAAGGCCTTCCACGGAAAGTTCGCAACGGCGGGGGAAATGAGAGCAGAGCTGTTGGCCATTCTGCGAGAGCAGACTGTTGCCGCTATGCAGAAACCAAAGCGGGCATCCAAACCTGTAGGCAAAGGAATCAGTGGCCTGTTTGTCGCCTCTTTGCTGCTCTTGGCTGGAACTTTGTATTATGCATGGTTCATGTGAAGGGTGTGACAGTCGTGTCCTCAGATTTGGTGATGGATGCATGCTTATTGGCTGGCTCGATTATTTTGAAGAACGGTGGAGAGACCTACCGGACAGAAGAGACGATGGCGCTGATAGCACAGGCAGCAGGAATGGATGATGTCAACAGCTCGGCTACGCCGACGAGCATCATTTTGTCTTTCCGCTGCAAGGGGCAGGACCATACACGTATGGTTCGTACTCCGAGAAGAACAACCAATCTAAACAAAATTACATTAGTCAACGATGTTTCCAGAAAGTTTGTCAGTGGTGGAATCAATCTGGAGCAAGCGTATCTGACACTGCGTGAAATTGATCAAAAAAAGCCGCTGTATCCCAAATGGATGCAGCATATGGCAGCCACGATAGCCAGCGGCTCTTTTTCTATGCTGGTTGGTGGAACCTGGTACGATCTCGCTCCGGCCGCTCTGGCAGGGCTGATCGTCAACCTGAGTCAGGAATATTTGGAACAGTTTGTACGAATGAAGTTTTTTACGGAGTTTTCTGCGGCCTTATTGGGAGGATTATTCGCATTACTGGCGGTTACGATTTTTCCGCAGCTGCACATTAGCATCATTATTATTGGTGCGATGCTCCCGATGTTCCCTGGTATTGCGATTACCAATTCGTTGCGTGATTTGTTGGCGGGGGATTTGGTTGCGGGAGTTTCGCGCGGAGTGGAAGCGATGCTGACAGCTGTTTCCGTCGCGGTAGCTACAGCTATTATTCTTTGGTTTATGAGGTGAGCCCAGATGTTGCTGCAGGGAATGGTGCTGAGCCTGATTTCATCAACTGCGTGGTGTGTTCTGTTCAACGTCCCGATTCGCACGATTTTTGCAGGGGGACTTGCGGGAATGATCGGATTTTTGGTCTTTTCCTATCTTCCGACGTTGGGGTCGGAGGTATTGTTGTCCACATTTGTTGCTGCTGCGGTTGTATCCTTGTTAAGCCAGTTACTATCCATCATATTGCGTGTCCCTTCTACTAACTTTAGTGTTGCGGGAATTATCCCGCTGGTTCCGGGATCGTTGGCTTACAAATCCATGCTGGCCTTTGTGAACAATGATTATGTAGAAGGTATTACGCTCGCTACCAAGACGATGATGGTAGCAGGAGCGATCGCTTCCGGTCTGATGTTTGGCATTTCTGTGTTGACGATTTGGAGAGGAGCGCGTCATGCTGGCAGACGTACGCAACGAGATTGAATCAGAAAAACTGCTGCTCCCTGGCGAAACAGTTGTTGTAGGAGTTTCCGGCGGAAATGATTCTACAGCTCTTTTGCATATCTTGGCGACTCTGAATGAAAACTATGACTACGGCTGGAAGCTTCACGCGGTTCACCTGAATCATGGGTTTCGCGGTGAGGAAGCGAGGCAGGATGCATTATTCGCTCAGGAGCTGTGCAAAAAGCTAGGCGTTACCTTTCACCTGTTTGAGTATGATGTGCCCGCTTATATGGAACAAACGGGTATGGGAGGGCAAGAAGCCAGCCGGGAAATTCGTTATCGCCTGTATCAGGAGGTAGGCTCCAGGAACAAAGCGACAAAGCTGGCAGTCGCCCATCATGCAGATGATCAGGTAGAGACGATCCTGTTTCGATTCGTGCGTGGGACTAGGCTCCAAGGGTTGTCGGGAATGCCTATGCGGCGAATGCTTGAGGACAGTCAGATGGAGCTGATTCGGCCGCTATTGCATAAAACTCGTAAAGAACTGGAAGCCTACTGTCTGGAAAATGAGCTAAAGCCAAGAGAGGATAGCAGCAACCAATCACGCAAGTATTCGCGCAATTTATTGCGGCTGGATGTGATGCCGCTACTCTCGAAAGTCAATGAGCGTTACCGCGAGCATATTCTTGAAGCAGCTGCTGCCATTGGTCAGGATGAGGCCTTTCTGATGAAGCTCGCACGCGAGCACTTGGAACAGGCTACGATGGAGACAAAACACGACTCCGTCGTGATTGAGAAAGACAAGTTTCAAACTTGTGACGTTGCTTTACAAAGGAGAATGATTACTCTAATATTAAGTTATCTCTCAAAACAAACCGAATGGTCTTCGCAGCATGTGGAGACCGTTTTGCACATGCTAGGGGGAAGTCGCCCCTCTGCGGAATTGCATTTGCCGGGGCAGCTGGTTGTAAGCCGGATGTACGGCCGAATTCTTTTTCGTCGTAGCGGGCGGGAAGATCGCATACATACGTATTGTTACGAACTCGCCGTTCCGGGTAGTACCTGGATCGATGAGAGCAAGGCCACGGTACATATTACTTACCTTGAGGGTCCCATGGATTTGGAGCGACTTCCGAAGAATGAAGCGGTATTTGATGCCGATCATTTGCCTGGAGCGCTGTATTTGCGTAACCGAAAGCCTGGAGACCGTCTCACCCTGTTTGGCTCAGCAGATGGAAAAAAGCTGAAGGATTTACTGATTGATGCCAAATTCCCGAGAGTCTGGCGGGACAAACTTCCGCTTTTAACGGCGGGCGATGAGGTGATTTTGGTACCGGGCGTGCGCCGTTCCGCCGTAGCGCCAGTAAATGAACAGACCAGGCGTTTTCTACACGTGCGGATAGAGTTTGGAGAAGATTGGCGGGAGGTTTTTTCATGAATCAAGACATCGAGAAGATTTTGCTATCAGAGAAAGAAATCGCAGACAAAGTACAGGAATTGGGCAAGACCTTGGCTGCAGAATATCGGGATAAAAATCCTTTGGTTATCTGCGTGCTAAAGGGTGCAGTTGTGTTTATGGCTGATTTGATCCGTCACATGGATATTCCTTGCGAGATGGACTTCATGGCTGTTTCCAGCTACGGAAGCGGAACAGAGTCTTCTGGCATGGTGAAAATCCTGAAGGATCTGGATGCCTCCGTGCAAAACAGGCACGTACTGGTAGTAGAGGATATCATGGACAGCGGACTGACGCTGAGCCGACTGCTTGAGCTGTTGCGCCATCGTGAGGCAGCATCTGTTAAAGTGGTAACTCTCCTGAACAAGCCAGAGCGTCGCAAGGTGGATTTATCACCAGATTACAGCGGTTATGATATTCCAGACGAATTCGTTGTCGGATACGGACTGGACTATTCCGAGAAGTATCGTAACCTGCCGTACATTGGGGTGTTGAAGCCTGAAGTCTACACGAAGTAGGTTTGTTGTGGAGACTGTGCTTACTATGATAAAATGTGAAAAGTGTCTGTTCGTGAGAGGAGGTAAGGCATGAATCGCTTCTTTCGTAATACCGGGTTCTACCTACTGATTTTTCTTGTCACGGTCGGGATCGTGAATTTCATCCTCTCCGGTACTGATAAGGTTGGGAAACTTACATATCAGGATTTCCGGATACAGCTGAAAGCCGACAACATTACTGAGTTGTCTATTCGACCAGAGAACGGTACATACCGCATCGAAGGTACGTTGGCCAAGGCAATTCCGGGACAGGAAAGCAACAAATTCTTTACCAATGTGTTTTTGTATGACTCTGATATTATCTCTTTGGTAGAAGCGAAGATTGATGAACAAAAAGTGAAGAAGGTAGAGGTCAATCCGGCCGAGGGCAACAGTATTTGGCTCACGTTCCTGACTTCCATCATCCCGTTTGTCATCATTTTCATTCTGTTTTTCTTCCTTTTGAATAATGCCCAGGGTGGCGGAAGCCGAGTAATGAACTTCGGTAAAAGCCGCGCGAAGCTTTACAATGAAGAGAAGAAGCGCGTTACATTCGACGATGTAGCGGGTGCAGACGAAGAGAAAGCGGAGCTGGAAGAAGTCGTTGATTTCTTGAAAGACCCGCGCAAATTTAACGCTGTTGGTGCCCGTATTCCTAAAGGGGTCCTGCTCGTAGGTCCTCCGGGTACAGGTAAAACCTTGCTCGCTCGTGCTGTAGCCGGTGAAGCAGGCGTTCCGTTCTTCAGCATCTCCGGTTCCGACTTTGTGGAGATGTTCGTCGGGGTGGGTGCATCCCGCGTGCGTGATCTGTTTGAAAATGCAAAGAAAAATGCGCCTTGCATTATCTTTATTGACGAGATTGACGCGGTTGGTCGTCAACGCGGAGCTGGACTCGGCGGCGGCCACGATGAGCGTGAGCAAACTCTCAACCAGTTGCTCGTTGAAATGGACGGTTTTGGTGGAAACGAAGGCATCATCATGGTGGCTGCGACCAACCGCCCGGACATTCTCGACCCGGCACTTCTGCGTCCGGGACGCTTTGACCGTCAAATTACAGTTGATCGCCCTGACATCAAGGGACGTGAAGCGGTGCTCAAGGTACATGCCCGCAACAAACCGCTTGGTGAGGACGTAAAGCTGGATGTGATCGCTCGTGGTACTTCGGGCTTCACAGGTGCTGATCTGGAGAACCTCTTGAACGAAGCGGCTCTTTTGACAGCTCGTAAAAACAAGAAGCAAATTAACATGTTGGAAGTGGACGAAGCCATCGACCGCGTCATTGCTGGTCCGGCGAAAAAGTCTCGCGTTGTGAGCGAAGACGAGAGACGCCTGGTTGCGTTCCACGAAGCTGGTCATACGATTATCGGCTACTACCTGAGAAATGCAGAAATGGTACATAAGGTAACAATCATTCCGCGCGGCCAAGCCGGTGGATACACAGTGATGCTGCCAAAAGAAGACCGTTTCTTCGCTACCAAGACGGACCTGCTTGATAAGATTGTAGGTCTGTTGGGCGGACGTGTTGCAGAGGAAATCGTGCTCGGTGATATTAGTACCGGTGCTCACAATGACTTCCAGCGCGCGACTGCTATCGCTCGTAGCATGATTACCGAATACGGCATGAGCAGGCTCGGTCCGATGCAGTTTGGTAAGAGTCAGGGACAGGTATTCCTGGGTCGTGATTATGGTAATGAGCGCAACTACTCCGAACAAATCGCTTATGAGATTGATCAGGAAATGAGAACGATCATTAACGAATGCTATACGAAGTGTACAGAGCTGTTGACTACACATCGTGACAAGCTCGATCTGATCGCCAACACGTTGCTGCGTGTAGAGACATTGGATGCAGAGCAAATCAAACAACTCATCGAAACTGGTGAAATGACAACTGACCCACTCGAAACAAAAGATGTGGTAGTCAACATTTTGTCGAAACAAGAACCAGTTCAACAAGATGCAGTTCAAGAGACCGTTGAAGAACAAGGAACGGAACAAAAGCAAGAAGATACAAAAGAAGAACCGAAACAATAAGGGGCGCCTCAGGTGCTCCTTTTTTTCACATGAATGATATTGATAAAAAAAGACACGAGAGAGGGGAATAGGGATGCTACTCACACCGGGCTTGGCTGCTTTTGATATGGATGGAACCTTGTTAAACAAAGACTCTCAAATGACAGAGGTTACCAAGGAAGCGTGTCGTCAACTACGAGAGCAGGGCTGTAAACTGGTTTTGTCTACAGGCAGAACGTATGGATCGGCACAAATCCCTATCGATTCCTTTCCTTTTGACGGGTATGTGTGCAGTAATGGAGCGACATTGTACGAGGCAGACGGGACGTTGGTTCAGTGTATTTCGTTGCCAAAGGACATCGTGTTTGATATGCTTCATATGCTCAGAGCGGAGCCTATTTACTACGAGCTGCACGATACAGCCAGTAGTCGCATGATGGTGAAAGAAGACCGTGAGCGACTTGAAAAGTTGATCGAGGAAGATATCTCGGTCGAAGGCATGCTCATGCGTAGATTTGCTTTTTACAAGCTGGCTCGCATCGTTCCCTTGGCAGAAATGGTGGAAAAGGTGAATTCCGGTGAAAGCGAGATTGTAAAAATCTTTATTTGGCACAGCAATCCCGAAAAATTGGAATGGGTTCGCCAGCAGCTGGAACCGTGGTGTACGCGTGCGACAATCACTTCTTCCGGAAGCCACAACGTCGAGATTATCCCTCAGGGCGTTTCCAAATGGGAGGGTCTTCGGTATTTTTGCGACAAATGGGGCGTAGGGCCAGATAAGGTAATGGCTTTTGGCGATGCAGAGAACGATAGGGAAGCATTGACCGAGGCGGGGTACTCTGTAGCGATGGAAAATGCATCTGAGGAAATTAAGCAGCTGGCAAAATATATCGCTCCGCACCATAATGAAGACGGTGTCGCTACATTTATTCGGGAACGCGTCATCGGCAAATAAGCAGGCAGGGGAATGTACAAATTGACAAGGCTAGCTAATCAGCTTACAATGACCGTAAATTATGACACCACCGTAGGGGGATTTTTTCCATGGACGCTTTAGCGTTAGAAAAAAAAGCCCAGCGAAACGCTGAGTTACGTGAGCGGCTGATGCAGCTTAAAAAAGAGAGAAACGCCATTATTCTTGCTCACTTTTATCAACGCCCAGAGATTCAGGAAGTAGCCGACTTTATCGGTGATTCATTTGGCTTGGCTCAAAAAGCGAAAGAAACCGATGCAGATGTGATTTTGTTCTGTGGAGTTCATTTCATGGGAGAAAGTGCAAAAATTCTCAATCCCCAAAAGACAGTGATTATCCCTGACGAACGAGCAGGCTGTCCGATGGCCGACATGGTGAATGTGGAGGGTCTTCGCAAGCTCAAAGCACAGCATCCAAACGCGAAGGTAGTGGCTTATATTAATACTTCTGCTGATGTCAAAGCAGAGACCTACATTTGCTGTACGTCGTCCAACGCGAAGCGGGTGATCGAGTCTGTAGACAGCGATGAGATCATTTGGGTACCGGATAAAAATCTGGGCCACTATGTTTCTCAGTTTACGGACAAGAAAATGATTATTTGGGAAGGCTATTGCAATACGCATGACCAGCTGTCTGTAGAAGACATCATGACGTTGAAGCAGCAGCACCCGGAAGCCGTCGTTGTAGTGCATCCGGAGTGTCGTCCTGAGGTTGTTTCTTTGGCGGATTATGTCGGTTCTACAACAGGAATCCTCAAATACTGCCGTGAATCGTCCCACAAAGAGTTTATTATCGGTACCGAGGATGGCACGCGTTATATGCTGGAAAAAGACTGCCCGGATAAAACGTTTATTTTCGCCTCCAAGTACCTCGTTTGCCCGAACATGAAGGTAAACAACCTGAAAAAATGTGTGGAAGCACTGGAAAATATGAAGCCAGAGATTTTTGTTCCAAAAGATGTTGCAGACGCTGCGCGTGCTTCTTTGGAGCGTATGCTGGGAGTTGCTCCGGCGTAAGTAATTGATTCATTTATAAAAAAAATTAGGGAGTAGAGCCGCTTACAGGCTCCACTCCCTTTTTGTATGGGCAATTGTTATTGCTTTGTTAGCTGTAGGATATCCTTGCGGCGATAAATATTCAGAACCAGCCCGATTAGGGCCATTTGCAGGACGAGGTGCACAATTCCGTTGCTGACGAATGGCAGCGGAGCGGAGGTAGGTGGCACAAATCCGATGGTCATGAAAATACTCCAGAAATACGGAGTGAAGAAGACTGCCATCCAACCGGACAAAAGCAGGAAGCCGTAACGGTCTTTTACCAGTTTTGTCGCGCGAAGAAGACGGGCGAACAGAATTATTCCGATCAGCACCAGTGCAGCCCCGGCAAACAAGCCAAAGCTGTAGACCAGATAGGTGAAGATGAAATCGGACTCGATGGCAGGGAGTGCATCCAGGCGTGAGCCGAAGCCATTGCCCCAGAGTCCTGCGGATGATAAGGCTTTCATGGATTGTACGAGCACGTATCCTCTGCCGTTTGGATCGGCATAAGGATCAAGAAAACTAAGAAGTCGCTCCCATTGGTTGAGGTTCATAGAAAAATATATCAAGCTTGCAACGGCAGGGACCGAAATGCCAAGAAAAGATAGAATGATTCGTCGGTATGCCTTGGAAGTGAGGATGAGCACAAGAAACCCAACGAGATACAACATAAGTGAAAATGTGTTATTTCCTTCGAGTAGTAATAGCAAGGGTAGAGCAAAAATAGCAAGGATTTTTATAAAAGAGTAACTCGCTTTCCAATTCCATTCCGCGAAGATACCTGCCAGCGACACGATGAGAAGGTAGGGAGCTATGGCAAAGATATTGATATACCAGCTACCTAATAGGAATTGTGGTTGCCCGTTAATGGTATTTCTCGTTAGCAAGCTATAAAGCAAAAGAAGAAGCGTCAGGAAGTACAAGTGCTTACTGTATCGTTTGAGCTTGGTGTAGTCGGCAAAGAGAATCGCGATGAAAGCGATGCTGCCAAGCAATACCCCAATCAGCTGTCGTTCAAGCAGTCCACCCTCATCTCGAGAGACGTTGATCGAATACATGGAAAACAGTCCAAACCCAATCAAAACGGCTGCAAGCCCAAATATTCCCCACTCCATGCGAGGCTTATGTGCCTGATGAAGCTGCCGTCCTAATGTAGTAGGATCTCCCATAGCAGCTATCGCTTTTTCTACGGACTCTTCCTCGCCAACCCCCATGGAGCGAAAGTCTTCCATTTTGTCTGCAATATGATTCTCCAGTTCAAGCATAATTGAGGGATGTACCTCTTTATTGCGGATTTGTTTACAGACAAGCTGTATGTAATGGTCGATCTTTTCCTTTGTTTTCATGCCTGTCCACCCCCCAGTACACGATCTACGGCGGTACGAAAAGTGACCCACTCCTGTTTTTTATCCTGAAGATATTTTTTGCCTTCTGGTGTAATCTCGTAGTATTTCCGCTTTCTTTCCCCGTCTCCCTCACTCCAATACGAATGAACCATTCCGTCTGATTCCAACGTGTGTAATATCGGATAGAGCGTTCCTTCTTTAAGCGAGAGGACGCCATTTGAGTTCTTTTCCATGGCTTTGCTCATCTCGTAGCCGTACATCGGCTTTTGCTCCAACAGAGTCAGAATGAGAATAACCGTACTGCCCTTCATCAATTCCTTGTTAATTTTCATAGATACCTCCTTATACATAGAAATTCGATACATAGAATATCTAGGTATGATTCTAAAACAATTTGGCATCGTTTGGCAAGCGCTTTGACCTGATACGAAAAAAAGCTCCCGATTACCGGAAGCCTTTTTCATTGTGATTGAGGTTTTACGAAGGCATAGGTGTAGGTGTTGGTTTGCCGTAGCCTTCTTTATAGGTATTGTCTATGTAGTTGCGAATCTCTAACGGTGTTTTACCTGCCTCTTTCAGCTTGGAGGAAATGACGGCGATTTCCATACACACGCCGCAACGTGTACCATGATCGTCCCAAACGATGGAGCCATCAGGCAGCTCTTCTTTTATGAAGCAATTTCCATTATGTAGATGGCCGGCACTCTCACCACATCCGCAAAAGCAAGGGATCGATTTGAGCAGTTCGCGATTGGCGCCGGCAATTTTGTAGGACTCGATGATGACTGGGTCCAGGTTATCCAGAAATTTGGGCAGCTGATCGACCGAAGCCGTCTTCTCCTGTAGATCGCCATTCGCTGCGTGCTGCGTGTGATCATGTTCATTGCTGGCGTTATCCGTAGCGCCACAACCAGTGAGAAGGGCTGCGGTAACGATGCTAATGGCTAACCATGATTTACGTTTCATTGTGGACATACCCCCTACCCCCTATATTATCACAATCACATGGAGGAAATATGAAGCTATGCCAAAGGAAATGAACATATTCCAGTTAAATCGGAATAAATCCTATTTACTTTTTAGGCACCTGTCCGTATAATGAAAAACGAGAGAAAAGTAAATCGGAATCATTTTGAATTGGAGTAGGAGGATATCAGAGATGAAAAAGAGCCTGTTGGCTATGATAAGTTTATTAACTGCAGTGAGCATGGTAGGCTGCGGGGCAAAAGAGGCAGCGAGTACTCCGCAAGCGGACGGTCAAACTGCGGCAAAACCAAAGGTGTATACAACGATTTATCCATTGGAGTATGTTTCCAAGCGCATCGGTGGCGATCATATTGACGTAACCAATCTCGTTCCCGCAGGAGTGGAGCCGCATGATTATGAGCCAACGGCAAAAGACATGGTGGCGCTCGCAGGTGCAGATATTTTCGCATTCAATGGCAGTGGTTTGGAGCTGTGGGTTGATAAGGCTGTCGGAAACCTCGACAAGAACAAAACAGTGATTGTCAATTCCACTGAGGGTATGGATTTGCTGCATGCAGCTGAACATAAGCACGAGGAAGAGGGGAAAGCCGAAGAGCATGCCGAGGAGGCGCATGAGCACGAGCACGGTGAATTTGACCCGCACGTATGGCTCGACCCGACCAAGCTAAAGGCACAGGCAGAAAAGATCAAGACAACCTTGGTGCAGAAAGACCAGGCACATGCAGCTGATTATGAAAAGAACTTTGCACAACTGGCAAGTGATCTCGATCAGCTGGATAAAGACTTCAAAGACATGGTAGCGCAAACGTCCAAAAAAGAATTCATGGTTTCTCACAGTGCGTTTAGCTACTTGGCAAGTCGTTATGGACTTTTGCAGGTAGCGATTTCTGGAGTAAATCCTGCCGATGAGCCATCTCCATCGCAATTGAAAAACCTGGTGGAGCATGTCAAAGAGCATAACATCTCCTATGTGCTGTTTGAAACATTGGTATCGCCGAAAGTAGCGGAGGTCATTGCTAAAGAAGCGGGTGTGAAAACCGCTACCCTCAATCCGTTGGAAGGTTTGACTCAGGACGATATCAAGGCAAATCGAGATTATTTGTCAATTATGCGTGATAATCTGGAAACATTGCGGACAGCATTAAAATAAAGCCAGTCAAAAGGGATGTCGCTTCTATGGGAGCGGCATTCTTTTTTCCACCAAGTGCTTTTTGGACCAAGATAGACTTGTGATTGGGGTAAAATCGTAGTAGGATGTAATCAAATCAGAACAAATCCGATTTAAGGAATGATTGATTCATGGAACGGACAACACAAGGGATACCTGTCGTCAAGCTCACAGGAGTTTCCTTTCAATATGAAGACAAAGTGGTTCTCGATGAGGTCGGCTTCACCCTGGAGCGCGGAGATTTTGTGGGCATCGTCGGTCCGAACGGATCAGGGAAGTCCACCTTGATGAAGCTGATTCTCGGTTTACTGTCGCCTACCAAAGGAACGGTGGAGCTGTTTGGGCAGCCATTATCCAAATTCCGTGAGTGGAACCGGATTGGTTACGTCGCTCAGCAGGTGGCACATGGTGCTGGCGGATTTCCAGCAACGGTACGCGAAGTCGTCGCTTCCGGTCTGGTCGGAAAGGTTGGGCTGTTTCGCAGGTTGACATCACGTCACCATGAGAGTGTAAAGGATGCCGTAGAACGTGTGGGCCTATCGGCAAAGCTCGATCAACGGATTGGCAGCCTGTCTGGCGGTCAGCTGCAGCGTGTATTTATTGCGCGTGCTTTGGTAGCCGAGCCGGAGCTGTTGATTTTGGATGAGCCGACCGTGGGTGTCGATCAAGAGTCGATCGAACAGTTTTATGGCTTGCTGCGCTCCTTAAAAGAGGAAAATGGTTTGACTATGATGATTGTCAGCCATGACGTCGGTGTCATGACCCAGTGGGTGAACAAGGTTGCCTGTGTGCAGAAAAAAATTCACTTCCACGGAACAGCACATGACTTTGAGCACAACCAGGAAAAGATTTTGGAAAGCATGTACGGCGGCTCGATGAAGCTGCTGTCTCATCATCATTAAGCTCATAAACACGTTAAAAGAGGGAGTATGACCATGCTTGCTGATTGGTGGCAGTATGATTTTTTGCGGTATACCCTGTTTTCAGGGATTTTAATTGGCCTGATCTGTCCCGTACTTGGGACATTTCTCATCGTTCGCCGTTTGTCCATGATGGCGGATGGCTTGTCGCACGTGACGCTTTCAGGAGTTGCGGCAGGGATGCTGGTATCCAAGAAGATCGCTTTTTTCTCGGCAGTGAATCCATTGTTCTTCGGGATGCTGTTTGCTGTGGTGGGATCGCTCTTTATTGAGCGCCTGCGCAAGGTGTACAAGGCTTACCAGGACTTGGCCATTCCGATTATTTTATCGACTGGGCTGGGGCTTTTCACCGTTTTGATCAGTGTGGCGGATGGATTCAATGCTGACTTGTACTCATATTTATTTGGTAAAATTGTTACCGTGTCCATCGAAGATTTGTATGCATTGATTGGTGTAGCTGTCGTCGTTTTAGGTACAGTTGCACTGATCTACAAAGAATTGTTTGCCGTTTCCTTTGACGAAGAGTTCGCTCGGGTGTCAGGAGTGGCTAGACGTTCCATCAACTTATGGTTTATGGTATTGGTAGCATTGACGATTGCCGCTTCCATGCGCATCGTTGGTGTACTACTGATCTCGGCATTAATTACGCTCCCGGTTGCTGCTAGCTTGCAAATTGCGGGAAGCTTTCGCCAGACGATCTTTTTCTCCATTCTGTTTGCCGAAACATCGGTATTGAGTGGATTATATTTTGCCTATCTACTGGATTGGGCATCTGGTGGTACAATTGTATTGATGGCAGTATTGATTTTACTTGTCGTTTTGGGTGCCAAAAAGCTACGGGTTCTTTTGCGATAAGGTCATCTGGATAAGACAAAAGGAAGGAGTGTTTGTCGATGAAAGTAGAAGAAGCGCTGCAAATATTGAAAGACAATGGATTCAAATATACCGGCAAGCGGGAGGAGATGATTCGCATCTGCGCCGCAGAAAAGCGATACCTCTCAGCCAAGGATATTATGGAGCGAATCAAGGAGCTGTACCCGACGCTCAGCTTTGATACCGTTTATCGCAACATCTCTACCTTTGTTGAGCTGGGGATCTTGGAGGAAACGGAGCTGGATGGCGAGGGCAAATTCCGACTTGCCTGTTCGGCAGACGGTCATCATCACCACCATGTCATTTGTACGGAATGTGGGAAAACATCGTCGTTGCCAGGCTGTCCAATGAATATCATGGCAGCGGTCCCTGATGATTTTGAGGTGACGGGCCATAAGTTCGAAGTGTACGGAACATGCAAAGATTGCGTTTCACATACAAATTAAATGAACGTTTTTTCAAAAGGGAGTATCTGTTTTGGCAGATACTCTTTTTTCGTTTTCTTCCAGCTCCGATTTGCTATAATGAGTGGAAAATCATCCGTTTCATGAACCTTTTATTACATGGAGAGAAGGGACACTTATGATTCCCCGCTATATTGTGGACTTTGATTTGCAAGCTCTGCCTCGAATGAAAACCGATGTAGCCGTCATTGGAGCAGGCATCGCCGGCTTGTATACGGCGCTGCAAACGAGCGAATATGCCGATGTCGTACTGATTAGCAAAAAGGGATTGGATGATAGCAATACGCGCTGGGCGCAGGGTGGAATCGCAGCCGTTACGGCAAAATCGGATTCGCCCGAGCTTCATCGCCAAGATACGTTGGTTGCCGGAGCGGGTCTTAGCTCGTTTGAGGCAGTGGATGTATTGGTGCATGAAGGTCCAGAGCGTTTGAAAGAATTGATTGCATATGGAACGGAATTTGACCGGGATGCACAGGGCCGATACGAGCTGACCCAAGAAGGGGCACACAGTAAGCGGCGTATTTTGCATGCGAATGGGGATGCGACAGGGGCAGAAATCGTACGAGCCTTGTCTGCAAGAGTCAAGGAGCAGCCGAACATTCACGTGCTGGAGCATCATTTTGCGATAGATGTCCTCACGCAGGATGGCGAATCGGTTGGGGTCATTGTACAGAAGCCAAACGGGGAGCTCTTTTTCCTGGAGGCAAAAGCGACTGTGCTCGCAACAGGTGGGGCCGGTCAGCTTTATCGCTACACGACGAATCCGGACATTGCCACCGCAGATGGGATCGGGATTGCCTATCGGGCGGGTGCGCGTATCAAGGATGTCGAGTTTATTCAGTTTCACCCGACGGCGCTTTACTACCCGGGAGCACCTCGCTTTCTTATTTCTGAGGCGGTTCGCGGAGAAGGGGCTATTCTACGCAATAGTAATGGCGAGCGCTTCATGGACAAGTACCATCCGCAAAAGGAGCTGGCCCCTCGCGATATCGTAGCACGGGCGATCGTTTCGGAGATGGAGCAGACGCATGCTTCGTTTGTGTATTTGGATATTACACATGAATCCGAGGAATTGATTAAGCATCGGTTTCCGACGATTTATAACTTTTGTCTGCAATACGGCTTGGACATGGTAACGGATTGGATACCCGTAGCACCAGCTTGCCACTATATTATGGGTGGGGTGCAGACTGATTTGCACGGCGAAACGACGACAAAACGTCTGTTTGCCTGCGGTGAGGCTTCTTGCACGGGTGTACACGGTGCGAACCGATTGGCAAGCAATTCGCTGTCAGAAGCAGTCGTGTTTGGACATCGAATTTCAGAGCGGATCAAGGAGCTTCCAGAGCTTCCCGACATTCGAGCGTTTTCCGCGACTTCTGAGCAGCGTGAGCATCGGACGTTCAATATACGTGAACAAAGGGTCAAGCTGCAAAAGCTGATGCTCCGTCACGTCAGTGTGAAACGCCATGAAAAAGGACTGAAAAAAGCTCTGGCAGAGCTGGAGCGTATGGAGCAATATTATCATTTTCAAATAGATGGCAAAGAAGCGTTTGAATTCTTCAATTTATTAAATGCAGCGGTGCTCACCACTAAAGCTGCACTCATGCGCGAGGAAAGTCGGGGCGGGCATTATCGCATTGATTTCCCTAACAAGGACGATTTGATTTGGCGCAAGCACTTGATACAATCGGTGAGCGAAGGTGTTCAGGAGGAGAGTGACCAATATGATGTGGAATAAACGAGAGCTTGGCCGAAAAATCGAAGAATGGTTGCATGAGGACTTGGGCTTTGGTGATGTTACGACCATGAGTACCATCCCGGATACTGAGCAAGGAATCGGGATTCTGTATGCCAAGGAAGCAGGGATTGTGGCTGGTTTGCCTATTGCCCAGCAGGTGTTTGAGACTGTGGACCCTGAACTGGTATTTAGTGCAAAGGTAAAAGAAGGAACGCACGTAGAGGTTGGCGACCAAATTGCTGAGGTGAGCGGTTCGGTTCGCTCGATTTTGAGCGGTGAGCGCCTCGCCTTGAATTTGATGCAGCGATTATCCGCGATTGCGACAAAAACAAGCGAGTATACTGCTGCGGTAGCTGGTACAAAAGCGCGAGTCGTTGATACACGCAAAACAACGCCAGGACTACGCTTTTTGGAAAAGTACGCCGTTCGTGTCGGTGGAGGCTATAACCATCGTTTTGCTTTGTATGATGCGGTTATGATCAAGGACAACCATATAAAAGGCGCAGGTGGTATCGCACAGGCAGTTGCGGCAGCTCGTGCAGCGATTCCACACACGATGACGATCGAAGTGGAAGCAGAGTCGCTAGAGCAGGTACGAGAAGCGCTCGAAGCTGGCGCTGACATCATTATGCTGGACAACATGTCGAATGAGCAGATGGTGAAAGCAGTGCATCTCATTGATGGACGCGCACTGGTCGAGGCGTCTGGCGGAGTGAACCTGGGGACGATTGGTGCTATTGCCAAAACGGGCGTCGATATTATTTCTGTTGGGGCTTTGACTCACTCGGTTAAAGCGTTTGATATCAGTCTTGATTTGAATACGCGGAAGCGCTAAGGAGCAATCGCTATGCTATTGGTGATCGACATCGGCAATTCCAACGTGGTCATGGGTTTGTATGAGCGTGATTTACTGCGGCATCATTGGCGGTTCGCCACGGATCGCCAAAAGACGGAAGACGAGTACGGCATGCTGGTGAAAAGTCTTTTTGACAGTGTGGGAATGACGCTTGACCAGGTGAGCGGGATCATTATTTCATCGGTGGTCCCACCGCTGAACGATACAATTGAGCGGATGTGTGTCAAATACCTGAAGCAAAAGCCGCTGATTGTCGGGCCGGGAATCAAAACGGGTCTGAATATCAAATACGAGTACCCGCGAGAAGTAGGGTCTGACCGGATCGTCAATTCTGTTGCCGCGATTCATCATTACGGGACACCGCTGATTGTCGTCGATTTCGGGACGGCGACTACCTTTTGTTATGTGGACGAGCGGGGGCAGTATTGGGGTGGAGCGATTGCGCCAGGCATCGGGATTTCGACGGAAGCGTTGTTTAGCCGTGCAGACAAGCTGCCCCGAATCGAGATCGCAAGGCCTGCGAGTGTCGTAGGGCGCAACACGATAACAGCAATGCAGTCAGGTATTTATTACGGATTCGTCGGACAGGTGGAGGGGATCGTACGGCGGATTAAAGCTGAATTCGGTACGGAGCCAAAGGTGGTAGCCACCGGGGGATTAGCATCGATCGTTGCCAACGAGACGGAGTGTATTCACGTTGTTGATCCCATTCTTACGTTAAAAGGACTCCGCTTGATCTATGAGCGGAATCAATAACAGGTATGGAATAAGTAACAGCCGTGGCGCAAAATGCTACGGCTGTTTTTTGTGCCACCTAGACTCTTTTGCAAAAAAATAATTCGGGATCGGCTTGATCGAGATGCGCAATTGTTCCACTGTAATCATAGCCTAACTTGTGGCAGAGTCGTTGCATCCGCTTGTTGGAGAGATTGGTGGAGGTAAACAGCTTGTCGGTAGGACAAATGGATTCCAAATACAAAAGAAGATCAGAACCAACACCGTGTTTTTGATACTGTGGGTGAACCATGATTAGTGATACAAAACTTTGTTTAAAAAACGACTGATCCATAAGAGCAAAACCGACGACATCCATATCAAAAGAAGCAACGTAGCATTGACCAGCTGCGATGGCGTTACATAGCTCAGCGGAGCGACTCGTATTGCCGAGAATCATGGCATCGATTCGACAGACGGCTACAGAGTCTTGTGGAGCGGCTTTACGGATGAGAGTCATCAGAACACTTCCTTTCCTATGCTAATCATCATAGCATTTAGGGGGGCTGGCATGAATAGGATCACCTTCTTTTGCAAAAGCCCTACGTTTGTCTACCTTGTTAGTCCATATGCGGCAAGGGTAGAGAATAATCCTGAAAAAGCGTACTTGCGAGGAAAAGAAACAGGGGTATTTATCAGGAGCATTGGTAATGATAATTTCGTGGTTGTTGAGAGCGTGTAAAAAAACCTCTATCGAGGCCTCCTCAAGGAAGAGCGACCGCGTTTAGCGGAAAGTTTCACCGAAGTAATGCTGGGAGCGGACGCTGAGGTACCTTGTCATGCGCTCCGGAATTCATAAGCGTCACGCTTATAAATTCCTATACGTAAAAAAAGGTGTGGTTTTTTATCATCTTTTCGTTGACACCAGGTACATGAGAGGATACAATGGCTATTGTGCCTAGCAGAGAAGTTTTATCACGATAAACTTTTTAAACAGAATTAAAAATAACTATTGCTTTTACAAAGTAAACGTGATAACATTTGAGATCTGGAAGGCAATAATAAGTTGGATCGCTTCGATCCACTTTGTATAGATTGTGGATGGATGTCCGAGCGGCCGAAGGAGCACGATTGGAAATCGTGTAGGCGGGGTCGACCCGTCTCGTGGGTTCAAA